>JAILFA010000130.1 GCA_024687125.1 Lachnospiraceae bacterium
TATCCCCCACTGCTGCCTCCCGTAGGAGTTTGGGCCGTCTCTCAGTCCCAATGTGGCCGTCCGACCTCTCAGTCCGGCTACTGATCGTCGACTTGGTGAGCCGTTACCTCACCAACTATCTAATCAGACGCGGGTCCATCCTTATCCAATAAATCTTTTCACACTGTAAGATGCCTTACCGTGCGCTTATGCGGTATTACCAGTCGTTTCCGTCTGCTATCCCCCAGATAAGGGCAGGTTGCCCACGCGTTACTCACCCGTCCGCCACTCAGTCATCTTCAGACTTTGAACGAATTCGCCGTCTGAAGAGCTTCGTTCGACTTGCATGTGTTAGGCACGCCGCCAGCGTTCATCCTGAGCCAGGATCAAACTCTCACGTTAAATCCTTTCAAGACCTTGCTGGTCTCTTGTTTCTTTCATTACTTTTCGAGTGTTGTTCTTCTGAACTTTCCTCTTTTAGGAATATGTTCAGGGTTGCATTACTGTTCAGTTGTCAAGGATCGTCATGAGGAGGGGCCCACACGCAGTGTGGGAGGAGTCCTGATGACCATGATACCGTCGCGGATTTCTCTCCTCATCGCTCTTGCCTCTCGGGGCGAGAGCGTTTAATATCTTATCATCCGTTTCAGTCGATTGCAAGTACTTTTTTCAAAAATATCTTAAGTTTTTTTATTATCCGGGAATCAGCGTAATTCAAGGGTTTCGACGGTATTGCCGGTCACGGCGAGGAAACGATTCCGCATGTCGGTCGGGATCATGATCCGGACGGGCGTCTCAAAAGCACCCGCGAATTTCTGATCTCCCTTCATATCATAGATGATCCAGGAATCCGCGCCATAGATCACGATGCGGTCGGACAGGAGCAGAATGTCGTCGTAATCCTGGTCAAAGAAGATCTTCACCTTTTCGTCGCCGTTCTTCGCGTACACCTGCAGGCGGTACGCGCCTTCGGAGGTACTGTTGTGGAAGAGGAGCGCCGCGTGTTCACTGCCGTGATAGACGCCGGCGATCTCTTCGCCGCCCGTCAGATGCTCCGCCTGGCTCGTGGGGATCTGACTGCCCGCGTAAAACATGACGCGGTCATCGCCCACCGCGCACACCGCGTCGTCGCTCAGGAACTGCAGAAACGGCGCGACAACGCCCGTGTAATCATAGCCGGACACGTAATTGTCGATCACGTTCTGACCGACGGACCCGAAGTTGTAAAACGCGACGCTGGTGCGGATCTTCCCCTCCTTGGCGTAAAGAAAGGATACGCCGACCAGCTCGCCGTTCGGGGAAATGGCGACCGTCAGCGGATAGCCGCTGTCGCCCATCGTCGTCTTGAAGCTGGCGAGCGTATTGCCCTGCGCGTCATACAGATAGATCCAGGCGATGTCCTGATCATCGAGGACAGCCGCGACAACGCCCTGCGACGCGACGCAGAACGAGCGGATCGGGAGATTGGTGTCAATGGTACCCATCGGGCCGTCCGTGCTCGCCACATAGATGATATGACCGTTGTAGTCTCCCGCGGCGATCATCTTTCTGCAGGTCCGGACGATCGGCGCCTGCATCTCATAGGTCTGGTTCCAGAGCACATCGCCGTCCGCGTTCATGCAGCGGATACCGTCCTTGCTGTACTGGATCAGATACTCATCGAGCGAGCAGAACTGCGCCTGCGAGGCCTCACTGATCTGCGCGGTCTGGATCACCTCCGCCTCGGAAAAGACCTTGTCGCGCCATGAGAAATACGCCAGCGCAAGCCCTGCCGCGACAAGTACGAGAATGAGCACCGTCCGGTAGATGATCGCCAGACGGTGGCTTCTGATCTTTTCTATATAAGAAGGTTCCTCAGCCAAAACGGTACACCGTCGTGGAATCAAACTCCCGGTCAGGACCGAATACAGGCTTCTCAAAGCCTTCCTGATTCAGGGAATTCGGAAAATACTGTGTCTCCAGGCAGAAGGCATCCCGCATCCCGTAGGAAGCGCCGTTCTTGCCCTTCGGGACCTTTAAGGCATTGCCCGAGTAGAACTGCACGCCCGGCAGATCGGAGAGCGTGTGCATCGTGATCCCCGTCTTCGGGCAGCTCGTGACCGCGATCTCGCGGAGCGTGTGATCCGCGTTATCCACACAGAAATTGTGGTCATAGCCTTTGACGAGCTTAATCTGCTCAACATTCTCATCGATCTCTTTGCCGATCTCCTTGGGCTGCGTAAAGTCAAACGGTGTTCCCGCGACCGGAGCGATCTCGCCCGTGGGGATCGCGCCCGCCACGACCGGAAGATAATGTGAAGCAAACAGCTGCATGATATGATCGCCGATATTGCCAGCGTCATGACCGCGAAGGTTGAAATACACGTGATTCGTGAGGTTCATCGCCGTGTTGACATCGGATGTCGCGTGATAGTGCAGTTTGAGCTCGTTGTCATCGGACAGCGAATAGGTGACGGATACGGTGCGGTTACCCGGAAAATCCAGCTCGCCGTCAGGCACTTCGATCGTAAACGTGACCTCGCTGTCACCCTCCTGTGCCTGCCATACCTTGCGCTGGAAGCCGAATACTTCGTCGTCGCTGTGCAGATTGTTCTCATTGTCATTGATCGGCAGATGGTGCTCCGTGCCGTCGATCGTATATACGCCGCCCGCGGTGCGGTTTGCGACGGGTCCGATGACCGCCCCGAGATTTCCCGGGTTGCGGTAATATCCGGCCAGATCCGCCTGTCCCAGGCAGACATCGACAAAGCTGCCGTCTGCCGCGGGTACAACGATATCGCGCAGCGTCGCGCCGAGTCCCAGCACGACAACGCGCATTCCCTTTCTGTTCGTCAGATGATAGGCGTAGACCGGCTCACCGTTTCTCGCTTCTCCGATGTGTTCTCTTTTCACTGCCATTGTTTTTCCTCCTTATTATGGAAGTCCCTCAGACCTCCGTTCTCCCCTCCAGTGCCCTGAGGAGCGTCACTTCATCAATATACTCGAGATCGCCTCCGACCGGCACACCGCTCGCGATCCGCGTACAGCGTATCCCGGTAGGTTTGACGAGTTTGCTGATATACATCGCCGTCGTCTCCCCCTCGAGACTGGAGTTGGTCGCGATGATCACCTCATCCACATCGTCCGCCGCGAGCCGTTTCATCAGTTCGGCAAGCCGGATGTCCCCGGGGCCGATGCCGAGCATCGGTGAGATCGCGCCGTGGAGCACGTGATAGACGCCGTTGTACTTGCCCGTTTTTTCATAGGCCGCCTGATCGCGCGTATTCTCCACGACCATGATCGTCCGATGATCGCGGTCCTTGTTGGCACAGATCGGACAGATCTCGTCGTCGGTCAGCGTACAGCACACCTTACAGTGATGCACATGCTCGCGCGCGTCCGTGATCGCCGATGCCAGACGCGTCACCCGGTCCTTGGGCATATGTACGATATGAAAAGCCAGGCGCCCGGCGGATTTATCTCCGATCCCCGGGAGTGAAGCCAGTTCCTCGATCAGCTTGTTGATATGTCCGCTGTACAGGTTCAAAAAGGAAGGCCCCCGGTCATCTTGCCGAGCAGCGCCTCGCTCTCAGCGTCCGCCATCCCCTGTGCCTCACTGACCGCCGCGACGATCATATCCTCGAGCATCTCAACATCCTCGGGATCCAGCGCGTCCGGCGAGATCTTGATCTTTTTGAGTGCCTTGCCGCCCGTGACTGTCGCTTCAACAGCTCCGCCGCCGGCTTTGGCCGTGTATTCCTTTTCCTCCAGTTCCTTCTGGCTCTGCTCCATCTGCCGCTGCATGCGTTGTGCCTGCTTCAGCATATTCGCATAGCCGCCGGGCATCGCACCGCCGCCCGGAAATCCGCCTCTCTTTGCCATGTTAACCTCCTCGTTTCTGGTATCAGTCCTCAATCTCCACGTTTGCCCTGATCTCACGGAACAGGTCATCCGCCGAGAAAAGTCTCTCTCCCGAAGCCCCCGCGCTTCCGGGCGAAATGATCCGGACCTCGACATCCCTGCCGATCACGTCCGCGATCGCGCCGCGGATCTGCGCGGCAGGGCCTTCGGTACCGTCATTATCCTTTTTATAGAGCACCGGAGAATCCGACTCGACCACCAAAGCCCCCGATCCATCCACCTGCAGGCCGCAGCGTTCCAGCTCCGCCCTGAGGGCCGGGGACTCCACACGCGCAATGATCTCGCGCCGTCTGTCGATCACCTGCCGCACTTCCTCCGGAAGCGCTTTTGCAAGCTCCTTAAGTTTCGCCGTCCGATCCTCCGCAGCTGCCTGCTCAGTAACCGCTGCAGAAGGAGGCGCGGCCGTGAATGTCCCGCTCGCGATCCTGTCCATCAGCGTACGAAGCTGCTGTTCATTTCTGTCATTACGCCCCTCGAGCTCGGCAATCCGTTCGCCCAGTTCCCCCGAAGTTCCTTCCGTCTGCGGACGGAGCAGCCGGATCAGCGCTGTCTCTACCAGGATGCGCTTCTGCATGGAATAACGGATCTGCGAGGAGAGCTCGGAAAAGATGCGGATATAGCGAAGAAGCTGATCCACCGACACGCGCCCCGCCATAGTCATAAGCGCCTCGCGGTTATCCGTGGACACATCCGTCAGGCGGCTTGCGTCGCCCGCGGCCTGGATCAGCATCAGATTGCGTAGATACCAGATAAAATCGGAAACATACTGAACCAGATCGCGCCCGTCAGTGACCGCCTCATCGATCTTGTCAAGCGCCGCGCCGATATCACCGGAGAGGATAGCCTCCAGGAGCCTGCCGTAGACCTCGACCTCAACTGCACCGAGCACATCCAGCACCATGTCGATGGTCAGTTCCTCGCCGTAGTGGAACGCCGCGCACTGATCCAGCAGGGAAAGCGCGTCGCGCATCGCACCGTCCGCCATACGAGCGATATAGGAAAAAGCCTCCTGCGTGGCACGGATCCCCTCCGCACCCGCGACCTCCACGAGGCGGTCCCTGATCACATCCAGCGTGATCCGGTGAAAATCATAGCGCTGACAGCGCGAGAGGATCGTCACGGGAATCTGCTGCACCTCGGTCGTCGCCAGGATAAAGATCACGTGTTCCGGCGGCTCCTCGAGCGTTTTGAGCAGCGCGTTGAACGCCGCCTTGGTGAACATATGCACCTCGTCGATGATGTATACGCGGTACCGCCCGATCGTCGGGGAGTATTCCACCTCGTCGATGATCTGGCGCACGTCGTCCACGCCGTTGTTGGAAGCGGCGTCCAGTTCCACGATATTGAGGGATGCACCCGAGGCGATCGCTTTGCAGACCGCGCATTCACCGCAGGGAGAACCGTTCACCGGCGACTCGCAGTTGACGGCATGTGCCAGGATCTTGGCTACGGTCGTCTTCCCTGTTCCGCGCGTGCCGACAAACAGATAGGCATGGCCGAAGCGGCCTGCCGTGATCTGGTTGCGCAGCGTCGTGACAATATGATCCTGTCCCCGAACCTCGTCAAAGGTGCGGGGACGGAATTTTCGGTAAAGTGCCAGATAGGACATGGGAACGGATCAGTCGCCGAAGCTCATGCCGAGCATTTTGGCTTCCTTGATGATACTGGCTTCCGGATCGACGGTCTTGAGCTTGCCGGCGACCTCTTCCAGCGGCACCTTGACGATCTCGCGATTCTTGTAGGCCACCATGAAGCCGTACTGACCCTTGAGGATGAGGCGTCCCGCCTCGGCACCGAGACGGCTTGCGAACACGCGGTCATACGGGCAGGGTGTGCCGCCGCGCTGCATGTGGCCGGGTACCGTCACACGGACCTCGCGTCCGGTGCGCTTTTCGATCTCGTGCGCGATCTCATAGGAGACGGAAGGATGCTTGCGGTTCGCGAGCTTTTCCTTATACTCCTTTTTGGACAGTTTGGCGTCTTCCTTGGAGATCGCACCCTCTGCCACCGCCAGGATCGTGAAGTGGCTGCCTCTCTTTTCACGGGCCTCGATCGCTTCGCAGATCTTGTCGATGCTGTACGGGATCTCCGGGATCAGGATGATGTCGGCGCCGCTGGCCATACCGGCGTTGAGCGTCAGCCAGCCGGCCTTGTGGCCCATGACCTCGACGATAAAGACACGGCCGTGGGAGTCCGCCGTCGTGTGGATCCGGTCGATGACGTCCGTCGCGATCTCTACGGCGCTCTGGAAGCCAAAGGTCATGTCCGTCCCCCACAGATCATTGTCGATGGTCTTGGGGAGGGAGACGATATGCAGTCCCTCCTGGGATAGGAGGTTCGCCGTCTTCTGGGAGCCGTTGCCGCCGAGGACGACCAGACAGTCAAGCTGCAGCTTGTAGTAGTTCTGCTTCATCGCCTCGACCTTGTCCAGTCCCTTTTCATCGGGTTCGCGGATATTCTTGAAGGGCATGCGGGAACTTCCGAGGATCGTGCCGCCGCGCGTCAGGATCCCGGAAAAATCAAGGGAGGTCAGGATCCGGAATTTGGAATAGATGAGACCCTTGTATCCCTCCAGAAAGCCATACAGTTCAATCTCCTCGCCACTGTGAGCCAGACATTTGACCACGCCGCGCATCGCGGCGTTCAGAGCCTGACAGTCACCGCCGCTCGTAAGCAGTCCGATCCTTCTCATCTCTCATGCCTCCTTTGTATGAAAATGTCGACAAGTGCCTGTATTATACCACAGGAACCGTCTGAGCGTCAAAAACGCGTCTGCCGCCCGAACGGGCAAGCGGTCATTCCTGACCCTTCATGTTCAGAATGGTCTGATAGGTTTCGATCCGTCCGGCGTCCACATCGGACATGCCGATAAAGATCGCGCCGTAGGCAAAGCGGTTGCCGACCTGATCACAGCGGACGATCTTGAGGAACACCTCCAGTGTCTCATCGGTCCAGATCTTCAGGCTGGCCTCGTAGGTGTTACCGGTCTCCAGCACGCCATCACAGATGAAGCCGATCCCGTTCTTGGACACATTTTCGATCTCCACCAGCATCGGTGTCCCGTAGACATTGCTCCCGATCGGTTTGATCGCGATCTCCGCTTCCAGTACAGTCCGTAAACTTTTTCTGTTATCCTGTGCCATAGCCAGTCCCTCTCCTTTTGATAAAACGACTGCCGAGAGTTATTATAGCATTTCAGCAGCCGCTTATCCAATTATTTTGCAGAGCGGCAACCCGATATGATAAAATAAAGTATCATTCACCGACATGCGTGCGGCGCCTGCCGCACAGAAAAAAGGGGGAATCATGAAATTTACGGAAGGATACTGGCTGCGTTCGGAAAGAGCACAGATCTCTTATGTTTCACAGGGGTTCGATGTGGAGACCTCGGCTCAAGGGATGCGTATCATCGCACCCGAACGGCCGATCAGATCCCGCGCGGATATGCTGGATCTCACGGTGCTGCTGATGGATTTCATCGCCGTGGGGCCGGATGACATCGAAGTTGTCATCACGCATCACGAGGGCTATGACAGCGCCGAGCCGCGCTTTCCGCTGAATTTCCGACCCGTGAAGCCGGAGATCACGGTCACCGACGAGGAAGCCGTCATGACAGCCGGACGTCTTACGGTACGCGTGGACAGAGCGACCGGCAGCTACCGCTTTGAAGCGGGCGGCAGGCCTCTTACCGGCGCGGGCTTCCGCAACACCGGCTATGTCCGCTGGGACAAGCTTCCTTCCAGCATGCGTCCCGGATACAACTACTTCAAGGCGGACTATGAGCCCTATGTGTTCGCCGAGCTGTCCCTGAAGCCCGGCGAGACCGTATACGGTCTCGGAGAGCGCTTTACGCCGTTTGTGAAGAACGGTCAGACCGTCGATCTCTGGAACGAGGACGGCGGCACAGCCAGCGATGTTTCCTATAAGAACATTCCGTTCTACATGACGAGCGAAAACTACGGCGTGTTCATCGATCACTCCGCGCACGTTTCCCTGGAGGTCGGCAGCGAAAAAGTCGAATATGTAAACTTTACGGTACCCGGCGAGCAGCTCCGCTACCACCTGCTTTACGGCGAGACCCCGGCAGAGATCATGGAGAATTACACCGCGCTCACCGGACGCCCTGCCCTGCCGCCCGCATGGAGCTTCGGTCTGTGGCTTTCCACAAGCTTCAAGCCCGATTACGACGAAAAGACGACCGGCAGACTCATCGACGGCATGCAGGAGCGCGGGATCCCGTTCAAAGTATTCCATTTTGACTGCTTCTGGATGCGCGGCCTGCACTGGTGCGATTTTGTCTGGGATGAATCCTTCGGCAACGTCAAGGCCATGCTCAAGCGCTACCATAAAAAGGGACTCAAGATCTGCTGCTGGATCAATCCCTATGTGGCGCAGAACACGGAGATGTTCGACGAGGGCATGATACACGGCTATTTCCTGCAGCGTGCGGACGGCCGCGGTGTCAAGCAGGTGGACAACTGGCAGCCGGGACTCGCTGTCGTGGACTTCACCAACCCGGATGCCTGCCTGTGGTACGCGGACAAGCTGAAAAAACTGCTCTCCCTGGGCGTCGACTGCCTCAAGACCGATTTCGGCGAAAGGGTTCCCACGGATGTCGTCTATTACGACGGCAGCGACCCGGAGGCCATGCACAATTACTACACCTATCTGTACAACCGGCTCGTCTTTGAGACGCTCCGCGAGGAGAAAAAGGAAGCCGTCCTCTTCGCCAGGAGCGCAACGGCTCTGTGCCAGCAGTTCCCGGTCCACTGGGGCGGCGACTGCTTCGCGAGTTACGCCTCCATGGCGGAATCGCTGCGCGGCGGTCTGTCCTTTGCTATGAGCGGCTTCGCGTTCTGGAGCCATGATATCTCGGGCTTTGAATCAACGGCGACGCCGGACCTCTACAAGCGCTGGGTGCAGTTCGGCCTCCTGTCGACGCACTCCAGGCTGCACGGCTCCGACACCTATCGCGTGCCGTGGGTCTTTGACGAGGAGAGCTGCGAGGTGCTCCGCACCTTTTCCGAATGGAAATGCCGATTGATGCCGTATCTGTATCGGATGGCGGTCATCGCGCATGAAAAGGGCACGCCGATGCTGCGGCCGATGGCATTCGAATTCCCGGGCGATCCCGCGTGCAGATATCTGGATATGCAGTATATGCTCGGCGAAAGCCTGCTCGTGGCGCCGATCTTTAATGACGAGGGGCGTGTCAGCTTCTATCTGCCGCAGGGCCGCTGGAAGAACCTGCTGGACGACGAGATCCTGGAGGGCGGACGCTTCTATGAGCGCACCTATGATTACTTCCATCTGCCGCTCTTTGTCCGCGGCGGGAGCATTCTGGCGATCGGCGCGTGCGACAGCCAGCCCGACTACGACTATGCGCAGGGCATGACTCTGCACTGCTTCCTGCCGGAGGACGGTCAGGAGATGACCTGTGAGATCCCGGATACGGACGGAAAGACGGTATTCACCGTGAAAGCGCGGGTGAAGGACGGCGCGCTGTATCTGATCTCTTCCGATCCCGGTGAAGGCCGGCAGGTCGTCATCCATGAGCTGGACGGGACTGAGCGCCGCGGGCGTCTTTCCTCCAAAAAACTGCGGATCCCGCTGAAGAGCGCTGCGGAATGATCTCGCGCAGAAGCACCGGCGTCCTCCGCGGGATCGGCATGCTGATCGTGCTGGCAAGCCATCTCTCCGAGTGGATGAATTATGCAGGGATTTCCGTGGTGCACCTCAGAACACAGGCGCTGCTCGTCACCTGGGGACCTCTGGGCGTCGATCTGTTCCTGCTGGCATCCGGCTATGGTCTATATAAAAGCGTCGAAAAAAGCCGCGCAAAAAACGGAAGGGCGATCACGCTGTCTTTCGCTTTTCGGCGGATCAAAAACGTGTACCTGCCCTACCTGATCATTGCTTTTCTGATCAACGTCTACAGCGGGGAATGGGGGAACGCGTACGCCGAAGGACGCCTTGGGGGAGCGGTCTTTGACTGGCTGACGGCTGCCTCCTTCTGGTTCATCCGTGTGATCCTCGTCCTGTATATCCTGTTTATGATCGCTTTCTCCCTGAACAGGAAAAGACTTCGGTTTCCGCTGATCATGATGTTCGTTGTCCTGTACACGGCCTATCTGTTTCATTCGGGGCATATCGATTTCTGGACGCTCTCCAATGCGGCATTCCTGATCGGGATCTATTACGGTGCTCTGGAAGATGTTTTGATGCCCGCGAAAAAGAAATGGCGCACGCTGCGTCTGATCGCGCTTGCCGTGTCCTTAGCCGGTCTTCTTTTTACCTGGCAGATGATGCTGAAAAACGGCGGGAGCGGAGCAGAGGACGCCTATGGTTGGGAACTGACAGTCAATGTCTTTTTCTCGCTTGTATCTTTCCTTGCGGTGTCCCTTGCCTGTGAGATCAGAAACCGGATTATCCGACTCCTGGCCGGGATCCCCTGCGCTGTGCTGAAAGCCATCGGGGACGCGTCGCTCTATATCTATCTGCTTCATCAGGTGATCTTCTGGGCGTTGCTCGCGCATCTGTACCGCGCGGAACCGGCCCCCGGCAATTACATGGCGGCGGCTTCGCTGATCGGCATCATCGCGATCACAGCAGGCGTACTGATCCAGACGGCAGGAGACAGAGCGGCGCTTCTCCTGAAAAAACACAAAGGATCAGGGAAGAAAACCGAAAATGACGTTTCTTAAGAAGTTGTAGGCGGACGGGTTCCAGTCACGCATCGCAAAGTAACGGCCGTCACAGCAGATCGAGGCAAAGGTCAGGAATACCTCTGCACAGGTAAGGAGCAGCAGGAAAACGATCAGGAGGATCCGGCACAAGCGCCGGTCTGAAAGGACTTCATAAAGCGTGAGGAACGAGACGGTCGCCGGGAGAAAGACAAACAGCGCGAAATCCGATTCATAGCGCTGGGAGACACCGGCGATCGAAGCATCTGTCGCAAGAATGACTCCCGCAACAATAAGTGAAAGCAGAGCCAGCCCCCAGGGGGCGGCTTTTTTTTTCTGCTCCGGGCTGCCGGCGGCCGGCGTTTCCTCTTTCTCTTTTACCACACAGCTGAAAAGCATCGTGGGGATCAGGAGCAGCAGTCCCGCCGCCAGGAACGGATGCAGCGGCAGAAGCCCTCCGAAAAGCGGCTCTACATAGAGTTCTGATGCATATTGACCAAAATAGTCAAATATCACCATGAACGGGAAATGCGTCGACAGATCGGGCGTCTGCAGGAGCAGGAGGCGGGCGCTTTCAACACTAGCCCCGACCGACAGATGGCTGTGCAGCAGGTCGCTTGTGGTAAACAGATAGCGGAACCCGAATTCCAGCGGATTGCCGAACCTGAGATAGTTGTATGTCAGGAACCCGGAGCCCAGCAGCAGCGCGGGGACCAGGACTATGACCGTGTTGGTCAACGATGCCTTTTCTCTTCGGAAAAATGCGCCTCTGCGGATCGCCCCCAGGAAGATCGGAAACAGGAGCAGATATGAAGCGGCAAACACCGGACGGCAGCCGATGGTCAGTGCCAGCAGAACGCTGCCGGCGAGCAGGCAGGGACGTCGCAGCGTGCCGTCCGGCCGTTCGGCTCTCAGGAAGATCCCCAGACCTGTCAGCGACAGAAAAAGGCCCATAACAGCCGGCATGCTGTAGGTGGTGCAGAATGCCGTCAGATACGGCAGTCCCACAGCGCCCACGAGGAGGATCCCCAGCAGGATGCCAACAGCGCCGCTGCTCTCCGCGTAATACCTTTTCCTGAGCGAGAAAACAAAGAAAAAGCAGGCCGGCACGGTAAGAACGCCGAGAAAGATCACCGCGGCCCAGGTCGGAAGCATGCGGCCCGTCACGATCCGGAAGGGAAGGTACAGAAGCAGCGCCGGCGTCACGCCGAAATACGTGTAGTATTTCCCATTATAGTAGGCGGTATCGATCAGCGCATAGGAATCCGCCTCTGCGGCGGCAACGCTCCGCTCCACAGGATCATAGGGATTGTCCGTCTCCGCAAGAAACGCGGCCGGTGTCTCCTTGAGAGCCAGCTGTCCGGACAGGAGCGCGTCGGTCAGCTCCTCGTACTGTTTCTCGTGCCTCCCCCACTTGTCCCAGTTCCTGTCCGGAGCACCGGAGAGCCCGGCGAGCAGGACCAGCGCCATGGCCAGCAGAGTGACCGCTATCAATGCGAAACGGCTGCTTCTGTTCATCAGCTCATCTCTTCCTCCTGTGTCCCTGATCGTTAAGACGCTGCTCCGTCTGTATGTTCCTCTTCGCCGATGTATCTGATACAGAGCATCGTGATATCATCCGACTGCTCCGCTCCCATGACAAAACGGTTCAGATCCTCCGTTACCGTTTTACAGACCGCCTCGGTGATACCGGTCCCCGATGGCGCAGGATACTCCTCCCCAAAGGACAGGAGCTGCTGCAGCCTTTCCTCGCCGTACATCTCCTGGTTCTGGTTCGTTGCCTCCGTCACACCATCCGTATATAAATAGAACAGATCCCCTTTGTTCAGCCTGATCGTCTGCTCCCTGTAAACCGTATCCTCCATGGCGGCAAGCACCAGGCCCGCTCTCTGGTTCACATATCCCGCCTTTCCGTCACGAATGAGGACCGGCGGGTTATGACCGGCATTGGCCAGCCTGATCTCACCGGTCCTAAGGTTCAGATAGCCCATCCAGGCCGTCAGGAACATCCCGGCTGTATTGCCTTCGCAGAGCTTTTCATTCGCCCTTGTGAACACCTCCGCCGGCGGAAGTCCCCGCTCAGCAAAGCTCCTGATCACTGCCCTGGAAGTCATCATGAACATGGCGCCCGGTATGCTTTTACCGGAGACGTCCGCGATCATGAACCCGAGCGTATCGTCTCCCAGGAGGAAGAAATCATAGAAATCCCCGCCGACCTCCTTGGCGGCATGCATGCTCGCGAACAGTTCAAATTCAGTCTTTTCCGGAAAAGGCGGAAAGACACCCGGCAGGACGGAGTTCTGGATCGTCTTGGCCACCGTAAGATCCTCGTCGAATCTGGCCGCCTCCTCCGCGATATAATCCTTGAGCCTGTCAACGGTCTCATTGATGTCCGTGGACAGCTCATCAAACTCATACGTGTCACGGACATCGACGCGCTCGTCCAGATTGCCTTCCGTGATCTCATGGAGTGCATGATTGACCTTGACGATATTGCTGACGATCCGTTTTTTGAGCAGGATGTACAGCAGTACAAACAGAATACCGAACAGAAAGATCTCCATGATGACGGCGGCCCGGATCATGGTCTCAACACTGTCGGCAGACTCGCTCACCGGGCAGACACCGATCACATAGATCCCGCTCTGCTCATTGATGTTCACATAGGAAGGCTCGTCAAACACATCGCATTTCAGATTTTCAAAGTGATACTCCCTGGCAGGATCGATCTCGATCCCGACATCGCTGATCACCAGACCGGAGGCTGCATTGTGAAAGCTGTTCAGGATCTCCAGCTCGCTGTTGCAGACAAGCAGATATCCGTCTTCACCGATGCGCCGGTTTGTCGCGGCGTATCTGCCCCACATCCTGATCTGCTCATAGTACATGTCCTCAGATAGTCCTACCTCCAGAAAGCCGCTTCCGTCCGCAAACCGTCTCCCGGCGTATTTCATCAGCGTCTTGTTGTCATAGGAGATGGGACGGAGCTCATCGACCACCTCCTGTGTGCTTCCATCCAGAAGTACGAGAAACATGGAGGACTGCTCCCCCTGATGCATATCAAAACCGACGTACTCGGGAACCGAGGACATCGTGATGATGCCTCTGGTGTCGACCACATTGACTTCGACGCCGGACTCTCTGGTGTATGCGTTCCGCATTTCCTGCATGAGACTGTCAGGGTCCTCCGCATTCGCCGAAGGGATCACCTCCATAAGCTCATCCATAAAGGAAAGGATGGACTCTGCGGCCATCTCTTCGATGTCGATACTGACATCCTCTACATTATTCCGAACCATGTCGATGGTCCGGTCTTCCGATTGTCTGAGCATGGAAACATACGTAAACGTCGTCGATACGATACACGCCGAAACGACGACCACCATAAGCCAGATGGTGATGACAACCGCGATCTTCCTCTTCTTATGCTTCATCAGGTGCGATCTTCTCCTTGGCTGACAGATCCGGAACCGAAAACTCTTGCCTTTTAAAATACCATTTCGGGGTGCAAATGGCAATACTCCGCCCGCGCAGGGAACGCCCGCTCATCGGAAACCTGCAGTCAAAAGCAAGGATCCTGTTGCGTAAATATCCCTGTTGAAGTACAATCGGCAGAAAGAGAAAGCCACATACCCGTATCAGTATCGGGATCAAGGAGAAGACCATGAAAAAAGTGTTTATCGACGGCAGTGAAGGAACGACCGGCCTGCGGATCAATGAGCGGTTCGCCGCAAGAGACGATATCGAGATCCTGCGGATCGACCCGGAAAAGAGAAAGGATCTCGCGGAGAGAAAGAAGCTGATCAACATGTCGGATATCACGTTTCTGTGCCTGCCGGACGACGCGGCGCGGGAATCCGTTTCCCTGGTGGAAAACGAAAACGTGCGGCTGATCGATTCCTCGACCGCCCACCGGACCGCCGAGGGATGGTGCTACGGCCTGCCCGAGCTGGCGGAGAGCTTCCGCGCAAATATCCGGACCGGAAAAAGGATCAGCGTTCCGGGCTGTCACGCCACGGGCTTCATGGTCCTCGCATATCCGCTGGTCGCGAGGGGCATCATCGCGGACGACTGTCCGCTGGCCGTCACATCCGTCTCCGGATACAGCGGGGCCGGAAAAAAGACGATCGCCGTGTATGAGGATCCCGACAGGGACGCCGAATACGACGCCCCCAGGTTTTATGCCCTGTCCCAGGAGCACAAGCATCTTCCGGAGATGCAGCTCATCGCGGGACTCAAGAGAAAGCCCCTGTTCTCCCCCATCATCGCGGATTACTACTCCGGAATGGTCGTCAATATCCCGCTCTATGCAGAATACGTCAAAGGCGTGCAGGGCGTACAGGGCATGTATGAGTTCTTCCGGGAGTATTACGCGGGCGAAAAGTTCATCCATGTCCTCCGTGAGGAAGATCGCAAATTCCTCCCGTGCAATCAGTGCTCCGGCTGGGACGGGCTCAATATCTACATCTCCGGCAACGACGAGCGCATCGTGCTCTCCTCGCAGTTCGACAACCTCGGCAAAGGCGCGTCCGGCGCGGCGATCCAGTGCATGAACATCATGCTCGGCTTCGAAGAGGACAGAGGCCTGCAGCTGTAGAAAAAACTGCTGTTCCGGCGGCCGGATGCACTGCCCCCGCCGCCGGCATTGCTGCTCCCGCGATGCTCAGTCCGGGAACATTCCCTTCCGGGACGCCTTTCTGTACGCCTTCGCCCATTTGGAGATCTCCTTCTTTTTGGCGTAATTGCGCGTATTTTCGGCGCCCAGATTTCTGTAGAGTTCATATCTATCCGCGGACAGCTCCCCGCTCTCGATCGCGGCCCTGACCGCGCAGCCGGGTTCTGTCTTATGCCTGCAGTCACTGAACCTGCAGCGGCTTTCCAGCTCGAGGATATCCGAAAAGGTGTCCTCGATCCCCTCCTGAACTCCGGCCATCCCGATCTCACGCATGCCGGGGGTATCGATGATGCAGACACCGTCACCGGTCATGAGAAGCTGCCTGTGGGTCGTGGTATGTCTTCCCTTGGAATCCGATTCCCTGACCTCCGATGTCTCCATGATCTCTTCCCCCGTAACGGCATTGATCAGCGTGGATTTTCCCGCGCCCGAAGACCCCAGGAGACAGATCGTCTTCCCGGGGACGAAGTACTCCTTAAGGGCGTCCATGCCGATACCGCGAAGTGCGGAGATCGCGTGCACTCTGACTTTATCCGAGATTGTTTCCGCTTCTTTTACATACCTGTCCGCATCATCGCAGAGATCGGCCTTGGTCAGGATGACGACAGGAACCGAACCTCCCTGAAGCGCGACGCTTGCGTATCTCGCGATCCGGTTATAGCTGTAGTCATGATTCAGTGCCGTGACAATAAAGGTATAGTCCGCATTGGCGGCCATGTACTGCATGACTCCCGTTTTGGCCTGATCCGGTCTCTGCAGAAAACTGCTCCTCTCGCAGACCGACCGGATCACGGAATCCCCGCTCCTGTTGTAGAAAAATGTCACATAGTCGCCGACGACCGGAAACCTTTCCGGACTCTCGTCATAAAAGCCTCCTCCCAGCCTGGCCGGTATCTCCTGCCCGTCAAACAGGATCCTGTACTGATTCCTGCTGACACAGGCGATCCTTCCGCGCTGTTCCTCATTCTGCCGATGTTCCTCATTCTGCCGATGTTCCTTCTTTGTTTCTGTTTCGCTGTTCATATGCATCTCGTTATCTCTCCGTTTCATAGTTGTTCATGATGTTTTTGTTCCGTGATTCCGGAAGACCCTGCGATCAGCAGCCTGAAGCAGGCAGAGAGCAGAAAAAGACCGTGACAGAAACGCCACGGTCAAACGATCAATTATAAACTCCGCAGATCTGTTCAGTGCCGATACGCACAAACCGAGGTCATCCCGCGATATTCAACTGTATATCCTGCTGTCATTACACGCATAAATGATCACCTCGCTTTCTGCAGATTTCGTACATAAGGCAGTCTATCAGAATCCTATGAAAAGGTCAATGACATTTTTCTTCTTCTTCTCGCGCTCTCCTCATGTCTTCTTCACAGCTTCTTCACGGCAATGGAAACCTCTGCAGGACTCTTGGGCGCATTTCGCCTTTTTTCTTCATTTTCGCCCAATCTCCCCCCTTCACGCCGACGTCCTGGGCGTTTTTCAACCTTTCCCCTCATTTTCGCCCAAATCTCTCTTCAAAAGGAAAAATGTCGGACGCCGAGAAGCCAGCGCGGCAGGTTTTGGCGGATCCGGCTCCCTTTGCCATAAAAATGCCGGACGCCGAGGAGCCAGCGCGGCAGGTTTTGGCGGATCTGGCTCCCTTTACCGCCGGGGCGAACAGTGCCGCCCCCCGCAGACATATCCTCCACACCCGCAGACATGCCCCCACACCAGTATTTGCCATCCAAAGCCATTCGGAGTATAATAATGGATTGTCTGTAAGGAGGTGCCAAATGGATATAGATATTCAGTATTTACTGCTGCTGCAGGACCTCAGAAGTGCGACAGGCGGCGTCCTTGATGAGTTTTTTAATGCGCTGTCCAAGTTTGCCGTGGATCTTCTGCCGTTCCTTCCTTTCATTGTCTTCTGGGCGGCCGACAGAAAGTGGGGCTACCGCTTCTTAATGACCTATTATCTGGGAGAGATCATCAACGGCCTGATCAAGCTCACCGTCTGTGCCTACCGTCCCTGGATCCGGTCGGAGCTGATCGAACCCGCCGGGGATTCCAAGGTCGCGGCGACCGGCTACTCATTTCCCAGCGGTCATTCCACGAACGCGACCATGCACTACGGGACAGCGATCGCATGGCAGAAAAACAAGCGCCGCTGGCTCGCCGTCCTGCTGGGGGTACTGCTGTTCCTGACCTGCTTTTCCCGCAACTTCCTTGGCGTGCATACACCGCAGGATGTACTTGTCGGCTTTGGCTCTACCGCTGTACTCATCACCCTCGTCGGGATCTTCCAGAGAAAGGTCGGTGACAACGAAAAACTGATCGACCGCCTCACGCTGGCCGGAATCTTCCTCGTGATCGCCGCACTGTTCTACATCATGTTCAAGCCCTATCCCCTGGACTACGTTGACGGCAAGCTCCTGGTTGATCCCCAGGACATGATGAACGACTCCTTCAAAGCCTGCGGCGGACTTTTGGGTTTCCTGATCGGCAGCTATATCGAGCGCCACTATATCCGTTATAAGATCCCTGAGGGCGCGGCAAATCTCCCGATCCTTGTCGCCATCGGCGGAGCGATCGCGTTCTCCTGGAAGCAGTGGTTCGGTCCCGCGACTCTGGTCCTGTGGATGGGCAAGCACTGGGGCAATTTCATCGCAAGATTCCTGCTGGCTATGTTCGCACTGGTCTTCTGGCCTCTCGTCATCCGCAGGGAAACAGAGAAAGCAAAAAATCCCGAGGTGAAAGCATCATGACCAGGCAAAAGATCACAACCAGAGACCTCTGTTATATCGCCGTATTTACGGCCCTGATCAGCGTGCTCGCGCAGATCAGCATACCGATGCCCGCAGGCGTCCCCATGACGCTGCAGACCTTTGCCGTGCCGCTGGCAGGCATCGTGCTGGGAGCCCGCAAAGGTACCTGGTCGACAGTTCTGTATCTCCTGCTGGCCGCGGTCGGCATACCGGTCCTCGCGGGGCTTCGCGGCGGGATCGGCATGGTATTCGGCGTCACGGGCGGCTTCCTGCTTTCTTTCCCGCTCATGGCATATCTCGCCGGCCTTGGTGAGGAGATCCATGACGATAAAAAATACGGCAGAGCGGTCCGGATCTGCGCGAGATGGAGCGGACTGCTCCTGGGCGCCCTGATCAACTATGCAGCCGGAACCCTCTGGTATATGTTTGCCGCGCAGGCACCGCTTTCGGCGGCCCTTGCCGGCTGTGTCCTGCCGTTCCTGCCCACCGCGGCCGCCAAGATCGTGCTGGTCGCCATGCTCGGACCGGTACTGAAAAGTGCCATGCTCCGCGCCGGAATCCTGGCCGCGGGCATTGATCAGAAAGGATAAGGGAGATCACTCATGTCTGCGAAATTCTGTGCCTACTGCGGAACACCGTTCCCCAAAGAAAACGCAAAATTCTGCGCCAAATGCGGCAGACCGGCACCCGGAGCCGCTGCTCCCACGGTCGGCCCCGCAGTGACATCCGGGGGCAGGTCTCCCCGCGAGCACACACCCAGAGCCCCGAAGCCCGTACGCAGGCCGAAAAAGGGGCTTGCCGCACTCTTTGCCGTTCTCACCTTTTTCCTGCTCACCCTCCTGCTCCTCGTGCAGTCCATCCGGCAGGGGCTGTCGACGGACCGGGTCCGCAGAGCGGTAAACAGCATGGATATCGGGAGTCTGCCTCTGGGAGGACTGCTCCCCGGCGTGCCGGCGGACACGCCCCTTTCGGACGGTCTGGAAGAAATGTTCACGGATCTCCCCGCGTCGGTCAGGGGTTACTATGATCTGGATTCCTCATCGATCAACGACGCGCTCTCCTCGAAAAAGGTCAGGGACTGGTTCTCCTCGCATACCGCGGATTACCTGAATGCCGTCCTGTATGATGAAGGAGACGGCAGGATCACCGACAAGGATCTCCTGAACCTGTTCAATGCCATCGGCAACGATCTGGGGATCCCGAATCTGGGCGACGAGTACATCGTGATCACGGACGACGATAAGGAAGGACTCAAGGACTACTATGTCAAGAACTCGTTCTCAAATGCTGAGTTGCTGCTGATCCGCCTGCTGTTCGCCCCCTGGTTTTCGATCCTGCTGATCGTCCTGATCGTGATCATGCTGATCCTGACGATCTGTTTCGCGTGCGGCCGGTTCCTGAGGAGTCTCATCGCACCCGGTCTGGCCTTCCTGTCCTCAGGCGTTCTGACTGTCATTGCCGTGATCGTCAGCGCCTTCGTGCTGCCGGAAGCGATCGGCAGCGCCGCGGCTTCCGCCGGTGAATCCGTCACCGTTGCCGCGAAGCATCTGCTTGGCGGAGTCGGCTTCTTCGGCATCCTTTACGGCGGGATCTCCGTCGTGCTGGGTGTTCTCTGCATCATTCTGTTTGTCGCCTCCGGCAAAAAGAACCGCAGCTGATGGCTGACAGGATCTTTGACGAACTGACAGCGGGCGGGATCCGGGAGTATCTGGGCCCCGCCTGTTCTGCACTGCGGATCGAAGTCCTCCCGGAGGTTTCCTCCACCAATACCCTGCTTAAGGAAAAGGCTCTCGCCGGTGCGCCGGCAGGCACGGTTCTGATCGCGGACAGACAGACGACAGGCCGCGGCAGGAGCGGCAAAAGCTTTCATTCTCCCGCAGGTACGGGTCTCTACATGAGCATCCTGACGAACGCGGAGGCGCAGGACAGCGCCCGGACACTCTCCGTGACAACGATGAGCGCCGTCGCGGCAGCGGAGGCGGCCGAAGCCGTATCCGGCAGGGAAGCGCGGATCAAATGGGTGAATGATATCTACATGGAAGAAAGAAAGGTGTGCGGCATCCTCGCCGAAGCCCTCACATCGCCAACGACCGGCAGGCCGGACCGGATCATTCTGGGCGCAGGCTTTAATGTATACGAACCGGAAGACGGATTTCCCGCGGAGATCGCAGAGATCGCAGGCGCCATCCGAACCCGCGTCGAACCCGGTGCGCGCAGCCGCCTGGCGGCGGAATTCCTGAACAGATTTTATGGGATCCTCACGGGCGGACGCCCGGATTATGAAGCGGACTACCGCCGGCGCAGCCTTCTCACCGGCCGGCGGATCCTCGTTCTCTCAGAAACTGATCCCCGGGAAGCCGCAGTCCTGGGCCTCGACGAACAGCTCCGGCTCCTTGTGCGATACAATGACGGCACGGAAGCCGCACTGAACGCGGGCGAAGTGAGTCTGAAACTGTCCTAGCCCCTGCCCGCCTGCCACATCACCGGTTCCAATTTGTCTACCCGCCGCTTCATCGTCTGCTGCGGTGCCCACCGCGGCGGCGCCTGTCAAAGCACTGCTCGCAGACCCCATAGCGATAGCCCATCGGCAGTGAGCGGCCGCAGCGCTTGCACTTTCGCCCCTCAAAGCCCTGTTCCTCGAGCAGCTTCATCAGCTTGTTCGTGATCTCCCGGCGGCGCTGCTGGATCTCCTCGAGTCTCGGGGAGACCGGATTCACATAGCGGACGCAGTTGTAGAGCAGGTCATACTCCCGGTAGATCAGTTCAAGCCCCGCCATTGTGCTCTCATCCGCGTAGTACTCGATGTCCACATCCTCGAGATTTTCTCCGTCCAGCACCCGGACAAAGCACTCCTCCCAGAGAAAGAGCACAGCCGGCTCCTCCTCATCGAATTTGAAATTCACGAAATCATAGATCAGGTCCTTGTTGTCGGACATCGTCTCCAGGCGTTCGGCGAGCTTGATCTCCCGCTCCACGCTCATCTTGATATACCCCTCTTCCACGGGGATCTGTGCCCAGCGCGAGAGGATCCGTGAGATCCTTGCATCAAAGCCCAGGATCTCCCTGGGAAGACCGATCACGGCATCTTTGATCTGCTCCGACGCGGCATTATAGGTCGCGGCCAGTTCCTCCACATCGCCGGTGGTCGTGTAGAAACCGATGTCATATTTGCCGTAGCGCCCGGCCCTACCGGCGATCTGCCGGACCTCCTGCGGCAGAAGCGGCCTTTTCTGCTCACCGTCGAACTTTTCCTCCTCAAGAAAGACAACGCGACGGATCGGCAGATTCATGCCCATACCGATGGCGTCCGTCGCGACCACGACATCCGTCTCTCCCTCGCGGAACTTGCGCACCTCCTCGTGCCGCACGTCATAGGGGAGGGCTCCGTAAATCACGCTGCAGGATGTTCCGCGCTCCTGAAGAGCCCGTGCGATCTCGTGGACAGAACGCCGGGAGAACACAACGAGCGCGTCGCCTCTGCGCACATCCTTTGGAAAGTGAAAGCTGTTCTTTTCCGCTTCGATCGGCACCATCCGTTCGTGCCACACGATCTCTATCGAATCCCCGCAGGACGCGGCCAGCCGCTGCACGATCTCCGCGGCTTCGGGAGCAGCGCAGACATGCACGCGCTCCGCGCAGATCCCCAGGATCGCGGCCGTCCAGGCGCCTCCCCGCTCAAATTCACTGATCATCTGCGCCTCATCGATCACGGCCACCTCATAGGTCATGTGGTAATCCGCCATCTCGATCGTCGAGGAAACGTGCTGTGCCTCGGGATCGCCGATCTGCTCCTCGCCTGTCAGCATCTGGCAGTCGATCCCCGCTTCCGCCATTGTCTCGTACTGCTCATACGCCATCAGACGCAGCGGTCCCAGATAGGTGCCGGTCTTTGCCTGCATCAGATCCTGCATGGCGTCATGCGTCTTTCCGGAATTCGTGGGGCCCAGATGCAGGATAAAGCGCCGCTTCATCCGCCTGGCTCTGGGATAGAGATGGGTGTAATCCGACGGCGCGCCGTTTTCCAGATACGCCACAATCTGCTCCGAAAGACGCAGGTCCTCCTCCTTGATCTCGGCGATCTGCGCATATCGCGGATTTTTGGCGAGATGCGCGATGATCTGCTCCTCGGAAAGAAAACGGCACAGACAGTCGCGGAACCGTCCGCGCGCTTCCCGTCCGCTCATGCGGATGATCTGCCGGACGACCTGATCATCCCCCTCCAGAAGCGAGGGATACACCTCCAGCCAGGTCTTTTCGATCAGGGAAGAGACCGAGCCGATCCGCGCCAGCTTGCCGAGCGTATTTTCCCTGCAGGCATGGATCCGCTCCACAAGGGAGTCAAAGTTTTTGATCGTAAGGGGATTCTTCGCGGAGCGCCGGTATCTGCCGTGCGCGTGCCCTTTCCCGGCGGCTTTGTCCTCGTCATCGAGAAAGATCTCATTCTGCTCCAGATACCTGCCGATCTTATAGGCGGTCTCCTGCGCCGCGCGGCGCACGACAACCTCCTCGGCGGGTTCCCTGCCGGGCTTGATGAGGCCGCTCGCGATGAGCTTTTTTTCGATGCTCCGGGTACGCTGTACGCCCGCCAGATAGCGGTGATAGGCTTTGACGGAAAACTCTCCTCCACGGTCTTCGATCTGCCGATGGATCACCTCGCGGTTCTTCTTCCATACGGCCGCGATCTCGGGATATTCCGACGGATGGTGGATGAGCTGATAGTAGCCGCTGCTTTCGTCCGCGGAGAGCTCCAGCATGCGTCTTCTTTTTTCTTCGTGGAATTCGGGACTTGAAAGGTAATTCGCGCGCTCTTTTTTACGCGAATGCGGCCCTAAATGCCCGCGCAGGATCTGCTCCGTCACCTCGCGGGCGATCTTTTCCTTGGCTGCTTCCTGCATGGCGAGCGAGAATGCCTGCTTCGCCTCTTCCTCCGTCAGATGCTTTTTCTTCGGAGGCTCCTGCGCTCCCTTCGACATGGGATCAGCCTTCGTCTTCCGCTGCTTCCGGTGCGTCAGGCTGCGCTTCGCCCTCCTGCGCAGCTGTTTCATCGGGCTTCACCGCGTACTCCTGCACTTCCTCGGAAAAGTCCGCAAGGACAAGCGTGGACAGATCGGCCTCGGGCTCTGCGACCAGGCGTTTGGACTGGTTCAGGATTGCCTCCTCTACGAGATTCCTCGCGAGACGCCCGTTTCCGGCATCCGCCGCGCGGATCGCCTGCACAGCGTCAAAGTAATCAGTCAGCGGCTGATCGGCGCCGCCGTCGATCGTATATCCCTTGGACTTCGCGATGGAACGCGAAATAAGCAGCAGTTCATTTCCCGTGTAATCAGGGAAGTTGATGATGTTCGGGAAACGGCTCTTAAGACCCGAGTTGGATGTCAGGAATTCCTGCATCTCTTTGGAATATCCGGCCAGGATCACGATCAGGTTGTCGCGGTTGTCCTCGATCCCCTTGACCAGCGTATCGATCGCCTCGAGACCGTAGCTGTCATCCTTGCCGCGATAGAGGCTGTAGGCTTCGTCGATGAACAGGACACCGCCGATCGCGCTCTTGAGCACCTGGTTCGTGAGCGGCGCCGTGTGGCCCACATAACGTCCCACCAGATCGCCGCGGGACACCTCGACAAGCTGGCCGCCGGTGAGCACGCCGATCGCCTTGAGATACCGGCTGATGATACGCGCGATCGTCGTCTTGCCGGTGCCTGGGCTGCCCGTAAAGATCATATGCTTGCTGACCTCCGCGGTCTTTAAACCCTCCTCGCGGCGGCGCTTCTGCACCTTGTAGTACTCCTCGAGTCCGAGGACATATTCCTTGATCTCGGAAAGACCCACGATCTCGTCGAGTTCCCTGCGGATCTGATCGATCTCGCCGCGGTATCCGCCGGGCAGAAGGGCCGAAAGATCAATGGTCTTATCTCCGAAGACAGCGGTCAGGCCGGCTTCCGACGCGGAGAGCACAAGCGCCGCGTCCGCGGGATAATCCCCCTCAAGCTTGGCCTGCGCGAGCGCCTGCAGCACCTGCACGTAGAAATCCCGGATCCCCTTGACCCCCGCTTCACGTCCCGCAAGGCCGGCGCTGTACGGCAGGAAATTTTCGTCATAGGACAGGACAAACGAAAACTGCTTCGCTGCCTTTTCGGTGAGCTTGTCCTGCTCGCAGGCCGCGATCCTGGACAGGGCATCCTCTTCGAGGTCTTTGGTCACACAGATATCGCCGAGCGCATCGACAAACGGTGCGCCCATCACGCCGGCGATCTTGGCAAGAGGCTTCTCCGAGAGAAAGACAAGATATTTTCCGTTGGCGAACAGCTCGCTCACCGCATCGGAAGCAAGGGCGTTCTGCACGCCCACAAGCTGCCCCTTCTGGAGCACATAGCGCTCCGAGAGGCGGAAACGCCCCTCTGTCACGAGTGCACTGATCTGTGTCAGGAACGAAGGATGACAGTTTTCTACACGTTCAAACAGGATGACATCACTGCTGCCGGACAGGGCCGCGTAGATATCCTGCAGAAAGATCTTTTCCATGGAAGCGTCCGGGTAGATCCCCAGGTCGACGATGCGGATGTCGGCGCTGTGCAGCACCTTTCTGGCCGCAAGGAGCTTGAGCAGCTCGCACAGGGCATAGTGCTTGCCCGTATCATTCTTGCCGGTGAGCAGAATCACATTGCCGGGGCCGCGGTCCTCGGGCGGCATGACAAACGGCCGTTTGAAGCCGATCACGAGTTTCTTGAGAAACTCCTCCTGCCCAAAGACTTTTTCTGCCAGTTCATCGCTGACGCCGGCAAACGCGTCCAGCGCTGCCTGCCCGGAAAGTGTCTCCGCATTGGCCACGGAAGAAGCAGCCTCCTGATCTGTACGGCCTGCCGACACAGAGGCCGCCGCTGAACCAGCCGTCATCCCGCCTGCGGACATCGCTGCGGGATTCACGCCGAAATCGCGCGCCAGATTCTCATTGAGTTCGCGGATCTGCTGATCCAGGATCTGCTGGTTCTTTGCGAGGATCTCGTTGCCGGAGGAAAGGGAAGAGACATCGGGCATCCGCAGTGCCCCCGAAGATCCCGAGGTGCCCGAGCTCTTCGAAGAAAACCCGGGATCGGCGTGAAGCGTCATCGACGGCTGCCTGCCCGTCACCATCAGCAGGTTCTCGGCGAGCGTGCCGCCGTATTTCTTCTTGCGTTTCTCCGCCTGGCGGATCTCCTCCTGCGTGTACTCCGACTTTCCCTTCAGACCGCCCATGGCGTCAAGATATCCGTCACTCATTTCTCATGCCTTTCGCCTGTGTTCTAATCTTTTCCGTACGATCATCATCTCCTGCCCTTCGGGCTGAGCAGCTTTTCCATGATCGTCAGAATGTTGCACCCGTCCTTGTATTCGTAAGTCACATCATCCATCCTGTCCTTGACCATATAGATCCCAAGTCCGCCGATCGGCCTTTGTTCACCCGGGAGCGTGATATCCGGATCCTTCTTTTTCAGAGGATTGAACGGCATTCCACGATCGATAAAGGTCATGGTCAGCACAGGACGGCCGTCCTCCTCTGTCACCTCGGCGCGTATCGTTGCCTCCCCGACTGCCCCTTTATATGCGTAATCGGCGATATTGACAAAGATCTCCTCGATGCAGATCTGCAGGACGATGTACTGATTCTGGTCATATTCATATCCATCAAGCAGTTCGTCTACAAACCCCTGAACTTTGCTCAGGTTTGTCCGGCGCGCTTCCAGGCACAGTTCACGCATTCTCGTTCTCCTTGCTCCGGTTGGTTTCCCTTCCGAAGAATAACAGCAGCATTGCAGCTGCAAGATACACGATCGCACCGATCATCATCGGTGAAAAGATGCCGTTTCCAGGCAGGACCATCAGCTCGGCGATCATGGGCGCCACCGTCAGCAGGATCGACGAGAGCACGACGGAAAAGATCAGCGCCGTCGACTCGTCGACCGACTCACTCACCACCTTGAGACTCATGAACTTATCCGTGACAAGAGGCGTCGCAAAGCCGTCCAGGAAGCCCAGGATCATGCTGGTGATGATGATCATCACGGCTACCGGCGGGAGCCGCAGGATAAAGATGCTGACCGCCGTCAGCGCAAAGGCAAAGGCGATACTGAGAGCCGCGCCGAATTTCTTTTTGGCCCTGGAGACCAGAGCAGGACCGATATAGATACCCACGATACCGTTGCCGATGAAGCAGTAGCTGAGCATGACCGAGGAGATACCGTAGCTCTGGCAGATCGCCGGGATCAGCGTCACACAGAGCATGACACCGATGTTCAGCGGGATACCGATCACCAGGATAAAGAACTGCATCTCCCGGGACAGGAGCATCTTGCGGATGTCGCCGAAACGGACCTGCCTTTTCTCCGTTTCACGCCCTTCGTGTGCTTCCATCATCTTCCACGGAAGGATCAGGAAGGTCACAAGCAGGTACGCGACGAACAGGCCTGCCGAGCACAGGAATGTCATCGGATAGCCGGCATTGGCGCTCAGGATGGCGCCGAGACCGGCGCCGCAGGTCGCACCCGCCAGAAGTCCCGCGTTATCCTGCGAAATGTTCTCGCTGCGGCCCAGCTCCGTATCATAGCCGCGCGTGATCAGATAGTTGGAAACCTGCTTGAAGCCGCCGTATGCGATACCGGCGATACCGCGGCACAGGATGATCATCAGCGCTCCCTCAGCAAAGAACGCGCCCATATTGCACAGGATCATCACGATGCCCGACAGGAAAAGCGTCACCTTGACATTGAACCTGTGCACAAACCTCGGCAGGAACGCGATCGCCACCATCTGGGTCAGTCCCTCCAGAGTCAGCGGCAGAGCTGCCGTCATACCGACGGAAAGTCCGAAGAGCGACTGCCCGCTGTCACGGATCATCATGGCCGCGTACGGCACGCACATATACTCCGCCGTAGAGCAGAGGAACCCGGTCAGCCGCAGCGACAGGCTCACCTGCTTTTCCGTAAAGCCGCCCTTGATCCGCCGTGCTTCCATCTTGGCGGTGATCAGTTCCACGATATTATTCAGTTCAAAGACAAAGATCAGCAAAATGATCAGAGTGGAGAGCAGGATCAGCACGACGTTCACGATCTGGCTGTGCATCGCCTCATCGGAGATCTCGGCCTCCAGATACAGCGGCTGACCGTCCGTATGACCGGAGTCAAAGATGAAGGAGATCAGGTCGGAATCCTCATTCGTCCGTTCTACCTGAGCGATACGCTCCGACACGCGAACGACGTGCAGTGTCTTGAGCGACTTGACACGGTTTTGGATGTAATCATCAAGATCCGGGACCGTCCTCAGATCCACGCCCTCATCCTTGACATGCTTGATCGAAGATTCCAGATCCTGCAGGGAGATCCTTGTCGCTGTCTCGATCTTCTGTCTGTAATCCCGCTGGAACTCCGTGATAGACAGCATCGACAGCAGGATGATACCGACGGCCATGATCCCGATCGCATACATCTTTTCCCGGATCTTGGTCCAGATATTGCCGTGACTCGCCTTCCACTTCTTACTCTTGATCTGCTGGACATACATGAACAGGAGCACGCTGACGCCCGCAGCAAGCAGGACCGTTATAAGTACCAGGTCCTTCTGGAGCCTGACAAAAAGTGAATCAAAGACGTCCTCCGGGTAAATGCACGCAAAATATCCAACGACGCTCTCATCCTGCCGGATCGGTGCAAAGATCGCGTGATCCCGGCCGTTCTTGTACTTGTAATAGCCTGTATCCGTACCCTCACTCAGAGTCTCCAGATAACCGTCATCCTTCAGGAACTGCCTCAGCCGTGCCGCGTAGGCACCGTCATCCTCGATCGTCCCCTCGTAGAGCAAAGTGCCGTCCGCCTTGATGATAAACGGCAGAGGTCCCGGGAACTGCCTCGAAAAGCTGTAGAAAACCTCGTTCATGCCGTAGTAGTTCTCAAAGCTCTTGCCGAAACTGAGCGCCGTCTCCAGGCGGTTCACCGTATCCTGCTCAACGCGTGCGATGACCTGTTCCTCCAGTTCGATGGCCGTTGTCCGGTAGTTCAGATAGCCCATGACGGAGACAAAGGCCATCGAAAAGACCGCCATCAGGATCAGGATCAGCAGGTAGATGCGGTTCTGTTTCTTCTCGCCGTTCATTCTTCCTCCGCTCCTTTCTCCGCTGCATTCTCCGTGTAGATCTCGTCACAGATCGCCAGGAATTCAAAGGAAAGCGGGTAACCGATCCGCTGTGCGACATCATAGTTGACAGAAATGCTCGGTGCGCTGGTGTAGACACACGGCAGACAGTTCAGATCGGCGCCGTTCAGCGCCTTGACAACCGCATTGGCGACAAAACGTCCGACGTTTTCCTCGTCACTCGCAGAGATCAGCATCAGCACGCCGGCATGAACAGCCGCGACGTCATCCATCAGATAGACAGGGATGTTCTTTTCGTAGAACGGCTCCAGAAGCTGCGGCAGCCGGTCGATATCATTGATCAGGTCGACCGGCAGGAAGAACGCGTCGATCCCCTCCGCGATGATCTCCCTGATCTTGGACAGGACCAGATCGTAATAGGCATCGAGTTCCTCTTCCGTCTCTCTCTGCTGCGCCGGGATAAAGTATTTCACGAGTTCAAAACCGATCTCCCTGCTGGAGGCCTCGATATCCGGCCCGCCGGAGATGATCTCGTCCTTGTAGATGATCGTGCCGAGCTTTTGGAACGGCTTGAGCGAATAGTAGTACCGCAGCTGTCTGAGCGGCAGAGAAGGTTCCACCTGTGCCCAGATCAGGGGACTGCCGGTCCCCTCCGTGGCGGAATCGATGATTCCCGAACTCACCGGATCCGTCGCCGAAAAGTCCAGCAGCGGGATCGAAAGATTCAGACTCTTGACAAAGACACCCGCGTCGGTACCGGAGGCGAGGATCAGATCGATGTCCCTGCCCGCGTGCTCGGTGAGGATCTTTTTGATCTCTTCTTCATCGGTATAGGCCTGATAGAAAAAGCCGTTTCTGGAAAATTCTACATATTCGCCAAGATCCGCTTCCAGAAGTTTTTCATACATCTGGTCGACCCATATCGAGTTCTCTTCGATCTCGGCGGCCGTAAACGGGATCGATCCTCTCCGGATCCAGCCCATCTCCTCGAGTCCCTTCAGGATGTAGAAAAACAGTCTGCTGGAGGGCAGATATTCGTCATAATCCATAAAAGCGAGCTGATATTTGCTGCCGTCCGGCTTTGTGTGCGGTGTGAGGTCAAACCCGTCCTCCTGAGCTGCCGCGGCGGTCTGCTGCTCTGTATCCCCTGTCTCGCCCGTGCCGGATCCGCCGGCCCCGCAGGCACATATAAGAAACATCATCAGCATGCACAAAAGCAGTGCTGTTCCTCTTCTTCTCATTCTTTCTCTCCGATGTAGATCTTTTCCAAACGTTCCGTGGTCATCGACATCCAGTCGCTGTGGATGACCGCCATATGATTTCTCTCCAGGATCTCGTCCACCGAAACTCCCTCCTCACCGAGAAGCACAGCCACATCGCCGACCTC
>JAILFA010000145.1 GCA_024687125.1 Lachnospiraceae bacterium
CAGAATGCCGCGGAAACGGACGAGCCCGAGCTGGTGGAACCGGTAGGCAGTGTCACGCGGTTTGTGCCTGCGGAATACCGCGAGCTGTCGCGGGTAACCGTCTGTCAGGGAACGGTCTGTCCCGATACCGTAGAATACGCCTACGAATCCTCAAGACCCTTCGGAAACTACGGGGCTCTCCCCGGTGATGCCGTGAGTAAAGGCGATGTTCTCTTCTACGGTGCGGCGGATGCCGCCGATGACGAGATCGACGCGATCGAGGAAGAAAATCTGAATCTTCTCGAAGAATTCACGGCGTATTCCGCCGACATGTCTTACGATATCAACAAAGCGAAGAAGGCCGAATTTGAAGCGGCGGAAGCCTATCAGGAGATCTGCAGCAATGCGCCTGACCCGGACTCTCCCTGGTACGACGGGTGGGCGAAAGGCGCCATGCCCGCGGAAAAGCGCGCAAAGCAGGCCCGGATTGCCAGAGAAAAGCTCGAGCAGTCCTACAGGGAGGCGCAGGAGCAGCATGATCTTCTGTACGCCTATAACGAACAGCGGATCGCAAGGCTGGAGGCGGAAAAGAACGCTGCTGCCGTGTCCGCGCCGTTTGACGGCGTGGTCGTCGCATCCACCTATCATATCCCGGGCGACAGCATCGCGGAAGGCACGCACATCCTGGCTGTGGGCGATACGACCGCCAAAGAGATCCAGTGCGAATATGTGAGCAAGTCGGTGGTAAACAAAGCCGTGGAGATCTACGCGCTGATCGAAGGAAAGCGCTACGAAGTTCAGTACGAGGTCATGGAAGCCGACGAATACCGCAGGATCAAGGCCCGGGACGGCGATGTGTATACCACCTTCCATCTGGCTGACCCGGATGACCAAGTCACCCTCGGACAGTATGCCGTGATCGTCATCGTGGAAAACCGCCGCCCCAACGTGCTCTGCGTGCCGATCGGCGCCGTAAGCAAGGATGACCGCGGGTCCTTTGTTTTTCTGTATGAAAACGGCGAGAGTGTCTACACGCCTGTTCAGACCGGCGAATATGACTCCGCTTTCATGGAGATCACCTCCGGCCTTAAGGAAGGCGACCCGGTTGTCTATGATCCGCCCTATACCGTCGGAAAGAACACCGTAAAGATCGAACGGGGCGAGACGAGCTCTCTTTTCTCCATGGACGGCTACCTGTACTATCCATCGGCGGAATGGCTGGTGAATCCCGCAAAGACCGGCACCTGCTATCTCAACGAGGTGCTCGTCAACCGCTACCAGCTGGTGGAAAAAGGTGATGTTCTGGCCAAAATAGAGGTCGTAAGCGACGATATCGAGATCGCAAGGATCAGGCGCAAGATCGACCGCCAGAACGAGCGTCTCGCCGATCTGAACAAAAAGCGCGCGGAAACCTATAACAAAGAGGAGCTTGAGAGCATCGACCGCGCGATCAGAGACCGGAACATGGCGATCTCCAGCTTAAACCGTCAACTTGACAAGCTCGCACGCTACTCGGGGATCTATGAGATCAAAGCAACGGAAAGCGGCATCATCACAGACCTCACCGAGCGCAAGAGCGGTGAGCTGATCGGCTATCGCGAACGGATCGTTCAGATTTCCCGTGATGACTCCTGCTTTATCCTGATCGAAGACAAGGACGCGAAGCTTTCCTACGGAGATACAGCGACCGTCACTGTCAGGAGCGTCAACATCAGGACAGACGCGATCCAGGGAACAGTCGTCACAGTCAGTCCCTGGGGACTGACGCGGGAGATGCGCACGGGGTTCGCTCTGGTCAAAGTGGCTCAGGAAGATATGACCGCCATGGCAGAAACAGCGGGATCAAACATTGACAACGGCTACTGGAGCCGGAACCGCTTCGGTGTCGAGGTGACTTCCAGACACATGGGCGGCGTTCTCATGGTGCCCAGAAAATCCGTATATACCGCCAAAAACGGCGGAACCTATGTCATCACGAAAAAGGAGGACGGTACAGTCAAACTGGTCAAATTTGTTTCCGGCGGTACAGACAGCAACAATTACTGGGTGGCCTACGGTGATCTGACGGAGGGTATGGAAGTATGCTCCGAATAATGCTGCAGAAACTATGGCAGAAGAAATGGATGAACTTCAGCCTCCTGCTCGGCTGTATCCTGTTTGTGGCGACTGCCGTGAGTTTTCCGCTGTACCAGAAGACCGCCTATGACCGGATGCTGCAGGACGAATTCTCTGTCTACATCGGGACCGAGGGAAAATGGCCGCTGCTCCTTCAGATGACCGCCACCTGCAACAGAGATACCAAAAACACCATCGGCAGGATGGAAGATTTCACAACCGAGATCTACCGGGTTCTGGATGTTCCGGAATACATGTCCATCTATTCCTACACCCTGCAGCGTTCCCCGGCCACGCCGGACATCAAGAGACAGGACGCCGAGCAGATCGAGCTGTCCCTGACGACCATGACAGGCCTTGACGAACACGCCCAGCTGGTGACCGGTTCCATGTATTCCGAGGACGGGCTGGATGATACCGGCGCCATTGAAGTCGTTGTTCCGCAGTCAACCCTCGTACAGAAAGGGCTCCTCCCCGACGAAACGCTCACGCTGGACCGTGTCACGACCATGGACGGCGAACCCGTGCGGATCCACGTCGTTGGCGTCTTTACCGGCAGCGACGACGACAAATTCTATTTCCAGGAAGATCCGGACAAGATGCTCAGCCAGTGTTTCATGGAGCCGACGCTGTTCCGGTCCATGTTCTGCGGTGAAAACGCCTCCAGCTATATGATCATGCTCTCCTTCATCAGCATGCCGGATTACCGCCTGATCCATTCGGATGACATCGGGCGGATCAAGGATCAGACCGCCTGGCTGTGTAGCGAGAGCGCCTTTCGAAGCGTTCTTAAGGAGCCGGCTTACCGGAGCCTGCTGGAGAAATATTCCCTCAAACAGATCCGCATTTCCGCCACGCTCACGATCCTGCAGATCCCTGTCCTTGTCCTGCTGGCCGCGTTCCTGCTCATGATCTCGGGACAGATGTATGAGATGGAGCGCAACGAGATCTCCGTCATCAAGAGCCGCGGTAGTTCCCGGGGACAGATCCTGCTCCTCTATATCTATCAGGGCACCTTTCTCTCCGTCCTGGGGGCTGTATTCGGCATCCCTCTCGCGGTCGTATTCGCGCGGCTCTTAAGCTCCACCAGGAACTTCCTGGAATTCAACCCGGATATGTCCCTGCCCATCCAGTACTCCTCCACCGCGCTCATTTACGCGGTCGCAGCTGTGCTGATCACGCTGCTCAGCATATCCATCCCGGCGATCCGCCACAGCAAGGTCACGATCGTAAACCTCAAACAGCAGAAAGCCGTCGGGAAAAAACCTCTCTGGCAGCTGCTGTTCATTGATATCCTCTTTATCGGCGTTGCACTGTACGGATACTATTCTTTCAAAAGGACCATGGGTTCCATCTCGGAGACGGTCCTCTCCGGCGAAAGCCTCGACCCGCTGCTCTACATCAGTTCCTCCCTGTTCATCGTCGGGGCGGGTCTCTTTTTCCTGCGCGTCCAGCCGCTGATCGTCAAACTGATCTATCAGTGCTTTAAAAGATTCTGCGGTCCCGCCGGCTATATCTCCTTTATGGAGAACGCCAAAAACGGGCGGAAGATGCATCTCATCATGCTGTTCCTGATCATGACCATCTCTCTAGGCATGTTCCACGCCACGGTCGCGCGGACGATCCTGGAAAACGCGGTGGAAAACACGAATTATCTCGACGGGACGGACGTAAAGATCAAGGAGATCTGGCAGATGATGCAGGATGCCAACGGTACGCCGACCGGCGTGTACATTGAGCCGGATCCCTCCAAATATCTGCTGATGGACGCCGCTGACGCCCGCACCAAGGTGATCTATGACGACAAGGCCTATATCAAGCAGAAAAAGAATGCCCGCCTGTCGATCACTCTTCTGGGTATCCACACCAGAGAATTCGGTGAGATGACTTCTCTTCCCGCTGGGATCAACGAAAAATCCTGGCATACCTATCTCAACGAACTGGCTGTCTCGGAGCATGGCATTCTGGTATCCCGCAATTTCGCCACCATCCAGAACATCGCCGTCGGCGATACGATCAGCTACTATAACGGCGGCGGAAAAACACTCACCGGCAAGGTGGTCGATTTTATCGATTACTTCCCCTCCTACAGACCTTCCATCACCGTGATCAATCCGGACGGAAGCGCTGTCTCCGAGGAGAACTATCTGATCGTCGCCAATTATGCGGATATCAGAAAATCCCTCGGCATACAGCCCTACGAACAATGGATCTCTCTGAAGGACGACGCCACCCCTGATGATGTCTATGATTTCATCACCGGTCACATCCCGGCGGTGACCAAATATGTCAACCGTCAGACCGATGTGGAGCACACGATGACCGATCCTCTTCTGCAGGGTACCAACGGGATCCTGACCATGGGCTTTTTCGTGACACTACTGCTGTGTGCTGTCGGCTATCTGATCTACTGGATCCTTTCCATCAAAGGACGGGAACTGATCTTCGGCGTGCTCCGCGCGTGCGGTTTCCACAAGGGAGAGATCGTCCGCATGCTGCTGCTGGAACAGCTGTTCTCGGGAGTCTTTTCCGTGCTCGCGGGGATCGGGATCGGCCAGCTGACCTCGTCGATGTTCGTGCCGATCCTGCAGGCCTCGTATGCAACCTCGGATCAGGTACTGCCGATGAAGCTGATCACCAGAGCCTCTGATCTGTATAAGCTCTATGGGATCGTCGGAGCGGTGATGCTCCTGTGCATCTTCGTTCTGATCTTCCTGCTGTTCCACATGAACGTGACCAAGGCACTGAAACTGGGTGAAGAATGATGAGTACGCAGGACTGGATCATTGAGACAGACGGCATAAAGCGCGGGTTTGACACTCCCGCCGGCAGATTCTGGGCCCTCAAGGGCATCACGATCAGGATCCCCGCCGGCCGTTTTGTGATCCTCAAGGGCCGGTCTGGTTCCGGCAAGACCACTCTGATGAACATCCTGAATTCCCTGGATGACCCGACAGAGGGCTCCGTCACCTTTCGCGGCCGCTTCCTGAAGGACCTGTCCCAGCGCGAACGTGAGAACCTGCGCCGCAAAGAGATGGGCTTTGTCTTTCAGTCCGTATCCCTCATCCCGTCGCTCAACGCTATTCAGAATGTTGAGTTTTCGATGCGGCTGGCGGGGCTTAAAATTAATAAGGAAAACCATGCCAGAGCCGAAGAGTGTCTGAAGCTCGTAGGTCTCGGAAACCGCATGACCCATATGAGCGCCGAGATGTCCGGCGGTGAACAGCAGCGTGTGGCGATCGCGCGTGCCTTCGCACATCATCCGGGCATCATCTTCGCCGACGAGCCCACCGCTGAGCTCGACAGCGCCATGGCCGCGCATGTGACGGAGCTCTTCAAGGAGATGACCAGAAAAGAAGGCATCACAGTCCTCATGACCACGCACGATGTCGGTCTCATGGGCGCCGCGGATATGACCATCGAGCTCAGTGACGGAAATCTCGTCGAAGCCCGCGAGCACAAAGAAGCGCAGGAGCCGCAGGAACTCTCACAGCAGTAAAGGAACGTTATGCCCGAGGAAAAGAAAAACATATCGGAAGATGTCATGGTACAGGCGGACGGCCTGGTCAAGATCTACAAGACCCGGACCACGGAGGTGCTTGCGCTGCAGGGACTTGATCTTACCGTAAAAACCGGGGAACTCACCGCTCTGATCGGCAACAGCGGAAGCGGCAAGTCTACGTTCCTCAATATGATCGGCGGCCTGGACCGGCCCAGTGCGGGGTCTCTCTGGGTAGACGGCAAGAACCTCTTTACGATGTCCGAGCGCGAGCTCGTGCGATACAAGCGCGACACCGTGGGCTTTGTCTGGCAGAACAACGGCCGCAACATGCTGCCCTATCTGACCGCGCTCGAGAATATCATGCTCCCGATGAACCTGTCCGGCGCTCGAAAAAAGCGCGCCCGGGCCATGGAACTCCTTGAAAGGGTCGGTCTCGCCGCAAAAAAGAGCAGCAAGATGAACATGCTCTCCGGCGGTGAGCAGCAGCGCGTCGCCATCGCGATCGCTCTGGCCAACCGGCCCAAGCTCCTTCTCGCGGATGAACCGACAGGATCCGTGGACGCCGCGACCGCGGACTATATCTTTGATATCTTTTCCGAACTGAACCGCGACGGACAGACGATCCTGATCGTCACGCATGATATGGCACTCTCCAAAAAGGTTCGCCGCGTTATCGCGATACGCGACGGCAAGATCAGTTCCGAGCGCGTCCTCAAAGAGGAATTCGCGGACCGCGTCCGTGAGAGCGGCATTGACTGGCGTGCCGAAGACACGCAGGACGAATACGCCGTGCTGGACAAGGCAAACCGACTGCAGATCCCGCATGAGCTGATGGAAGAGCTGCATCTGACAGGCAATAAGGTGCGCGTATCCCGCGAGGGCGACCGCATCGTCATCAGCAAGCCTGATACCACATCCGAAACAGAGGGGCAGGAGGAAAACTCATGAAGTGCCGGCGAACTGGCGCGATGATCCTTACCGCCGTCCTCCTGACCGTATCCGCGGGATGCGCATCGGATCAGGGACAGCCGCCCGTGACCTCCGTCTCCGGGATCGCACCGACTGAAAATGCCGGCAGTTCCGCCGGAGATGACATTCCGGAGATCCAGCCCGCCGCACAGCCGGACATCGATATTTCGCAGGAACCCCCAGTTGATCAGGGACAGGAGGCCCCCATGAAGGATCTTTACGCAGACGCATTCCGTATCGGTGTCGCCGTCCAGGCGATCGATCACTGGAACGATCCGACAGCGGAGATCGGAAACCCGGACAAGGAGGAGCTGATCTGCCGGGAATTCAACAGCATGACCTTTGGCAACGAGTGGAAGCCCGCCTATAACTTCGATGCTGCCTCTCCCACACTCTATAAGACTGACCGCGCCGCCGAAGAGCTCCTGACCTGGGCAAAAGAACACGAAATGCCCGTTCGCGGCCACACGATGGTCTGGCACAGCCAGGTCGATCCCTCGATCTTTGCGAAGGATTTCCGGGCAACCGCAGACGGCTCTGTCACAAAGGACGAAAAGAAGACACTCGATGAGGCGTGTCTGGTTTCGCGCGATGTTCTGATCGAACGCCTGCGCACCTACATCTACGGCATGATGGAATATACGTATAAAAACGGCTTCGCGTCTACAGTCTATGCCTTTGACGTGCTCAACGAAGCGACCGATGAAGCCCGCCCGGACGGCCTCCGCGAGAGCTACTGGTATAAGATCATCGGTCCGGAGTTCATCTATTACTGCTTCCTGTTCGCGCGGGAGGCAGAGGTCACCTATGCACACGAATACGCTGCTCTTTACGGCCTCGACCCGAACAGTGACGATCTGTCTCCGATCCTTCCGAAGCTTTTCTACAATGATTACAACGAGTGGTACGATCAGCGCATCACCACGATCACGCGGTTCCTTACTCAGGACCGCTATAACGAAGGCGGTAAGCTGATCAAAAGCGACGTCATCGCCGCGGACGGTGACGGTACGATCGTGGGGGACGGCCTGATCGACGGTATCGGGATGCAGGGGCATCTCGATGATACGCAGAACATCGACCAGTATATCAAAGCGCTGCGCGCGTATGATTCGATCGTGAGCGAGGTGCAGATCACGGAGCTCGATGTCGGGGAGACCGGAACCGGCGAAATGGCAGAGACGAAGCAGGCGGCCTTCTGCAATGCCTTTTTCCGGGCGCTCCTGGAGGAGCGAAGAAACGGTGTGAACCTCACTGCCGTTACCTGGTGGGGACTCACGGACGATGCCTCCTGGCGCCGGGGCGCCAATCCGCTCCTGTTCCACGGAGATCTCTCGGCCAAACCCGCCTATGAGGCACTGCAGATGGCACACCGCGGCGAGATCTATGACGAGGAAAATCCGCCTCTGACACACGATACCACCCCGCTGTTCTATGACTTTGAACCCTCGGTCTCAAGCGGCATGTCCGTGATCAAGCCGGAGGATTTTGGTTTTACGAGCCGCGGCAGCGGCCATCAGGCGGCCTTAAGCTTCGCGAACAAGGTCAATCACACACCCGATGCCCCCATCGGCAGATCTCTGCTGGTCTCCCGGGCGGAGCGCGACGCAACGGTCCGGATGGACATCTCCCGCTTCATCGGAGAGACTGTTACGATCTCCATGTATGTAAAAACCGAGGACTCCAGGATCGTTCTCGGTGTCACCGGCGATTCCAGCACGGTGCTCGCCAGTGCCTCCTCCGGTCCCGACTGGACACTGGTGGAGGCCACCTGTAAGCTGAACGAGGGACTCACCTCAGCTTCGGTCTATCTGGAGACGGATGGCAGCGCCGACATCTACATCGATGATGTGGCCGTACACATTGCCGAATAAGGAGGACGGATGGAAACGCGCTCGGCCCCGCAGATGATCGATCTCCGGAAGTTTCCCGCAACATTGATCCTGATCATCACAAATGTGCTGATCTTCATCCTGGAAACACTGGCCGGCGGGAGCACCAAAAATACTGTCGCGATCTCTTTCGGCGCACAGGCGACACCGTTCCTCGAGATGGGGGAATACTGGCGGCTGTTCACGGCCATGTTCCTGCATTTCGGGATCGTGCATCTGGGATGCAACATGCTCTCGCTCTACGGACTGGGTCCCGCGATCGAACGGATCTACGGACGGCCGCGCTATGTGACGATCTATATCCTTTCGGGTCTTGCCGGCAATCTCGCGACCTGGGCAGTGGAACTCCGCACCGGGGACTATGCTTTATCCGCCGGTGCTTCCGGCGCGATCTTCGGGATCATCGGCGCGTACCTCGCCCTGTTCCTTGTCCCTTCAATGCGCAGCCGCCTCTCCGCGAAAAGCCTTCTGATCATGCTCGGCATCAACCTGGCCTACGGACTTTCCACGCCGGGCGTCAACATGACCGCGCACATCGGCGGTCTCATCGCCGGCGCCGCAGTCGCCGCCGTGATGATCTTTGTGATCCGGCAGAAACAGAAGAGATAAAAGAAACTCCCCTTTACCTTCCTCTCACTGCCAGCAGCCTTCCCTCTCCGGAGACACTGACCGCCCGCATATGCGCCGGGATCAGCACGCTCTGATAAGGATTGAGCGACTGATGCTCATTTGTGCCCCAGCTGATGACGCACGGAACGGTTGCTGTCAGCAGCAGCATATCGCCGACCGGCAGAGGCATGGTCCCTTCCAGATCGACAGCGTAGAGCTGAAAATGCGGATCGTCCACAAGCAGCGTTGCACTGCCGCCGGGATAGGGCTTCTTTACCTGCTCGGGAAGCTCCGGCAGACAATCCGGCCTGGATACCGCCAGCGCCTTTTCCATGTGGAGTTCCCGCGGCTGCCCGTCTTTTCCGACCCTGCCCCAATCCCAGAATCGATAGGTGACGTCACTTGACTGCTGGATCTCGTAGCACTGGATCCCGGGCCCGAGGGCGTGGATCGTGCCGCTCGGGATGTAGAAGACATCCCCCGGATGGACCTTCTCTGTATGCAGGCATTCCTCGAGTCTTCCTGATTCCACGATCGCCCGCAGATCTTCTCCGTGCGTGTCGACGCCGTATACAAGACCGGCACCGGGCACGGCATTGAGGATATACCAGGCCTCGCTTTTGCCGAGCTTTCCTTCGTGAGCGAGTGCGTATTCATCGGAGGGATGGACCTGTACCGAAAGATCCTGCTGTGCGTCCAGGAACTTTAAGAGCAGCGGAAAGCGCTCCTCCTTCTTTCCGGTCAGATCTTCTCCCCACAGAAGGAACAGTTCCTGCAGCGTTTTGCCCTGATGCACGCCGTTTGCAACGCGGCTTTCGTGACCGGGTAATGCGGAGATTTCGAGACTTTCGCCCGTGATCTCTTCCGGCGCGTCTTTACCGAAGTTTTTCCGCAGCGCGTGACCGCCCCAGGGAGTCTCTGCGCCGTGCCGGAAGGAAGGCTCCATAACGAGCGGGTAGAGTTCTTTATTTTCCATGGAGGTACTCCAGATTCTTTCTGATCAGCTCCGCGCGCTGCCGCACACAGTCAGGACTGCGCAGCGGATCCTCCGGCGTGTTGAAGACATAATCCTTAAGCCGCTCCACATCGGTTTCCGCCACATGCATGCGTGTATCGGAGGACGCGTAGTAGATATAGACCTTTCCGTCGTCATCCGCGATCGCTCCGTTTGTAAAGACCACGTTGCTCACATCGCCGACGCGCTCATGTCCGAGCGGCCCCAGGAGCATTCCGGACGGCTCCGCGATGAGTCTGGAAGGATCATTGAGATCAGTCGCGAAGGCGTACAGTACATACCTGAGTCCCGCGGCGGTATTACGCACACCGTGCGCGATGTGGATCCATCCGCGGTCGGTCCTGATCGGGACAGCACCGGCGCCGTTCTTGGATTCGGTCAGCGTATGGTATTTCCGCCGGGAGATGATCTTTTCCTCACCGATCACCGGGTGCGTAATGTCCTCGCAGAGGCCGAAACCGATCCCACCGCCGGAACCTGTTTCAATGAAGTCGTCCATCGGACGGGTGTAGAAAGCATACCTGCCGTCAACAAATTCGGGATGCAGCACGACATTGCGCTGTTGGGGTGAATGCAGCGTTACAAGGTTCGGAAGGCGCTCCCAGTTCTCCAGATCTTTGGTCCGGACGATCCCTGCCGCGGCGACCGCCGCGGAGAGATCCTGGTTTTCCGTATCCTTGCTCTCGGAGCAGAATACGCCGTAGATCCAGCCGTCCTCGTGGGCTGTGAGACGCATGTCATAAACGTTAGTCTCCTGCTTTTCCGTATCCGGCAGGATCACCGGATAATCCCGGAAACGAAAGCCCTCCGTGGGACGGTCGCTTTCCGCCACCGCAAAAAAGCTCTTGCGGTCCATCCCCTCCACGCGCACGATCAGACAGTATTTTCCGCCCAGCTTGATGGCGCCGCTGTTGAGCGTCGCGTTGATGCCCAGACGCTGCATCATGAACGGATTGGTCTCAGGATCTGCGTCGTACATCCAGAACGGAGGAATGTGCTCCCTGGTCAGCACCGGATTCTTATAGCGCGCATAGAGCCCGTTGTAAAAGTGCTCATCCACCGGATTGGGCCTGCCGAGAAGCCGCTCATATCCTTCCATCAGGGATTCAAAACTGCGCTTTTTCATAGGTTTTTCCGCTCCTTAATAGTTGTGCACGGCTTCGTCGTCGCCGTCATGCAGCACGCTGTGTTCCTTGATATAGTTCACGACCGCGTCCACGGTGGTAAACGCCAGACCCACATGCGTATCCGCCGCGCCGTAGTAGATTGCGATACGGCCCGTGTCCGCGTCCTGCAGCGTCGCGCAGGGGAAGATCACGTTGGGCACAAAACCGGTCACCTCATAATCCTCTTCGGGTGTCAGGAGATGGTTGGCGCAGCGGTATTTCACCTTGCTCGGCTCGTCGATGTCAAGGATCGCACCGCCCATGGAATATACAAATCCGTTGCAGGTGGTCGCGACGCCGTGGTAGAACATCAGCCATCCTTCGCTTGTCTCGATGGGCGCGGCGCCGGCGCCGATCTTGACGCTTTCCCACCATTCGCCGCCGCTGCCCATCACATGGCGGTGCTTGCCCCAGTAGGTCATATCCGGGCTCTCGCTGATGAAGATATCGCCGAACGGCGTGTGTCCGCTGTCAGAGGGACGGGAAAGCAGACGGTAGGTCCCGCCGATCCTGCGCGGGAAGAGCACAGCATTGCGGTTAAAAGGAATGAAGGGATTCTCGATCCGCGTAAAGGTTTTGAAATCCTGCGTCTTAGCCATACCGATCGAAGCGCCGAAGAAATCGCCGCACCAGATGATATAATAGGTGTCCTCGACCTTGACCAGACGCGGATCATAGGCATAGTGAGGCATCTTCGGATTTCCGTTCTCATCCTTAAAGGGAACCTTTTCCCGGTCCACCTCCCAGTGGATACCGTCCTTGGAGCGTCCGAGGTATACATAAGGGATCCCGTTGACCTGCTCGCCGCGCAGCACCGCGATATAGCCGTCTTCCCACGGCACGACCGCGCTGTTGAAGATCCGGGCGATCTCCGGTGTGGGGTTGCGCCCCATGACCGGGTTCTCAGAATAGCGCCATACCGGTGACTCGGTCCTCAAGTCCGCGGGCCGCTCCTGCCAGGGGATATTCGGCAGAGAATTCACACCTATCATCTTTACTTCAGACATCTTGGTTTCCTCCTGTTCTTTCATGAAACAACGGTTCTTATTCTTTTTCCTCATAAGGGATCTCGGAATCCCTGTATACGGGCTGGCCGCCCACAACGAGTCTTCCAAAGGGACGCTGCTCACCGGCGCAGCGTTCCAGGAGCGTTTTGACGGCAAGCTCGATCATGCCGTCCGTATCCATCCGAAAGGTGCTCAGAGGAACATCGTTTTCACTCCCCTGCGGAAAGTCATCAAAGCCTGTCACGGAGATATCCTCGGGCACGCGAAGGCCTCTGTCCTGCAGCTGACTGATCAGCATCCGCGCGGTGATATCGCAGTTACAGACAAAGGCTGTCGGGAGTTCTTCGGGAAGATCGGGCTTTACCAGCTGTCCCCGCTGCTCGCGGTCGGACAGGATCCATTCCGGACGGATCTCCAGATCGTTCATCAGCATTGCTCTCGTAAATCCCAGAAAACGGTCCATGATGCTCCCGGATGCTTTGCTGTTGCCGACAAAGCCTATCCTTCGGTGTCCGCGTCGGATCAGATGACTGGTCAGGCGATAGGTCCCGTAGCTGTTATCGCCGGCCACGGCATCAGCATTGGCCTGTTCATCATAAAAATCGAGAAACACGACCGGAATCCCTGCCTGCGCGATCTTTCTGTAATATGCCTTTGCCGGTTCCCCGAGCAGGATCAGTCCGTCCACATGCTTTGCGGTCAGCAGGTTGGGGAGGAGAAGCCCCTTTTCGCTGTCAGGATCCAGGATCTCCAGCAGGCCGAAATGTCCGAGATCCGCCAGTCTCTTGACCAGCCGCTTATACATCTCCGCATAAAAGGAGTCCGGTGAAAAGTACTGATCCGGGATCAGGATCCCGATCTCCAGATGCTCGGCGATCGCGGGACGGCTGCCGTGCGGGTATTCGTATCCCATGGCGGATGCCTTTTTCTGGATCGCGCGGCGCAGATCATCGCTCATGCCGGGTTTTCCCGCCAGGGCTTTGGATACCGTGACCGCGCTTGTTCCGAGTTCCCGAGCGATATCGCGCATGGTGGGGCGTTTTCCTGCCATCTGCCCTATGTCTCCTTTACTGTTATCCTGCCTCTTCCAGAAGCTGCAGGCACATTCTCCCGTTATGGTAGGGACATTTCCATTCTTCCAGGATCGGCTTGCCGATCGAGGTCCCGTCCTCACGGATCTCATTGAACCATTCACTGTTTTCGCGAGGATCGACGATCACGCGCATGATATAGTCCCACTGCTTCTGCATTTTTGTATCCCATGCGGGATCGTCCGTCATGCGCCGGCCGAAGGCAAATCCGAGCATCGCTTCGGCCTGCGGCCACCAGGCGCGGATCGTGTTCACTTCGCCGCCTACGATCTCATAGTGGAGACCGTGATCGGTAAAGGCGCGCTCTGTGGAGCTCTGCAGCAGATCAAGGCACATGGCTTTCCAGGGCTCACGCTCCTCCTCAGGCAGAAAAGTCTCCGCCGCGTCCCAGATCAGCCAGCTGCCCTCGATATCGTGACCGTAGCTCTGCATATCCAGCAGAGGGTGAAATTCCGCGTCAAAGAACACTTCCATCCGGCGCTTTTCCGGATTGTAGACCGTATGGAGGAACTGCTCCAGACACCGCACACCGGCAGCTCTGACATCCTGTGCCGTGTTCGCCCGGCAGAGCTCCGCATAGGCTTCCAGCACATGGAGCAGCGTGTTCATGGTCCGGGAAGCCATGATCCCGTTTTCACTCAGTTTTTCATTGCTCTCCGGGGAAAAGTCCGCTTTCAGAGCCTCCAGATATCCGCCGTCATCTCTGCAGCGGGTCTCGATCACCCGAAAAAGAGCAGCGGCTTTTTCCAGAACCTCCGGATTTCCGGTCAGCCGATAATACGCGGCAAGTCCGTAGACCGCGAACGCCTGACAATAGGTGTGCTTTGTCGTATCAGCGGGTTTTCCGTCATAGCTGACCGACCAATAGACGCCGCCGTGCTCCTCATCCTCAAACTGCTTCAGGAAGCGATAGGCATGATCCGCGTAGGAGCGCAGATCATCGCGCCCGAGGACGCGCGCCGCAGTCGAGAAAAACCACAGGATCCGGCTGTTCAGGATACAGCCTTTATCCGCCTTTTTCTCCAGCTGCAGATCCTCGCCCATGTATCCGTAGTATCCGCCGAATTCCTCATCCTTCAGGCTCTGCCAGAAGGGCAGAAGCTTTTTTTCCAGATGCTCCTGATACTTTGAAACAGACATAGCAGATTCCTCAACCGTTGTTTGTTAATTGCAAAAAACGCACAAAATATATGTGTCGAATGGATTGATTTTCGTGTTCGTTAAGTTAACGCGTTAACTTATCTGGTTAAAAGAATACTTCCTGCCGAAATACTTGTCAAGCCTCTTTTTCACTCTTTTTATGTGACGGCCGGAGAAAGATGTGTGTAACAGAAGTCCGCGTGGTATAATAGGCAGAAAAGGAGGCCTGCGGAAACTGTGAGCAATGATCGTGAAGTCTACTGGCATCTGCCGGGATTCTATATCCATTTTTATCTGTTTCAGGTGCTTCTGCATCTGATGAAACAGTATCCGGAGCGATTTGAGCCCGGTTACCGCATCGGCAGCGTCTACGGCACCTTCCCCGGTGCGATCTGGAACGGCGGCCGCGCAGTTTTCGGCATCGCCTCCAGGGGCGACATGAAGAGCATTCTGGATACCTATGAAAAACTGGATGTTCCGGTGCGCTTTACCTGGACGAACCCCCTGATCGAAGAAAAACACCTGACGGATACTTACTGCAACCTGATCATGGAGCTCGCGGACAACGGGAAAAATCAGGTATTGGTCAACGCATCGGTGCTGGAGGAGTATCTCCGCAGGACCTATCCCCGCTTTCCCCTGATCTCTTCGACCACAAAGCGCATCACGGATCTGGAGGGCATGAAGGCGGAGCTGGACAAGGGTTATTTCCTGGTCGTGCTCGATTACGACAAGAACCATGACGAAGCCGTCCTGAAGGCGCTGGAGCCGCAGGCGGCTCGTGTGGAGATCCTGGTGGACGAGATCTGTTTTCCGCACTGTCCCAAGCGCACCGAGCATTACCGGGACGAGGGCCGGATGCAGCTCACCTTTGACCGGTCGGGACCTTTTCCCTGCCCGAACCGTCTTGGCAGCTCCGTCAGACCGGCATTCTCCGAATGCCAAAAGCGCCCGGGCTTTGTTTCCCGCGAGCAGCTTCCGGAATATATCGCGCGCGGCTATGTCAATTTCAAGCTCGTCGGGCGCGGCCTTCCGCAGGATGTTGTCAGAGAGGCGCTTCTATATTACCTGGTAAAGGATGAAGAGCGGGCGTTTATCGCCGAGAAAATGGACAGGGAGCTTTCAAAGCTGCCAGGACAGAAACGGTAGAACGTGCAGCGGATTTGGACTTCTTTTTCAATTTGGAGTATACTATCCTGTGGCATTGATCCTGCAGCCCGAAAGGGCTTTTCAATGTTGAAACGAAACCTACAAGATGGAGGAAAAGACGATGAGCAACAAAATTACCTTTGACCATTCCAAAGCAGCCGCCTTTGTCCGCGCGGATGAAGTGTCCATGATGGAGAGCCAGGCGCTCGCCGCGGCAAAGATCCTGACGGACAAGAGCGGTGCTGGCAACGATTTCCTCGGCTGGATCGATCTGCCGGTGGCTTATGACAAGAATGAGTTCGCACGCATCAAAAAGGCGGCAGAAAAGATCCAGGGCGATTCCGAGGTGCTGATCGTCATCGGTATCGGAGGCTCTTATCTCGGCGCACGTGCCGCCATCGAGTTCCTGCGCCACAGCTTTTACAATGTCGTGGATAAGAGTGTACGCGAGACGCCGGAGATCTATTTCTGCGGCAATTCCATCAGCGCTACCTATCTGCAGGATCTGCTGGATGTCGTCGGCGACCGCGACTTCTCCGTAAATATGATCTCCAAATCCGGCACGACCACCGAACCTGGCATCGCCTTCAGGATCTTCAAGGAGAAGCTGGTAAAGAAATACGGCAAAGAAGGCGCCGCAGCCCGCATCTACGCGACAACAGACAAGGCCAGAGGTGCGCTCAAGCAGGAGGCAGACGCGGAAGGCTATGAAGAGTTTGTCGTCCCGGATGATGTCGGCGGGCGTTTCAGTGTCCTGACCGCTGTGGGTCTGCTCCCGATCGCCGTTTCCGGCGCGAATATCGATGAACTGATGAAGGGCGCGGCAGAGGGCAGAAAACTCGCACTTGAGTCTTCCTACGCAGACAACGACGCGCTTCAGTATGCAGCGCTGCGCAATATTCTGTACCGTAAGGGCAAGTCGGTAGAGGTTCTGGCGAACTACGAGCCCTCCGTCCATTATGTCTCCGAGTGGTGGAAGCAACTCTACGGTGAGTCCGAGGGCAAGGATCAGAAGGGTATCTTCCCGGCCAGCGTTGATCTCACCACTGATCTGCACTCGATGGGTCAGTTCATCCAGGACGGTGCCCGCATCATGTTCGAGACGGTGATCCATGTAGAAAAATCCCGCCATACTGTCACGATCCCCGCGGAGGAGGCCAACCTCGACGGGCTTGGGTATCTGGCTGGCAAGTCTGTGCAATTTGCCAACGATGCAGCCATGAACGGCACGATCCTCGCCCACACGGACGGCAATGTCCCGAACCTCATGATCCATGTTCCGGAGATGACCGAGTTCTATCTGGGTGAGCTGTTCTATTTCTTTGAGTTTGCCTGCGGCGTGAGCGGCTATCTGCTGGGCGTGAACCCGTTCAACCAGCCTGGCGTCGAGAGCTATAAGAAGAACATGTTCGCTCTTCTCGGCAAGCCCGGGTATGAAGACATGACAGATGCATTGAAAAAGAGGCTCGAGAGCTGAGGATTCTCAATCCAGACGATAACTGAATAAAATGGGAGGCGAGCAAGCTCGCCTCCCGTTTTCGTTGTCTGTCACGCGTGGCTCGATTTCGCGCTGCGCGCTCATATCGCTACGAGCCACGCCTCACTCGAAAACGCTTCGCGTTAATGAGCCATGCGTCAGCTCGATTTCGCGCTTCGCGCTCATCTCGCTACACGGCATTCGCCGTATGTTCATGACAAGAAAAAGAAACGGTCTCGAGCTAGCTCGGACCGTTTCTTTTCTTGTCATGAACGCATGGCTCATTGCAAACGTGTTAGTTTGTAATTACCTCTTCGGTCTCCTTGTTGAAGACGTGGATCTTCTCAACATCGAACGCGAACTTGACTTTGTCGCCCGGGCGAGCGGTCGTGCGGGGATTGACTCTCGCGGTGACCGGGAAGCCGGCGAGATCGAAGTACAGATACACCTCAGCGCCCAGAAGCTCGTAGACGTTGATGGTTGCTTCGAAGGTAGCCTGAGCCATGGATACGCGAGCTTCGTCGTCGTAGACGTTTTCCGGACGGATACCGAAGGTGACCGTCTTGCCGGCAAAACCGCCTTCGATCAGCTTCTTGGACTTGGCCGGAGGAAGCTCGATGGCCTGACCCGCGAACTTAAGAGCAGCCTGATCGCCGTTGACAGCAACCTCGGCATCGAGGAAGTTCATCTGCGGAGATCCCATGAAGCCGGCGACGAACAGGTTCTGCGGCTTGTCATAAAGGTTCTGAGGTGTGTCGACCTGCTGGATGACACCGTCCTTCATAACGACGATACGGGTACCAAGGGTCATAGCCTCGGTCTGGTCATGCGTAACATAGATGATCGTGGTGCCCAGTCTCTGGTGCAGCTTTGCGATCTCGGTTCTCATCTGAACACGAAGCTTTGCATCCAGATTGGACAGCGGCTCGTCCATCAGGAAGACCTTGGGGTTACGGACGATAGCACGTCCCATAGCCACACGCTGTCTCTGACCGCCGGACAGAGCCTTGGGCTTACGGTCAAGGAGCTGGGTCAGATCGAGGATCTTGGCCGCGTCCTTAACCATCTTGTCGATATCCTGCTTCGGAACCTTGCGGAGCTTCAGACCGAAAGCCATGTTATCATAAACGGACATATGCGGATACAGAGCGTAGTTCTGGAAAACCATCGCGATATCACGGTCCTTGGGCTCGACATCGTTGACAACACGGTCACCGATCTTGAGCGTACCGCCGGAGATGTCCTCCAGACCGGCGATCATACGCAGCGTGGTGGATTTTCCGCAGCCGGAAGGGCCGACGAAGATGATGAACTCCTTGTCCTGGATCTCCAGATTAAAGGATTTCACAGCTTCAAATCCGTTGGGGTAAACTTTGGTAATGTTCTCTAATGATAAGCTTGCCATGTTTTTCCTCCTGATGAGAAAACAGCATTTGTCAGATACATCGACTATTGTACCGAATGCGCCCCTCTTATTCTATGGTTGAATTGCACAAAAAAAGCGCGCCGGTTTTGGTCATTTTGACGAAACCGGCGCACAGTCCTGCTTAATCTGTATAATGTGATCGATCAGTGCCTGAAGAATGACAGCTGCCTCTTACCGCTGCGCTTGGACTCATACAGCGCCTTATCGGCGGACTTGTAGAGCGTATCAAAGTCAACGCCGTCGCGCGGAAAGATCGCCGCACCGGCACTGGCAGTGATCTCACGCTTAACACCTTCCCCCGCCCGGAAGGATTTGATGAATTCGCGGATCTTCTTCGATTCTTTTTCTACAAGATCATCGCTGGGCAGACTCTTGACAAAGACCATGAACTCATCACCGCCGATACGGCCGGCGATGTCCGAAGCGCGGAACATTGCGCCCAGGCTGAAGCCGAACTCATGCAGCACATCGTCTCCGAAGGAATGTCCCATTGTATCGTTGACGGTCTTGAAATTGTCGATGTCCAGAATGAAAAGAACGCTCTGTGTCGTGGTATTGTTGCGCATGAATTCACTGATATCCCGCTCGGTCGCCGCTTTGTTCCGAAGACCTGTGAGCTGATCCTGATCCGCTTTTTCTCCGAGTGCCTTGTTCTCTCTGTTCCTCTTGATCGTGGAGATCGTATTCATCAGGATCAGCAGCGCAAAGAATACCAGAACCGATATGATCATTTCGATCACCAGCTTCTTGGTATTCAGGAAGTACACGGATGAAAGACTGCCGATATAGTGGTCGGACACACTCACACAGGCTGCCCAGGTACTGTTTTCCATGGGGATCACGACAACCGTGTAGTCATTCGGCGCGTTGTAGATATTATACTTGCTGGTTCGGGTTTTGAGATAGGTCTTCATCGCATAGTTTGTTTTCTCATCACCGACCAGCGTCCAGTAGTTGGTCCCGCGGACGAAATAGTCGGATACGCTGCTCCGGATCAGGATATTCCAGTCATCGTCCACGATCGTCATCAGGGACTTGCCCTTGCCGGTCACCGAGAGCGCTTCCGTCCAGGAGGAATCAAAATACAGGACATATCCCTTGCTGCCGTCCGCAAAGTTGAATGCCCCCACATGGACTACTGCGCCGTAGTTCGGATCCAGATCCCAGATGCCGTCATTCGTCACGTGTATCGTTTTGGTCTCTCCGGGAGAGAGCGCCTGGATCCGATCAAACCAGCCGACGGGCTCCGTGAGCCTGACGCTCTCCTCTTTTGTACGGATCAGGCCTGTGCCGTCCGCGAGAAAGACTGCTGCCTGATATCCCGGTCCGGCGTCCATCGAATCGGCCAGGATCTTCTCCATAACGGCAGTCGCCTCTTCATCGGTATAAGGTGCGTCCTTCCATTCCATGGCTTTCTGCAGCATGCTGAGAACGGATATACCGGCCTTCTGCTTGAGATCGACGCTGCGCTCCAGAAGCAGTGCGTCGGCGACAATATCCGCCTGCGCGTGGCTTCGCGAATCGCCCGTCATGTGATAGAGGAAAATAAGAAGAAATACCATCATCGCGACCATCAGTACGGTGATCGGCATGAACCACTGGGAATATCGCTTTATAAACGATACTAGTTTATTCCGCAGCATCCTCGTCCCCCTTATCAGGCAATCCTCCGGCTGCTTCCGCTTCCGGAATCTCCGCTTCCCTTTCTGCCTCTTCTTCCGCTGTCAGAACATGAAAATCTTCATCCGCCACCGGCGTAACCTCGGGTTCAAACCGCTTAAACGCCTTATTGTACAGGCATGCGCAGAAATATCCCGGTCCGGAAAAGCCATACATCAGCAGTACCGGCAGTACATGCAGATCAAAGAAATAGAACAGGACCACCGGCAGTGCGGTCAAAAGTGCCATACCGATCGAACGCGGCAGCGACAGGACCGCGAAGAAGAACGAATTTTTCAGCGTACCTCCCACCGTATTGACAAAGTGACACTGCATCGGAAAGATCCACAGCGACACCAGGAACAGATAGACCGATACCGCAATCATCAGAGCCCTCAGTACCACAGGAAACTGTGCAAGCGTCTCCGTCTTGAGCAGGTACGCGTCCGCGATCAGGATCATAGCCACTGTATTTACGATCGCGGAAAGCCCCACCGACTGGACAAAATTCAAACGGAAGGACTTGAAAAAGCTCCGCGTGATATAGCTCTCCTCATCGCGCGTCATCTTGAGGAGCACATAATGCATCGCTGTCAGTGCCGGTCCGGCCAGGAGCAGCAACAGCCATGTCAGTGCAAGTCCAAAGAACGGCAGCGCTTTTGTCTCGATCATCGTTGCAGCCGTCACGCTGGACATCACGATCGCCGGCACAAAAAAGAGCAGCGTCAGCAGATTCACCCATATAAGATCCGCCATCCGCGAGAGTCCCCGCATGAGCGGACTGTCCAGATCAAAAAATCTTCCCATACTCCTCAGTCACACTAAGCCGCAGTTTCATCGGTGTAAACCGGATCCCGTCCTGTTCGGTCTCCGATCCTGTTGCCGTAAATCCAAGCCGTTCATAAAACGGGATCGCATAGGGCGATGCGTTGACAGTGAGCTGTCCGCCGATCTTTTCCCGGCCGATCGTCCTCGCCGCCAGTCGGACCAGTTCGCTGCCCACACCGTTCCTGTGGCAGTTTCCGTCGACGAACAGCAGAGATATATGCGTCCCCTCCCGCAGTGTCAGCATCCCGATGACATTGCCATAGAGAAGTGCTGTGAACAGGCGATAGGATCCGACCCGGAACATCCGATCCAGCGATCCGTCCCCCAGAAACCTGCGGAAATTTTCCTTTCCTTCCGGTGTATAATCCACCGCGTCAAATTCGTTAAAAACCTTCCATGCCAACGCGAGTGCGGGTTCCCAGTCATCACGTGTCCCCTCCCGCATGATCACGCCCTTGATGCGGATCATCGGTATTTATTTCCCCAGGATGCGCATCATGAATGCGTATTCGTCCTCATAGACCTGCTCGCGCCCGATCTCATTGTGGATCTCATGACGCATGCCGTCATACAGCTTGAGCTCGACATCCTCAATGTGGCAGGTATTGCGATAAATCTCATACAGCTCTTCGATCCCCTTGCCGTAGCCGCCGGTCGGGTCCTCTCTGCCGCAGGCAAGCAGGATCGGAAGCCGCTTGGGGATGTTGAACATATCATCCTCGTCCTGTGTACGCAGGATCAGCTCGCCCAGCGTGAGAAAGCCGTTGATCGTAAAGGTGAACCCGTATGCCGGGTTGTCCGTGTACTCCTTGATATTCTCCTCGTTATGGGAGAGCCAGGCAGCATCCGCGCAGGGTTTGGGTATCTTATCGTTATAGTGTCCGAAGGCGATCCCGTTGATCAGACCGGAGCGATGCTTATCGCCGCAGAAAGTTCCGATAATCTTAGCCAGTCTGCGTGCGGTCTTGACCGTGCCGATCTTCTGCATGCCTGTTGCCTGCAGAATGGCGCCCGAGATACCTGTCCCGTAGCGGCTGATGTATTCCCGGCCGATGATAGCACCCATGCTGTGACCCATGATAAAGATCGGTACACCGGGATGTTCCTCCTGTACGATCTTCTTGAGCCGATGAACATCACGAACCAGCACCGTCGCGGGATCCCTCTGGCAGAAGTATCCCCAGGTGCCGTTTTCCGTCTTGGTCTTTCCGTGTCCGAGATGGTCGTTGCCCATCACCAGGATCCCGCGCTCAGCCATCCAGGTGGCATATTCATCATACCGTTCGATGGCTTCGGACATCCCGTGAATGATCTGCAGGATTGCTTTGGGTTCTCCCTCCGGGATCCACTTTTTCGCGTAGATCTTGGTCTCCCGATCCCGGGAATCATACCGCATCTCTTCCGTACGAATCGCCATAATGCCTCCCTGCTGCTACTTTCCAGCTTTCCTCAGATTCTCTTCCGCGATCTTCTGTGTCCGTTCATATTCGGCCTTCTGCTTCTGCGTGATCTCGGATGCCTTATCCAGCACATCTTTGAGATCCTTACGGGCGAAGAGGACCGCACTTCCTTCGCGAACTTTGTTGCCGTTGGGATACAGCCCAAAGGTTGTCAGCGTGTCAAAACCGCGAAGCCCTTCGGTGAGTCCGATCGCGGAAGCGATCTCCTCTGCGCTCCTGGGCATGAACGGATAGAGAAGCGCCGCCCCGATCGAGATCGATTCCGTAAGGTTATACAGTACGGTCTTCAGCCGATCCTTCTTGGTCTCGTCCTTGGCCAGAACCCAAGGCTCCGTTTCGTCGATATATTTGTTGCTTCGCTTGAAGATCTGGAAGATCTCGGTCAGCGCCTCCGCGACACGAAACTCATCCATCTTCTTTTCTACATTTTCATAAGTGCCTTTGACAAGGTTCTTCAGTTCCGCGTCCACGGGTTCCGAAGCACCGGTATCCTCGACAACACCGCCGAAATACTTGTTGCTCATCGCGACGGTACGGGAAACCAGATTTCCCAGCGTGTTCGCGAGATCGGAGTTGTAGCGCTCCGCCATCAGTTCCCAGGTGATCACACCGTCATTGTCATAGGGCATCTCGTGCAGTACAAAATAGCGCACCGCATCGACTCCGAAAACATCCGCCAGGTCGTCCGCGTAGATCACATTGCCCTTGGATTTGGACATCTTCTCCCCGCCCTGCAGAAGCCACGGATGTCCGAAGATCTGCTTCGGAAGCGGGATACCGAGAGACATCAGAAAGATCGGCCAGTAGATCGTATGAAACCGCAGTATATCCTTGCCGATCAGATGCAGATCCGCCGGCCAGTACTGCCTGAACAGTTCATCGCTGCTGCCGTCCACATCGTAACCGAGCCCCGTGATATAGTTGGAAAGTGCATCCAGCCACACATAGACCACGTGTCCCGGATCAAAGTCCACCGGGACTCCCCATTTGAATGAGGTCCGTGAAACGCAGAGATCCTGCAGCCCGGGAAGCAGGAAATTGTTCATCATCTCGTTTTTCCTGGCGACCGGCTGAATGAATTCCGGATGCGTATTGATATGCTCGATCAGGCGGTCGGCATATTTGCTCATCTTGAAGAAATAGGCTTCCTCGGCCATCGGATGCACATCCCCGCCGCAGACCGGGCATTTGCCGTCCGCCAGCTGGCTCTTTGTGTAAAAAGCTTCGCACTCCGTGCAGTAGATACCTTCGTAGCTTCCTTTGTAGATGTCGCCCTGCTCATACATCTTCTTGAAGATCTTCTGCACCTGACGCTCATGATCCTCGTCCGTTGTCCGGATGAAGCGGTCATAGCTCGTATCCATCAGATCCCACAGGCGTTTGATCTCCGCCGCTGTCTGATCGACAAACTCGCGGGGCGAAGAACATCCCGCCTCGATCGCTCTGGTTTCGATCTTCTGTCCGTGCTCGTCAGAGCCTGTCAGGAAATGGACATCATACCCGTCCGCCCGCTTATAGCGCGCGATCGCATCTCCCAGCACGATCTCGTAATTGTTCCCGATATGCGGCTTGCCCGATGTATAGGCGATCGCCGTTGTCAGATAATACTTTCCTTTGTTCGTCATATCTTTATTCTCCATCATCTCCGCTCTATGAGCAGAGGATCTCACAACCATCCTCGGTGACCACAAGCTCTACTTCCCACTGGGCAGACGGCATTCGATCCGCTGTATAGACTGTCCATTCGTTGTCCTCGTCTACAAAGATCTCCTCGCCTCCCATATTGACCATGGGTTCGATAGTAAACACCATACCGGGCACCATCAGCATTTCCGTCCCCGGTCTGGATACATAACTGACGAACGGTTCCTCATGGAACTCAAAGCCGCAGCCGTGTCCGCCGATCTCACGGACCACGGTGTAGCCGTTTTTGACCGCGTGCTGATGCACCGCGTCACCCATATCTCCGAGGCGCGTCCAGGGCCGGACAGCTTTGATCCCAATCTCCATGCACTCCTTTGTCACTTCGACGAGACGCTTTTTTTCCGCCGACACCTCGCCGATCATGAACATGCGCGAGGAGTCCGAAAAATATCCGTCCAGGATCGTCGAACAGTCAACGTTGATGATATCTCCGTCTTTCAGGATATCATCCCCGGAAGGGATGCCGTGACAGACCTGATCGTTGATCGAGGTACAGCAGCTCTTCGGAAATCCTTTATAATCAAGCGGAGCGGGAATACCCCCCATCTTCCTCGTGACATCTTCGACGATACGGTCGATCTCCAATGTCGACATCCCGGCGCAGATCTTTTCCGCGACCGCGTCCAGGGCCGCCATATTGATCTTGGCGCTGTCTTTGATCTTCTGAATGTCCGTCGCTTTCTTGAGCGAGGACCGCTGTGGGACCGGCACTCCCTGCCGTTCATATCGGATCAGCCTGTCATCGAACGCCTCGTGACAGGTCTTGTACTTTTTTCCGCTGCCGCACCAGCAAAGGTCGTTGCGGCCAAGCTTCTTCCATGAAAAAGTGGGCTGTGCGCCGGATAATTGTCTGAGTGACATCTTCTTTGTCCGTAAACTCTGTTTGTTCTAAAATATCTGTTGTTATTATATTATGATTCGTTCATCTTTGCAAGGAACCGCCTGCAGTTGTCCGCGATATCCCCCTTGAAAAGCGCAGACCCCGCAACGATCACATTGGCACCCGCCTCCAGAACGATCGGGAGCGTCTCATCGGTGATCCCGCCGTCTACCTGGATGTCCGCATCGATCCCTGCGGCATCGAGCATCTTTCTCGTCTGCCAGATCTTTTCCGTGGTCTCCGGTATATAAGCCTGTCCGCCGTATCCCGGCCGTACCGTCATCACCAGGAACTGTTCCAGTTCATGCAGAAACGGCTTGAACACGGAAATGTCCGTCTCCGGCTTGATCGCCATACCGGCCTTTTTTCCGCGCGCGTGAATCTTATCTATGAGCGCCGTCAGTTCCCTGGGCTCGCGGGCGACTTCCTCATGAAAGGTCAGTACTTCGGCTCCCAGATCGATGAACCTGTCGATATAGCGGATCGGATCCAGGATCATCAGATGCACGTCAAACACGAGCTTCGTGTGCGGTCGAAGCGATTTGATGATCGGCATGCCAAATGTGATGGACGGGACAAACACGCCGTCCATCACATCAATATGCAGATAGGTCGCGCCGGCTTCTTCAGCCTCACGCACCTGTTCTCCCAGCCTCGTGAAATCTGCTGACAGGATCGATGGAGATAGTATATTCTGTCTCATCCAGCCTCTGTTTTACTTCAGAAAGGCACGGACCGCATCGGCGACGCCCTCGCCGTCCAAGCCGTATTTATGTACCAGTTCCGCAGCGGATCCGGATTCGCCGTAGACATCCTGCATGCCGAGTTTCTTTACCGGCGTGGGGCAAAGCTCCGCGAGCGCGTCACAGACAGCGCTGCCGAGTCCGCCGATCACGGAGTGTTCCTCAACGGTGACGACCTTGCCGGTCTTCTTCGCGCTCTTTGCGATCAGCTCCGCGTCCAGCGGCTTGATCGTGCAGATGTTGATAACCTCGGCATCGATGCCCTCGGCCGCAAGCTTTTCCGCCGCTTCCAGGGAAGAATCCACGCAGATGCCGGTAGCGATGATGGAAATATCCTTGCCTTCACGGACTACGGTGCCCTTGCCGAGTTCAAATTTGTAATCCGGCCGGTCATTGATCACTGTGCAGGCCGCGCGGCCGAAACGGATATACACCGGTCCTTCGTGCTCGATCGCCGCCTTGACGCATGCCTTGGCTTCGATATCGTCAGCGGGGCACATGACCACCATGCCGGGGATGACGCGCATCAGCGCAAAGTCCTCGTTACACTGATGGCTCGCACCGTCCTCGCCGACCGTGATACCGGCGTGGGTTCCGCCGATCTTAACGTTGAGCCTGGGATATCCGACGGAATTGCGCACCTGCTCAAAGGCACGGCCCGCCGCGAACATTGCGAACGCGCTGACAAACGGGATCTTGCCGCAGGTGGCCAGACCGGCCGCGATATCCATCATATTGGCTTCCGCGATACCGCAGTCGATGTGGCGGTCGGGAAACTCCTTCTGAAAAGTGGCTGTCATCGTGGAAGCAGCCACGTCGGCATCAAGCACCACCAGATTCGGATATACCGCACCCATAGCCTTTAACGCCTCACCGTAACTTACTCTGGTTGCTATCTTTTTCTTATCGCCCATTTTATTCCTCCATATACCGTGCCCGGAACACCGGCACGTCGAAACTCCGGTCTAAAGTCCGTATCCTTTACGCGAGCGCTGCGCCGATCTTTTCGAGATCCGCCATCGCTGTCGCGTATTCTTCGTCGTTCGGCGCTTTGCCGTGCCAGCCGACCTGGTTTTCCATGAAGGAAACACCCTTGCCCTTGGTGCTCTTTGCAATGATCGCCGTGGGCATACCCTTGGTGTTCTTTGCTTCGTCAAACGCCGCGCGGATCTGATCGAAATCATGCGCGTCGATGTTGATCACGTGGAAATTGAACGCTTCAAACTTTTTATCGATCGGATAAGGCGAGCACACCTTGTCGACCGGGCCATCGATCTGCAGACCGTTGTTGTCAACGATGACCGTCAGGTTGTCCAGCTTGCGGAATCCGGCGAACATCGCCGCCTCCCAGACCTGGCCTTCCTCCAGTTCACCGTCACCCAGCATCGTGTATACGCGGTAGTTCCTGCCGTCCATCTTGCCGGCAAGTGCCATGCCGCAGGCTGCGGAGATTCCCTGACCGAGAGAGCCGCTGGACATATCCAGTCCGGGAAGGTACTGCATGGACGGATGTCCCTGAAGTCTTGAACCGAGATGGCGCAGGGTCTTCAGTTCCTCCACCGGGAAATATCCGCGGTATGCCATCGCGGAGTACAGACCCGGAGCACAGTGCCCCTTGGAAAGGACGAACCGGTCACGATCCGGATTGTCCACGTTTTTGGGGTCGATGTTCATCTCTTCGAAGTAGAGATATGTCATCAGATCCGCACTGGAAAGGGATCCGCCGGGGTGTCCGGCCTTAGCTGCATGTACGGCCGTAACGATCCCTTTGCGAACCTCATTGGCTGTTTTCTGAAGTTCTTTGTTGGTCATGGGCTTTTCTCCTTTGTTATATGATCAGAGACACAATACCACGCATAGTATCTTACCACAAACTATGCGCGGCGTCTATTCTTTCGCGGCGAATCCGTCGGTGATTTTTGTCCCGAGTGCACGGACATTCTCATCTTTCCATCTTGTCGCAGGAAATGCGTAATATCCGGTATATACATAATCCGTCGGATAATACAGCGTCACGCCGTCGATCCTGTATTCCCCGACGGAATACCGCTCATAGTCCTGCTGCAGAAAAAGCTGAGAGCAGGAAACCTGTCCGGTGATGAAAAGAAGAGCCGCCATGCTCACGGAAACAGCGATGATCACGGAAGAGATCAGCCGTTCCGCTCTGTTTCGCACAGTCTCCCGCAGGCAGTCTGTCCCAGCGCAGATAAGACCTCCGAACACCAGTGCCGACAGGTCCATAAGGTACGCCTCTCCGAAACGCATCTGCGGCGTCGTAAAAAACCAGAAAAGAACGCACACTGCCAGTACGATCTCCGTAAACACGGAGCAGGCATCCCTGAAATACCTGATCTTTGTCCCGCGAAGGTGCAGGATCAGACTCACCAGTGCGCGTAGCATTGCAAACAGAACCGACGCGGCCGCCGCATGGATCAGAAGACGCGCCTTCAGAGACTGCCCCGTCAGCCAGCCCTTTACCCAGCCGAAAAGCGATGTATCCGCCTGATTCATATCAAATATCATGCGCCCGTTCTGACGGATCTCAAAGCTCTCAGAGATTCCCACACCGTCAGGGATCTTCCAGGGAAGTCCCGCGTGCAGAGGAAACACCGGATACAGGAGCCAGCCGGAGATCAGGATCCCCCGCGCAAAAAACGGAAGAACGATCACCAGTGCAGTCAGCACAAAGCGCCCGAAAACACGCAGGTTCTTTTCGCTTCCTTTCAGCAGCATGAAGATCGGCTTAACCGCAAAGATGAGGAGCGGCGCCGCCGCCAGCTTGACCGTCACCGCATAGACAGCGAGCATCGCGACAAGCGCGTACGGAACCGGCGATGCCTCCCTGTGTGCGGTGTCCGACAGACGGGCCCAGAGCAGGATGACCGCGTGAACAAGCAGCAGGATAAAACAGTCGGAAGAAGGCGAGACCAGCTCATCATACAGGAAAACGATCTGAAGAAGCGCCGCCAGAAGCAGAAGATCCGCCGGGCGGAGCCTGTGTGCCGAAGTATTTCCCGTTTCGGATTCCCCGACCGGCAGACAGAGCAGCATGAGGAGTACCGCGAGAAATCCCTGCACCGCGTGAAAGCTTTGCCCGGTCAGCCAGGAAAAGCTGTACAGCGCATAGAGTGAAAAGCAGGCATTGTTATACGCGAAATCACTCTGCAGATTTCCCAGTCCGGGGATCAGACCGTAGGTTTCGATCCAGTGAATGCTCTGCGCGTGATAGAGCGGGGTGTCAATATGCCAGTTTCCTGCGGACGTCCCCAGAGCCAGCAGCAGGATCGCCGCTGTGATCACTGCCGCCCCCAGGGGGTGACGCTTTACCCTTTGGATCCTCTGCCGGATTTCGGAAAAGAATGCACTGCGCGTCTGTCCGCGGCGCGAAAGGATCACTGCCGCCATACACACCGCAAGAAGCACGAGGTTGGCCGCAAGCCCCACACCGCCAAAAAGACTCCAGAACTCCGCGTAGACCGTCACCGTCACAAGGCCCGCAAGCTGGCAGGAAACACCTGTTCGCGGGCGGCAGCGAAAAACAGCCAGGACTGTCTTTCCGACAATCCCGGCTGTCAGCGCGATATAGAGCCAGATCAGCAGAACGGAGATCACTGTCCGTAATAAGCGTTGGCGCCGTGCTTGCGGAAATAGTGCTTATCCTGCAGTTCCTGCGGCGCGGGCTTCACTTCCGGGTTGATCACCTCGGCACGGTAGGCCATTTTTGCCACTTCTTCGATAACGACCGCGTTGTGGACCGCATCATGTGCATTCTTACCCCAGGCAAAAACACCATGATTCTTGCACAGCGTTCCGGGCACCGCGACAACATCCTTGTCCATGCGCCTGAACTCGTTCACGATCAGGTGCCCGGTGTTGGCCTCGTAGGCATCCTCGATCTCCTCTTTGGTGAGGCACCTCAGGCAGGGGATCGCGCCGTAAAAATAATCCGCGTGCGTTGTCCCATAGCAGGGAATATCACGCCCCGCCTGCGCCCAGCTCGTCGCATAGGAACTGTGGGTGTGAACTACCCCGCCGATCTCGGGAAACGCTCTGTAGAGTTCCAGATGCGTGGGTGTATCGGACGAGGGCTTGTATTTTCCTTCGACACGGTTGCCGTCCAGGTCCATGACCACCATGTCCTCCGGACTCATCCCGTCATATTCGACGCCCGAAGGCTTGATGACAAACAGTCCCGAAGCGCGGTCGATGGCGCTCACATTGCCCCAGGTAAAGGTGACCAGCCCGTATTTCGGAAGCAGGAGGTTCGCTTCGCGGACTTCTTTTTTCAGTTCTTCAAGCATTCCACGGCACTCCTTTCGATGGCATAACCCGCACGATAATCCTCCAGGAACTTGTCAAAGCCTGCTACATCCACGGCATCAGGCTTGAAGGCTTCGGTCTTTCCTTCGGCGAATACACGTGTGTTCAGATAGTCACCCAGAGACTCGCCGTCCTTTTTGTTCAGCATGTACGCGGCGAGCAGCGCCTGTCCCCAGGGACCTCCCTCACCGGCTGTTTCCATCAGGCGGATCTCGGTATCGAGAGCCGCTGCCATCACTCTGTCACCCGCTCCGCGTACCTTGAAAAAGCCGCCGGCGCCGTAGAAGAAATCGGCCGCAACGCCCTCCTCCTTGCGCAGGATGTCATTGCCGACCTTAAGCGCACCAAGCGCGGTGTAAAGATGTGTGCGGACAAAGTTCTTAAGGTTCATTTTTGCGTCCGGTCTGCGGACAAAGAGCGGACGCCCCTCGGTAAAGCCCGTGATGGACTCACCGGAGAAGTAGTTGTATGCAAGAAGTCCGCCGCAGTCAGCATCACCCTCCATCGCGTTGAGATACAGCTTTCCGTACAGTTCATCCGCCGACGGTGTCTGTCCGAACAGCGCCAGCGTCTCCTTAAACAGGTTCACCCATGCGTTCAGATCGGAGGTGCAGTTGTTGCAGTGCACCATCGCCACCTCGGCACCGTCCGGCGTCGTCACGACATCGATCTCCGGGTGGACGGATTTCAGTGGCTTTTCCAGGACCACCATGGAAAAGACACTGGTGCCCGCGGAGATATTGCCGGTACGTTTTGCCACGGAGTTTGTCGCAGCCATACCGGTTCCTGCATCGCCTTCGGGCGGGCAGAGCGGGATCCCCGCCTGGAGCGTCCCTGTGGGATCCAGTTTCTTCGATCCGTCCGGTGTCAGTATTCCCGCGGATGCGCCGGCGGGCAGCGCCTTCGGAAGAAGGTCCGCCAGCTTGAAGCCGTGTGCCTGAACCTCCGGCAGCGCGTCAAACTTTTCCATCATGCCTTTGTTATAGTCCTTGGTCGCCGGATCGATCGGGAACATGCCGGAGGCATCATCCAGTCCCAGCACCCGCTCGCCGGTCAGCTGCCAGTGGATATATCCCGCCAGTGTCGTAAAGGATCTGATCTGGGGGACGTGCTCCTCCCCGTTCAGGATCGCCTGATAAAGATGAGAGATGCTCCAGCGTTCCGGAACATTGAAGCCGAAGAGTTTCGTGAGCTTTCCGGCGGCCTCGCCCGTGATCGTGTTGCGCCAGGTACGGAAGGGGACCAGGAGCTCATCCTTTTCATCAAACGCCATATAGCCGTGCATCATGGCAGAAACGCCCATGGCGGCGACCTTGGTGAGTTTTTCGCCGTACTGCTTTTCTACATCCGCCGCAAGCTTTGCATAGCAGTCCGTAAGCCCGCTCCAGATATCGTCAAGCGAGTAGGTCCAAATCCCGTTTTCCAGGCGGTTTTCCCAGTCATGCGCACCCTGCGCAATGGGCCTGTGATCCTCGTCGATCAGGACCGCCTTGATACGCGTCGATCCGAATTCAATACCAAGGATCGCTCTGCCGGCAGCGATCAGTTCCTTTTCATTCGCCATAATGCATGCCCCCTTATTTTTTTAAAAAGGCCGTCACAGCATACGCCGTGACGACCCCGTTTATGTACATAATTCAGGCTTGAAAGTACCTCGCCGTTACGCGAGCTTCGGGCCCGCCGCTACGAGTGCCTTACCGGCTTCGTTGCCCTCATACTTCTTGAAGTTCTTGATGAAGCGGCCCGCCAGATCCTTGGCCTTTTCATCCCACTCCGAAGCGTTGGCATAGGTGTCTCTCGGATCAAGGATCGCGGGATCGACACCCGGCAGCTCCGTAGGAACCTCAAAGTCGAAGATCGGGATCTTCTTGGTGGGTGCCTTGCCTACATCGCCGTTCAGGATCGCGTCAATGATGCCGCGCGTATCCTTAATGGAGATGCGCTTGCCGGTGCCGTTCCAGCCGGTGTTTACAAGGTATGCCTTCGCACCGGACTTCTCCATGCGCTTTACAAGCTCCTGACCGTATTTGGTCGGATGCAGCTCCAGGAACGCCTGGCCGAAGCAGGCCGAGAAGGTCGGTGTAGGCTCCGTGATGCCGCGCTCCGTGCCGGCAAGCTTGGCTGTGAAGCCGGACAGGAAGTAGTACTGTGTCTGCTCCGGGGTCAGGATGGAAACCGGAGGAAGCACGCCGAACGCATCCGCGGACAGGAAGATGACATTGTCCGCCTGCGGTCCGGCGGAAACCGGATTCACGTTAAGCACGATGTTCTTGATATGGTCGATCGGATACGATACGCGGGTGTTCTCCGTGACGGATTTATCCGCGAAGTCAATCTTGCCGGCGCCATCGACCGTGACATTCTCGAGCAGCGCATTGCGCTTGATGGCGTTGTAGATGTCAGGCTCGGATTCCTTGTCGAGGTTGATGACCTTGGCATAGCAGCCGCCCTCAAAGTTGAAGACGCCGTTGTCATCCCAGCCGTGCTCGTCATCGCCGATGAGCAGACGCTTGGGATCCGTGGACAGCGTGGTCTTGCCGGTGCCGGACAGACCGAAGAAGATGGCGGTGTTCTTGCCTTCCATGTTGGTGTTGGCGGAGCAGTGCATCGCGGCAATGCCCTTAAGCGGCAGATAGTAGTTCATCATGGAGAACATACCCTTCTTCATCTCGCCGCCGTACCAGGTGTTGATGATGACCGACTCGCGGCTGGTGATGTTGAACGCCACGCAGGTCTCGGAGCGAAGGCCCAGCTCCTTATAGTTCTCTACCTTGGCCTTGGATGCGTTGTAGATGACGAAATCGGGCTCGAAGTTCGCCAGCTCCTCATCCGTAGGCTGAATGAACATATTCTTGATGAAGTGTGCCTGCCAGGCAACTTCCATGATGAAACGGACAGCCATCCGGGTGTCCTTGTTAGCGCCGCAGAACGCGTCAACAACAAAGAGGCGCTTGCCGGAAAGCTCCTTTTTCGCAAGTTCCCTGACCGTCTCCCAGGTCTTCTGATCCATGACATGGTTGTCGTTGGGATACTCTTCACTCGTCCACCAGACGGTATCCTTGGAATTCTCGTCCATGACGATATATTTGTCCTTAGGGGAACGGCCGGTAAATTCGCCGGTCATAACGTTGACCGCGTCGAGCTCGGTCAGCACACCTTTGTCAAAGCCCATAAGCTCCGGCTTCATCTCCTCTTCATACAGGAACTCGTATGAAGGATTGTGGATGACCTCGGTTGCTCCGGTGATGCCGTGTTTGGTAAGATCTAATACTGCCATTTTGTTACCTCTTCTTTCTGTAACACCTGAAACAATGATACCCGTCCGGAATTCCGAACGGGTATTATTATACTTCAAATGTTAACTGCATACAACAGGTTTATAAAAATGTCATAAATTACAGGAGTTCTTTGTACACCTCGCTCTTGGAGATCCCCCGGTCACGCGCCGCGCATTTCATCGCCTCTTTCCGGTCCAGACCCTGTGCTTCGTAATGTGCCACGTGGTCCGCGACACTCATCTCCTCCCACGCCTTCTGCGCCCTCTGTCTCTGTCCTTCAAGGCCAATGCCTTCGATCACCAGTACATACTCCCCGCGCGGTTCATTGTCGCGGTAAAAGGCGTCCGCCTCTGAGAGCGTCGTCCGGGTCACCTCCTCGAACCGCTTGGTGAGCTCGCGGCAGACGGCCAGCCGCCGCCCCCCTCCCAGCGCTTCCGACAGATCGGCCAGGAGCGCACGCAGGTGATGCGGTGCCTCATAGAGCACGATCGTCCGGGGTTCCTCCTTAAGCGCCTCCAGGATCGTTCTGCGTGTCTTTTTGTCCTCCCGCCCGGGAAGAAACCCTTCAAAGGCAAATCGTCTCGCGGATATCCCGGAGAGTGACAGCGCCGTGATGACCGCACTCGGGCCCGGGAGCGATGTCACCGGGATCCCGGCCTCATGGCACAGATCGACGAGCACCTCACCGGGGTCGGAGATCGCGGGAGTTCCCGCATCCGTTACCAGTGCGATATCCTGTCCCGACTCCAGCAGGCTGATCAGTTCTCCGGCCTTTTCCACGCGGTTGTGCTCATGATAGCTCGTGAGCTTCGTATGGATATCGAAGTGCGTCAGAAGATGCCTCGTGTTTCGCGTATCCTCCGCCGCGATCACATCAACAGCGGCGAGGGTGTCAAGCACCCTCGCCGTGATATCTCCCAGATTGCCGATCGGCGTCGCACACAGATACAGCGTACCGCAGCCGGCCTTTCCTTTGTTTTCGATCCCGGTCATTTCGCGGCTCCCGCACCGCCCGAGCTGCCGTCTCCTCCGTTATTGCCCGCGCCGCCGGGCTGGTCCGAACGGGGCCTTCCGCCCCTGCGTCTGCGGTTTCTGCTGCCGCTGCGCTTCTTCTCTTCGCCCTGTCCGCTCTGAGTATTCTGCTGGTTCGCGCCGTCGTTTCTTCTGCCACCCTCGCCGTCTCTTCTGCGGTCTGAACGCGGCGGCCTGTGATCCCTTTCCTTCCTGCCTGCGGCTTTCTCCGCGTCCTTTTTCTCCTCCTGCTGCCGTTCCATGGCTGCCTGGATCGCCTGTTCGCGGGCATTCTTGATTGCCTGCTCGCGTGCAGCCTTCTGATCCGGCTTGTGCGGCTCCAGCTTGGGTTTTTTCCTGCGGCGGCGGTTGGACTTGACGAATTCCAGCTCCGAAGCCGCGTATTCACGTACCTCGCGGTCATCGCCGACCTCGACCACGATCCGGGCCGTTTCGCGCAGGACATTGACGGAGATCACTTCCCCGACGGAACCGTCCGGCGCCGTCGCGGTATCGCCGACACCCGGCATGCGCTTGTTGATCTCCTCATATACTTCCTCTTCATTGCCGAGACAGCAGAGCAGACGCCCGCAGGTTCCGGAAATCTTCGTGGGATTAAGGGAGAGATTCTGCTCCTTGGCCATCTTGATGGAAACAGGCGAAAAATCCGACAGATAGGAGTGGCAGCACAGCGGCCTGCCGCAGATCCCGTACCCGCCGATCAGTTTGGTCTCGTCACGGACACCGATCTGTCTGAGCTCGATCCGTGTCTTGAAGATCCCGGCCAGATCCCGGACCAGTTCACGGAAATCCACTCGTCCGTCCGCTGTGAAATAGAACAGGATCTTGGAGTTGTCAAAGGTGTACTCCGCCTGGATCAGCTTCATATCGAGACCGCGCTCCGCGATCTTTTCACGGCATGTCCTGAAGGCATCTTTTTCCTTTTCGCGGTTGGTCATCTCCTGCTCGATATCGATGCGGTTCGCCGGACGGACGATCTCCCGGAGCGGCTGGCTGAACCGTGAATCATCCATCTCACAGGGCGGAAGAACCACAGTGCCGAATTCCTTGCCGCGGGAGGTCTCAACGATCACCGCGTCTCCGCGGTGAAGTTCATACTCTCCGGGAGAAAACCAGTACATTTTGCTGGCTGTGCGAAAGCGCACGCCGATCACTTTTTTCATTCCTATACCTCATTCTTCATGCCAAGGAGCAGCAGCTCCATGGTCATGTCTGTGTTGACATTGGCCGCAAGCCTTTCCCTGGCCTGCTCGATCCTGGCGATGTTCTTATACAGCGCTTCCCAGGAGCGCTGCGCCGCTTTTCTATCATACGCTTCCTGCGCGGCAAAAACAAGCCGTCCGGATTCCCCCGTCGCTTTATACACCATGGCGTCCCGGTTCAGCATCAGGAGCAGATCGAGAAAACGCCCGAGTTCCCGGCTTCCTGCCTCTTTCAATCCCTTTTTCTTCTTCTCTTTTCCCGTCTCCTGTTCCGCGTCCGGGAAAAGGATCCTGCCGATCCGTTCCATGATATCCGCTGTGGTAAGCCGGTCCATTTCTCCCAGCAGCGAAGCCGTACCATCCACCATGTTTCGAAAGGAGTCGTCCCCGCAGAAACGGATCGCCCGGCCGACATTGCCCGCGGCAAATGCCGCGCATTCATGCGCCCGATAATCCGGCACCCGCTGCTTTTCCATCAGGAATCGTTCGATCGCCTCATCGTGTACGGGTCTGAGCGGCAGTTCCACAGTCCTGGAGAGGATCGTCTGAAGCAGCGCCTGCGGCCGCTCCGCAAGAAGCATGATCACGGCATAGGCCGGCGGCTCCTCGAGCGTTTTCAGCAGCGCGTTCTGTGATGCCGGGTTCATCCCGTCGGCTTCCGGAATGATATAGATCCGATAGTCACCGTGCATGGGCTTCAATTCAATATCACTCACCAGCTGGCTGCGGATCTCATCCACGCCGTAAGTCGCTTTTTCATGCACGAGTTCCCGCAGATCCGGGTGTGTCCCCGCCATGGCCATTACGCAGGAATGGCACTCTCCGCAGGGTTCGATCATGCCGCCCGCGTCCTGCCGGTTCTCGCACAGGATCGCCTGGGCAAAGGTACGGGCGAACATCTTTTTCCCCATCCCCTCATCACCGGAAAACAGCATGGCATGAGAGACACGCCCCGTCCGCAGGGCGTGCTGCACATGATCCTTGAGCTGCTGCTGTTCGATGATCTCTGAGAAGCGCATTTATGTAAATATATCCAGGAGCATTCCCTCAATGTTTCCGATCGTGGAGAGAATGGCGATGTTGTCTTTTTCTTCCTTCATCAGTTCCTGCGCGAGGGCGTCGAGATTTTCGTCGATCAGCCGGATGATCCCGTAGACACGGTGTCTGCCCTTGCGGTCCAGGAAATTTTCACGGGAAAACTCATGGGAGCGGGAAACGATCTCATTGAGAAACGATTTGATCATCGTACGGTAGCGCTGCATATCGCGGATATCATGACGTTTTCCGATGGCCTTGCCCTGCTGGGTGATCTCCTGCATCATGAGGTTCAGACGCTCCGCGAGTCCCTCGTCGCCGATGCGCGAGGAGAGCACGAACTTGAAATTGCCGTCCGACTCCTGGGGTGCTTCTGTCTGCTGCACCTGCTGCATCTGCTGCATCTGGCTGACTCTGATGTCCATGCCCTGTTTCCTTTCGTTACTCTGCCGGCTGTCCCGCGCGGCTGAGAATATAAGCCTTTAAAGCGGCAAGGCACTCCCCGGGGTCGCCGTTATTAGGAAAACGATGAATGACACCCGCTCCTGCCAGCTTCTCCTCGGAAAAATCCTCGCGGTCCGCCAGAAAGCGCCGGCACATCTCGTCGTAGCGCGGATGCTCCTGCTTGTTCTCCCTGTGCATCGCGCGCTCTAAAAGAACACGGTCATCCACCTCGACATAGAGGGGATCGACGGCGTTCCCGCCGAAATAATCCTCCAGGCTCACCGCCGCCTCCGGTGTCCCGATCATCAGATAATCCGCGGCGCTCAGATCGATCTGACCGTCATCCGCCGTGAAATACCGCCAGGGGCCGGCCATGGTCTGATAGACACGCTCCTCGATGATGCGGCCGTCCGCACGCCACTTTTCGTACCCCGCTTCGTCGATGAAATAATACTGCTTCCCGTTTTCTTCGCCTGCGCGCATCGGACGAGTCGTATACAGGACGATATTATGCAGTTGCAGCGCCTCGTCCGCAAGAAGCTCGCGGTACATACGGTCCTTGCCCGCCGAGCTTTTGCCGAGGAGCAGGTAGATCCTGCCGCTCATATGATTTCAGATCCTTTCACTGATCAGAATCAGCCGGTTTTCGATGAAAGTGCCCGCAGGCTGATCACGCCGTCTTCTTTTTCCAGCCCGCGCACAGAATAACCCGCAGAGGTCAGTGCCTTAAGCCGCTGCACCATGGAAGCGTCGATCCTCTCTCCGGGAACCAGGAGCGGTGTCCCCGGCGGATACGGGACGATCATGTCCGCGCAGATCCGGCCTTCCGCATCATCGAGCGGCAGTTTTTCCGACGGAGCATCCCAGGCGTCTGTGATCGTTCGGATCACTTCGGGATGCGGTGTCCCCGGAAACTGCGGTTTTTCGGCACTCGAGGTAAACGTGCCGTCAGCGAGCATCCCGTCGACCGCAGCCAGCGACCAGAGCAGTGCCTCCAGTCCCTCTTCGGTATCCATGCCGGTCAGGATGAATACGACTTCGTTTTCTCCCGCCATCTCCGGCTGAAGATGATAGTTCTCCAACAGGATATCATACAGTTCCCGCCCTGTCATGTGTGTTGCCGCCGTTGACACGACAATCTTGCAGGGATCCTGCACAGCAGCCCTCGATAAAATGTGCAGATATTTCCAGGAAGCACTCGTCTCCAGGATAAGCTGCTTGTACAGCACCGGGCCTCCCAGCAGCGACTCCGGCTTTTCCCGGAGCATCGTGATACAGGAATCGATCGAAGCCATCAGCACATAGGACGGCGAGCTGGTCTGAAAGATCCTGAGGAACCTGCGCAGCCTGTCACGGTCGACCTGCTTTCCCTGCACATGGAGCAGGGCCGTCTGTGTCAGACTCGGCAGCGTTTTGTGCACACTGTCGATGACCAGATCCGCACCCGCGTGCAGAGCGGAGTCCGGCATTCCCTGCCCGAATCCGAAATGCGCGCCGTGCGCTTCGTCTACGATCACCGACACGCCGAAGCTGTGGGCGATCTCCACAATGCTCGGAATATCCGCGACAGCGCCGTAATAAGTGGGGCTCGTCACAAAGACCGCCGCGGGAAGATGCCCCTCCCCGGAAGCAGCTGTCAAAGCCTCCATCACCTCCGCCGGATAGACGGTACCCGGGATCACGGCTTCTCCTTCCGCCCGATCCTCCTCCCAGAGCCAGCGGACTTCCGCATCTGCCAGATAAGCTGCATGTGCCAGGCTCTGGTGAGAACCGCGCCCGGCGAGGAGCAGCGGTTGATCCTGACTCTTTTCCCGGTCCTGCGCACAGACTGCGCTCACGGCGGCAAGCACACCGGCCGTGCCCCCGTTTACGAGGAAAAAGCTCTCCTCCGCACCGTATGTCTTAGCGGCGCGCTGCTGTGCCTCCCTGAGGATCCCGCCGGGGTTGTGCAGATCGTCAAAACCGTCGATCTCGGTGATGTCGATGGCCATCACATCCGCGAGCGGTCCCGCCTCCGGGTTCCTCTTATGTCCCGGCATGTGGTACGGGTACCGCGCGTGTTTATCGAGTTTTTTCAGCTGGTCGTACAGGTCGGGCATGATTACGGTTCACCGTTTTCGTGGTTACTGCATGTAGAAAAGCGCGCTCGATGAGGTACCGCTGGTCACGTACCAGCGGTTCGTATCTTCGAAACGGCTGAGCGTGATGCTGACCTTATTCCCGGCGGCACGGCTCTCCACCCAGTATTCAATGTTCAGCCGGCCGAGCGCGTCAAGCGTCTGCTCGTTGATGGTCCTTGTATTCGGCTCGTTGTAGTGGAGGAGGATCCTGAGCGGTTCCTCGAGCGCGAACTTGTCTTTTCTTGTGCTGCTGCCCTCAAAATATGCACGGAGAAGCCAGGAATAGCTGTCGTCGCCGAGGCGCTCGTCAAAATAGCTGTCCCAGCCCGCCCTGCCGGAAACACCGCCCTCGGTGAATCCTCTCCCGTAGGGTTCGATGTCAGCGAATAAATACTTCATCATCGCCATGCCATCATCATAATCCTCCGTGAGCCTGTTCACGGCAAGCACCCAATATGCCGCGACGCCGCGCGGATCGTGGATATCCACCGCCTTTTTCAGCTCCGTCAGGTTTTTCGGTGCGGGATCCGTCAGGGTGTACTCCTGGTCCGCAAGCCAGGCATCCTCCAGTTCAAAGGGCCGGATCTCATCGTCGTCTTCAACGTCCGCGGACTCTTCATCTTCTGTCTGTGGCTGGGGAGCTGTCTGATCATCTGTCTGGGTGTCTGTCTGGATATCCGTCTGATCATCTGCCTGCGTATCCGCCTGCTTCCCGGACTTGCTTCGGGACTCTTCCGTTCCCTTGCTTTCCTGCCCGCAGCCTATCAGAAAGACCAATGCCAGCAACAGGACCCATATACTCTTTTTTCTTTTCGGTCGTTTTTTCATGATTTCTGTCCTTGTCCTTTGCGGTTTTTGTTACATTTTATATCTGTCTGACCGACTGTGCAACATAGCTGTGCCGCCTGCCTGATGAATCTTCCGAAAAGGACTTCATAGATCGCTCCGTCAGTGTTATATTTATTAGTATGTAATTCCTGCAAAAATATGAGATAAGGACTTTTGGGAGTACAGGAAGTGGACAGCAGAAAAAAGAGCGTAACGATCATCGCACTGTTCGGTGCGATCGCCGTCACGCTGATCATTATCTTTGGTACTTTATGGATCGGCCAGAGCGCTCGGGAGGATTCCGGAGAGGTCGCACGTACGGTGAGCCTTCTGTATCTGGACGAGCTGGCCGGCAGAAGAGAGCAGGTCGTCGCGGATAACCTGCAGGCAAGGATCGACGATCTTCACACCGCGCTGGAACTGATGAGCAAGGAAGATCTCAGCGACGTGGAACACCTGCAGGCATATCAGGCCAAAATGAAGAAGCTGTTAACACTTGAACGCTTCGCGTTCGTCGATACCGAAGGTCTGATCTATACTTCCACGGGTACGCAGTCCGATATCGACGAATATCAGTTTGACCGTAGCACGCTCTCCGGACCCGAGGTCTCCATCAAAAATCTGAACACAAAGAACAAGAAAGTCATCATCGCTACGCCCCTGGATCATATTCCGTTCAACGGCGACGAACTGGTCGTGTGCTTCATGGAGATCGACATGAAGGAGATGCTGCAGGGCATTTCCATACATTCACAGAACAGCAGCACCACCTTTTCCAACATCTACACAACAGACGGCGTGGCACTGACGGATATGATCCTCGGCGGTCTTGCCGAGGAAGACAATCTGATTACCGCGCTCGAGACCGCGGACTACGAAAAAGGCTACTCTTACGAAAAAGTAAAGCAGGATTTTGAAGATCATGTAAGCGGCCAGGCTTCTTTCACCTACCGGGGCATCCGCGAGACGCTCAGTTATACCCCGGTCCAGGGAACGGACTGGATGCTCACATATCTCATCCGGGAAAGCGTCATCAGCAATCAGATCAGTTCGATCTCGCAGGGTATTCTGCTTCGGAGCATCCTTCAGTCGGTGCTGACAGCCCTGGTCCTCATCGGCGTTTTTACTCTGATCATTCTGCAGAACAGAAAGAACGCGGCGCTGCGCATAGAAAAGGAGACCGCTGATGCGGAAACGCGTATCAAGCAGCAGGAGCTTGACGAACGGATCGCCATGCAGGAAAAGATAGAAGAACAGAGCCATGCGCTGTCCGAGGCCCTTTCTGCCGCTGAAAACGCCAATAAGGCCAAAACCGTGTTCCTGTCCAATATGAGCCATGAGATCAGGACGCCTATGAACGCGATCATCGGTCTTGACAACATCGCCCTCAACGACCCTGACACACCGCCGAAGACGAGGGAGTATCTCGAGAAGATCGGCGTCTCGGCGGAGCACCTTCTGAACCTCATCAACGACATCCTCGACATGTTCAGGATCGAATCCGGGCGCATGGTGCTGAAAAATGAGGAGTTCTCGTTCCAGCAGCTGCTGGAGGCGATCAATACGATGTTCAGCGGACAGTGTGCCGACAAGGGTCTGGATTACCAGTGTCATGCAGCCGGACAGTTGAGTGATTATTACATCGGTGACAACATGAAGCTGCGGCAGGTCCTGATCAATATTCTCGGAAACGCCGTTAAGTTCACGCCCGAAAGCGGAAAGATCACCTTTGTCGCTGAGGAAATCCAAAGAAATGACGGTCAGGCTGTGCTGAAGTTTTCGATCAGCGATACCGGGATCGGAATGAGTCCCGAATTCCTCCCAAAGCTGTTCGATACATTCAGTCAGGAGGATTCGACCGTCTCAAGCAAATACGGCAGTACCGGCCTCGGCATGCCGATCACCAGGAACATCGTCCGGCTGATGAACGGAACTATCGATGTCCAGAGCACAAAGGGCGCCGGTTCAACATTTACCGTGACGCTCCCGCTCGGCGTGTCTGACAGGATCCCGAAAGAAAGCGGCGCTGACGGTGCTGTGCCGGACGATCACCTCAAAGGACGCAGGATACTGCTCGCGGAAGACATGCAGATCAATGCCGAGATCCTGATGATGATCCTCTCCATGCGCGAAATGGAGACTGATCACGCAGAAAACGGAAGGATCGCGGTAGAACTGTATATGGAAAAGCCGGAGGGCTATTATGACGCTGTTCTCATGGACATGCGGATGCCCGAAATGAACGGCCTCGAAGCTGCACAGGCGATACGGGGCGCTCAGCGCAGGGATTCGTCAACAATCCCCATCATTGCCCTGACCGCGAACGCCTTTGATGATGATGTTCAGCGGAGCCTGCAGGCCGGTCTGAATGCCCATCTGAGCAAACCGGTGGATACAGATGTTCTGTATGCTACCCTCGAAAAGCTGATCAACTGATCCAGTTTCATTTATCACGAAAGGAGAAGAACATGGCAGCAGCAAAGAAACCCGCAGCAAAAAAAACATCGACGACAAAAACGACGGCCGCAAAAAAGACTGCCGCCGCGAAGAAACCGGCGGCAAAGAAGACCATAACTGCCAAAAAGCCCGCGGCAAAGAAGACCACAGCTGCCAAAAAGCCCGCGGCAAAGAAGCCCGCAACAGCAAAGAAGACTGCTGCCGCAAAGACCACATCGACAATGAAACTCACAGCAACGGAAAAGAAGCTGATCGAACTCTACAGAGCGGTCAGCACCACCACCAAAAACGCGGCAATGGCGATCCTAAAAGGAATGGCAAAGTAAAGGAGCTCCTATGAATAAGATCCGAAAGCTGACGGCAGCGTGGCTTGCTTCGGTGCTCTTCATCATGCAAGCTTCGATGACCGTTTTTGCGGCACAGCCCTATGAGCATGACCCGATGGCCAATCCCAAGGCGGCGCAGGATATCGTTGTCAATCCGAACGCCGTTTACGGATATTCCCCCAGCCCCGATTCCAAACGGCTCAGGGAATTCGTAGATTACAACTGGTCCGATCCCGCTGTTGTCAATGAAATGCGGGCTCAGCGGGAAGCCTATCACGAAAGCATGCAGGAACTGTACGCGATCGTCATCAAAATGCGGGCGGAGGGAAAACCCGCGAGCGATATCGCCTGGGCAGTCAGCACCAGACGCAATGAGATCCGGCTGGAAGCCTACAAGGATGATCCGGAGGGACTGGCCAAGGTGAAAAAGAGCAATCTGGAAAACTACGGCAACGAAAACGGCGGGACGCCCGGATTCTTTTATGACAAATACGGCTCCTGGGAAGCCGTGATAGAAAAGGCTCTTTCCACAAACGCCGGTGCAGACGCGTGTCTTGGGCTCTATGACAAATATTATGACACCTACCTCCTGCCGGTCACGCAGACAGCAATGCAGAACAGTACGCAGCAAAGCAATTCACCAACCCCCGCCGAAGCGGCAGCGGACACCGTCTATACGGTCATCTCCGGAGATACGCTCATCCGTATCGCGGAAAAGGTGTACGGAAATGCCGCTGACTGGCGTGTTCTCTATGATCTGAACGCCGGCAGCATCCGCGACCCGAACCGTATCTTTGTAGGACAGGAACTGAAGATCAGGTAGGACCAGAAAGGAGAAAAGCCAATGTTTGATTTTCATTATTTTACCCCGACAAAAGTTATTTTCGGCAGAAACACGGAAGATCAGGTCGCTGATCTGATAAAAGAGTTCGGCGGAACAAAGATCCTGATCCATTACGGCGGCGGGAGTGTTGTCCGCTCAGGACTTCTCGGGCGCGTCACGGATACGCTCGATGCCGCGGGGATCAGCTATGTCACGCTCGGCGGTGCTGTTCCGAATCCGCACCTGAGCCTTGTCTACGAAGGCATTGAGCTGTGCCGTAAGGAAAAGGTGGATTTCCTCCTTGCCGTCGGCGGCGGCAGCGCGATCGATTCCGCCAAAGCCATCGGCTACGGTCTCGCAAACGAGGGCGACGTCTGGGATTTCTATGATTATAAGCGCAAAGCAGGCGGCTGTATGCCGCTCGGTGTGATCCTGACGATCGCCGCCACAGGCAGTGAAATGAGTGATTCCTCGGTCATCACCAAGGAAGAGGGGCTTGTAAAGCGCGGCTACAGCAGCGATTACGGACGTCCGAAGTTCGCGATCCTGAATCCCGAGCTGACCATGACGCTGCCGGATTACCAGACAGCCTGCGGATGCACCGACATCATGATGCATACCATGGAAAGGTATTTTACCAACGGCGGAAATATGGAGCTTACGGATGCGCTGGCGGAGGGGCTCCTTCGCACAGTGAAAAAATGCGCGGTGATCCTTCGCGATGATCCGAAAAACTATGACGCGCGTGCGGAAGTCATGTGGGCGGGAAGCCTGTCACACAACGGTCTGACCGGCTGCGGCAACGACGGCGGCGACTGGATGACGCACAAGCTTGAGCATGAGCTCGGCGGTCTATACGATGTGGCGCACGGCGCAGGACTCGCGGCGATCTGGGGCAGCTGGGCAAGATATGTCTACAAGAACTGCCTACACCGGTTCAAGCGGTTCGCGCTCAATGTGATGGAAGTGGAAGATTCGGGCTCGGATGAAGAGATCGCCCTGCGCGGGATCGAAGCGATGGAAGATTTCTATAGGAGCATCCATATGCCGACCAATCTCTGCGAACTGGGCGTCACCGCCACAGATGAAGATCTGGCTCTCATGGCGAAAAAATGCGCGGTCGGAGTCGGCGGAGAAATGGGTTCCGCTAAAGTACTCAACGAAGAGGCGATGCTCGCCATTTATCGCGCGAGCAGGTAATGAGACCGGAGGGCTGATCCTCGATCTTTACCCTTCAGGTGCAGGCGTGGCTGGTTCTGTCGGAGCCGGCTGCGCCTGTTCTGTTGGTGCGGGTGCCGGTGCTGTTTCCGGTGCAGGCGCGGCATTTTCCGCGGGAGCAGGCTGCTGCGTGTCTGCCGGCGGCTGCTCTCCCTCCCCACCGGGGATCACTTCGCCGTTTTCCAGCGCTTCCTGCTCCGCCTTTTTCCGCGCTTCCTCCTCGGCTTTCGCTTTATCTGCCGCTTCCCGGGACTGGTAGACAGATTTGCCCTTCTTTTCCCTCGCCGTCTCTGCTTCTATCTCCTCGGCGCTCAACAGGCCCGCGTTCTTCCAGACATAAAAGTAGAAATTGTTCTCGATCATACCCAGCGAGACCGCATATTCACTTTCCGTATAATCCAGCATGGCTTCGCTGTAGGCTTCCAGCTCGTCTTCGCTCATTCCCGCCGCGTCGGCGGACCATTCCTTATCGCCGGTCGTCCTGTCGTAGGTCAGATACTTTGTCACAAAGCTGCCGTTGTACAGCCTCGCGCGATGCACGCCGTCCGAAAAGATGTCTGTCCCCATGAGGAGCCGCGAATCAAAATCGATGTTGAACAGGTTCAGGATCGTCGGCAGGATGTCCACATTGCAGCAGGGGACATCGCTGTGAATGGGTTCGCTCATCCCCGCGTTATAGATGATGCAGGTGGAACGGCTGCGTGTAATGCTGTCCGGCATACTGCCGCCGTTGAACTCTTTGACCGCTTCATCCGGCAGGTAGTATGGGAAATGATCCCCGATCAGCACGATCACGGTCTTTTCCAGCTGGCCGGCCTCCTCCAGGCGCTGCAGGAGATATTCCATCGCGAGTTCAAGCTCATACTCTCCGCAGAAGTAGCCGAGACAGTACTCGTTTTTGTATCGATCGCCCGCCAGCTCCCGGACCTTGCCGATGTTCTTGCGGAACATATAGTTCGTATCATCATAGGGTCCGTGACCGCTGAAAGTCATGTAATAAGCATGGAAACGGTCATCATTCACATAATCGTCAGCGGACTGCTCCAGCATCTCCAGATCGGAAGCGGGCCAGGGGTTGCTGAACACCATGCCGCGGCCCATGAACTTCATATTGTCATTGGGATAACCCAGGTTCGGCCAGGAATAGTCACGCATGTAGTAATCGCCGCGATAGTTGTGATACGCATAGCAGTTCACGCCGTCTGCCGCGAGGAGATCCCCCAGCCCGTACGGCATGAACACCCCGGCAGACTGCGGGAAGGAACCGGCTACGACACCGTTGCTCGCGCTGCGCGAAACATCCGGCCACAAGGAAGTGGCAAAAGCGAACTCTCCGTTGGTCGTGATGTTCGGAAAGCTGTTGTAGAAATTGTCCAGGACAATGCCGTTATTTGCCATTTTATATAATGTCGGCGTGATCTGCGGATCGATCCCGTAGCCGGAGAACGCCTCGCAGCAAAGATAAACCAGGTTATAGCCCTCGAACAGTCCGGTATACTCATTGGTCTCGGTCGGCTTGCGGGAGGCGAAATACTCACACAGTACCTTTGTGTTCTCATCCTCGGCCATGCCTGCAAGTGCATGAAAATCGATCTGATCGTTCTGCCGGGCCACTGGCACAAATACCTCCTCCGGCTCGGATGCATTTTCTGACCCGTCGGATTCCGTTTTTACCGCCGTGTCTGCTTCCTGTTCCTCCCGGCCCTTGTCCGGAAGCTCCAACGCTTCCATATTGATGCCGCTGTTCACGGTCTGCGAGAGATCACGTCCCTGCCCGAACTGATAGATATAGAGCTCGACGATCGTGGTCGTGAGAGCTCCGATCCGCTCGGCGCTCGTATCGGTATCCGACAGCTCGCTGTGATACACATACCACGCGGAATCACGGCCTCTTCCGAACAGAGCCAGACTGAAACTCCCCACGATCCACAGAAGAGCCGCCAGGATCAGGCACACCGGCCGCAGCCAGAGCGCGTATCCTCCGAGGACCAGATGATCGGCATTCTCCTTTCCGGAAAACAGGCCCTTTTTCAGGGACAGCAGGCCGATCGCGATCACGGGGAGCAGGATCAGCGGCACCAGGATCAGGGATCCGACCAGAACCCCCTGGATGGTCCAGCCGAAATCCTCGACTGCCTTATCTCCCATTCCGATCATCCCGACAGGAAGAAGCGAACCCGCAACACGGAAATACACCAGCTGCGCAAAATAGTAGACGGAAAGCCCCAGGGCGAGCACAATATTGCAGATGCCGCTGATGACCCGGTGGTTCTTAAACAGTCCGGAAAGGACCGTCAGAAACAGCGCTTCAGCAGGCAAAAACGCCAGGAATGTCAGATTGCCCGGACGTATCCCGCCGCTGATGCAGATGCGCAGTAACAGCTCCCAGAACAGGAGCGCCGCCAGCCATACGCCGAAGTAAAGAACCGGCATGATATTCTTTTGTATGGAAGATCCTGATA
>JAILFA010000029.1 GCA_024687125.1 Lachnospiraceae bacterium
CGATTCAAACCATTCCCTCCAGGCAATGTCATAACACTCTGCTTCTTTGACATCGATCCTGCAGCGATCACCGCATTCTTTGTTTAACAATTACCCTTTTTCCACAACCTTGTTTGCGTCTTTGATCCTGTAGTAGTCTTCAGCATCGATGCCAATCTGAACATAATCAACGGGTCTTTCAGAATTCTTTCTCAGCGAAACTGTAGTCTCAACATGCACAGAACAGGGAAACTGATTGCAGACACAGATTTTTTCTACACGATAGCCATTCTGCAGAAAGCCTTCCAGGTCTGCCGTGAGGCTGGTCGGTTTGCAGGAGACATAGATGATGGAGGATACGCCGAAATCAAGGATCTTGGGGAGTGCCTTCGGATGGATCCCTTCCCGCGGGGGGTCCAGGATGATGAGATCCGGACGGCCGACGGTTTCGGTGACCGCGGGATCATCCACGAGTTTCAGGACATCCCCCGCGAAAAAGACACAGTTTTCAATACCGTTGTCCGTCGCGTTTTTCTTAGCGGCCTCCACAGCTTCGGGAACGATCTCGATCCCGGCGACGCGCTCCGCGACAGGCGAAACGATCTGTGCGATCGTACCGGTGCCGGAATACAGATCATAGACGACCGGTTTTCGTGCTGACGCGGCGGTCTTCGGTGCATTCCCGGCAAGCGCCATCCGCACATACTCCCGCACCTTGCTGTAGAGCACCTCCGCGCTGTAGCTGTTGGTCTGGAAAAAGGAGAACGGCGTGATCCTGAAACGCAGCCCCAGAAGTTCCTCGTAGAAGTGATCCTGTCCGTACAGAACCGTCGTGCCTTCATCGCGTACAGCATCCGCGCGGGCATCGTTGACTGTATGGAGGATGCCGACGATGCAGCCGTCCAGCGACAGCTGCAGAAGCGCCTCTTTGAATCGGTCCAGAATTCCGGCTTCCGTCTCTGCCGGTCTCTGCGTCGTCGTCACAAGATCGACCAGGATCTCACCGGTGTACGCTGCCTTGCGCACCAGGAGATGTCGCAGATACCCCTCCCCGGTCATCCGATGGTAAAAGCTGAGCACTCCCTGCTCATGCATCGGCGAAAACACCTGAAGCGATGTCTTCAGGATCTTCCTGTAATCCTCATCGACGATCCGGCAGTCCGTGACGCTTTCGATATCATACATGCTCCCGCGGCGATGAAGCCCCAGGGCCAGCGGTCCGTCCTTTTCGCTGTCCCCCCAGGTGAACTCCATCTTGTTGCGGTAGCCGAAACGCCGCGGAGAATCCAGCGGCGGATCCCAGATGGCCTCTTCAGCCTTTTCCGGATCATCGCCCGTCTGAAGTCTTTCCAGTACAGGATTCAGGAGGCGCTTCACCTGATCCTCCTTGAGCGCCAGTTCTGCCTGTGCGTCAAGCGTCTGGTAGGAACAGCCTCCGCATACGGAAAAATGCGTGCAAGGCACCTGCGTCTCGACAGGCGCCTGCTGCACAACCTCTGTCAGCCGGGCCTCCTTTCGACCGCTGCCGTTTCTGGTCACGACGCAGCGGACGCGCTGCCCCGGCAGCACGCCTTTGACCCGGAGCGTGATCCTCTCCCCTGTATCCGGATCGAACGCCTGTGCAAATCCCTTATTAGGAAAATCGAGGCGGAGTATCTCCGCCTCGATCGTCATACTTTTCTTTATCAAAGTTTTCTCTCCCGCGGTTCTCAGATACGCTCAGGCATCTTCGAAATCATCTTCATCGCCCGTGTAGGACGGTGTGAGATAATGATGTACACAGAACGCGACGATGGATGTCAGCACGATGACGCCGACGATCGCGAGGACCGTGATGAGGATCTTCTTTGTTCTCTTGCCCTCCGGTGTCTCCGCATACTCTTTGATCCTGGCGGGATCAAGCTTTTCCTTGATCGCCTCCAGATCGATCTTCCGACCGAGCTTTTCGACATCGATCTTACGGCTGAGCTTTTCCAGATTGACGAGTTCTTCGAGTTTTTCCTTGATCGAGCTCATAGCTTCCCTCCTTAGTGAAAACCCGTTAAATACATCTGTTATTTTATCACAGCTTTTTTAACTTTGCAAACTGGGCATACATGATCTTCTGTCCGTGCTCGTCAAACTCGACCGTGACCTTGGTATCTCTCGGCCCCGGTTCCATGGAGGTCACAACGCCTTCGCCGTATTTGACGTGTGAGACGCGGTCGCCCTCTTTGTAATCGATCTTTACCTCCTCGGGCATCCCGCGGGAGAGTCCCGCCAGACTGCCCTTTCCGCTCCCCCTGCCCAGTCCCGCATAGGGTTTCTTATCCGGCACGGCACGGTTTTGGCGTTTCCCCATCTCGGCCCGCGGGCGTTTTTTCATCCCGTAGATGCTGCTCCCGGGTTCATGTTCGATCGGCTCGCGTCCCGGTCTGCGGCTTGCGGATGTATAGATCTGCGGTTCATTCCCCGAAGTGATCGCGCGCTGGAAAGCTCTCGCCACGCTCTCGTCCACAGGCCTGACGCGCTCCGGTTCGATGCTTGCCACCTGATCCGCAGCGAAGCCGGACGAAACGCCGCCGATCTCTTCGCCACGGATATCCTCGAGCAGATCGCGCGGTATCTCTCGAATAAAACGGCTGACCTCATTGTATCTGCGGTCGCCGTTGACCAGGCGTTCCTGCGCCGCCGTGAGCGTCAGTACCCGTTTTGCCCGTGTCACGCCGACATAGGCAAGGCGTCTCTCTTCCTCCATCGCAGCGGGATCAGCGGCCTCATTTTCCAGCGTCATATAGCTCGGGAACAGGTTTTCCTCCATCCCCGTGATGTAGACGCGGTCAAACTCCAGGCCTTTGGCGCTGTGGAGCGTCATCAGGAAGGTCCTGTCCTCGTCCTCGGAGACGGAATCGATGTCCGCGATGAGCGAGACCTCGGTGAGGAACCCGGAGAGCGTCGCGTCTTCGTTTTTTTCCTCATAATCGACCAGTTTGGAGACCAGTTCCTCTACGTTGAGGATGCGGTCGCCCTCGGTATCGTCCTTTTCCTCTTCCTTTTTCAGATACTCCTCATAGGAGATCGTCTCGATGACCTGCCGGAGCAGATCGCTCAGGGAAAGGCTGTGCGCCAGCGTCCGAAAGGTGCGGATCATCTCCACAAAGGCCGTCAGCTTGTTCACGCTCCGTTCGCACCCGGGGATCATGTCCGCTTCGCGGAGCGCATCGAAAAACCGCAGGTCGTGCTCCTGCGCATAAACGTTCACATTGTTGATCGTCGTCTGGCCGATGCCGCGCGGCGGCACATTGATGATCCGCCTCGTTGAAAGATCGTCGTTTCCGTTATCGATCACGCGCAGATAGGCGATCATGTCCTTGATCTCCCTGCGCGCGTAGAAATTAACACCGCCTACCAGAACATAGGGGATCCCTTCCCGGACAAACTGTTCTTCAATGATCCGGGACTGCGCGTTCGTCCGGTACAGCACCGCCATATCACCGAACTTTTCACCGGCCAGGCGATGACGGGACGCCACCTCGCGCGCCACGAACTCGCCCTCCTCGTAGGCCGTACGAAAGCGGTGAAAGCGCACCCGTCCGCCTTCCTCTTCCTCGGTCCAGAGCTGCTTGTCCTTGCGCGCCCGGTTATTGTGAATGATCGCGTTTGCGGCCTTGAGGATGTTTCCGGTGGAGCGGTAGTTCTGCTCGAGATAGATCACCGTGGCATCCGGATAAACCTTTTCAAAATCCAGGATATTCCGGATGTTCGCACCGCGGAAACGGTAGATCGACTGGTCGTCATCACCCACCACGCACAGGTTGCGGTACTTGTCAGCGAGCAGTCGGATCAGTTCGAACTGCGCGTTGTTCGTGTCCTGATACTCATCCACATGGATATAGCGGAAGCGCTCCTGATAGCTCTCCAGAACCTCCGGGGACTTTCTGAACAGCTCCACCGTATTCAGGATGAGGTCGTCAAAATCCATGGCACCGTTCTCTTTGAGCGCCTTCTCATATTCCTCATACGCTTTGGCGATGAGATGGGAATGCAGTTCCCCCGCGTATTCCGCGGCATAGGATCCGGCATCCACAAGATTGTCCTTGGCGTTGCTGATCGCGCGCTGGATCTGGCGGAGCTTCAGATCCTCCCGCTCCAGCTGGTGCGTCTTGCAGATCGATTTGAGGAGCGACTTGGAATCATCCGAATCATAGATGACGAAATGCTCATCATATCCCAGCACTTCGGCATGTCTCCTGAGGATCCTGACGCACATCGAATGAAAAGTGGAGACCCAGATGCTCTCCGCGCCGAACGAGGCGATCCTGTCCACACGCGTGCGCATCTCCTCCGCCGCTTTATTGGTAAAAGTGAGTGCCAGGATATTCCACGGATTGACGCCGCATTCGGCGATCAGAAAGGCGACGCGGTGCGTGAGCGCACGCGTTTTTCCCGATCCCGCTCCCGCGAGGATCAGGACCGGTCCCTCGGTCTGTTCAACTGCCTTTCGCTGTTCGGAATTTAAAGTGTCATAGATCGACATGCTGTGCTCTGTTACCCTTTCTTTCGCCGCTCTGTGTGCTTTTCGGCGTGTTTTTTCCCTGCCTCTGCCTTTTCCGGCTCCTTAAGCCCGTCGATCATCTTTTCGATCAGCAGCTTCTTGATGTAGACATCATAGGCGAGCATGGAGATGAAGGCGAACATCCGCATACTGTCGCGGTATTCCCGGGGTGCATCCACGAAAGATCTCTCCGCTTTTTCCATCTTGCTGCGGATATCTTCCTTGGCCGGATCCAGGAGCGACCCCTCCAGCTCGCTGATCTCCGTGTAGATATCGCTCAGTGAAAACGCATCCTTATCATCCGCCTGAAATCTCTCCCTGAGCGGCTCCAGCAGGGTATGGATGTCATTGATCGACATGATGTTCTTGAAATAGTAGATGAAGAGCAGCAGGATCAGATGATCCTTGGAGTATTTCTTCTTTACCGGCGGCGGAAGCAGATCGTTCTTGGCATAGTTGTTGATCATGGTCTTTGTCAGGACCCTGCCCTCCTCAGGATGCCGCGTTGTATGGCTCAGCCTCTCCTCCATAAAGGTCGTCAGCTGATCCATGTAGAGATCGATATTGGGAAGCTCGGAGAGCGGGATGTCCGGAATGCGCTCCAGGCTCTCCATGATGCTCTCCAGAAGATTTTCCGGATCAATGGTCATTTCTTTAACGCCTCCTTGAATGTTCCGGCCTGTTCCTTAAGCTGCGCGGCATTTCCCAGGACCTCCGGTGTCACCATGTCTCCGGAGAGAAGACGCGCCAGTTCCTCAAGACTTTCCTTATCATCGATACCGCGGATCCGCGTGACAGTCCTTTCGTCCTCGGTCTCCTTGTCGATCAGGAAGTGGTGATCCGCCATGGCCGCGATCTGCGGCAGATGTGTGATGCACAGAACCTGATGTTCCGCCGCGAGCGTTCCCAGCTTTTCCGAAACACGCCACGCTGTTTTTCCGCTGATCCCTGCGTCGATCTCGTCAAAGACCAGTGTCGGTGTATCGTTCCTGTCTGCGAGCACGGTCTTGATCCCGAGCATGATGCGTGACAGTTCACCGCCGCTCGCTATCTGTGCCAGCGGCCGCATCGCCTCACCGGGATTGGTCTGCACATCAAATCGGACCGTATCCCAGCCGTCTGACTGGATCGCGTCCGGATCCTTTTCTACCTGGATGGAAAAGCGCACTTCCAGGAAATTGCAGTCGACAAGGGACGCGCGGATCTTTTCCGAAAGCTCGCCGGCAGCAGCGGTTCGGATCTCCGTAATCTCCCCGCAGACGTGGGCCACCTCCTCCGCGAGTTTTTTCTTCTCGGAAAGAGCCTCTTCACGCGAACGGGCTGCATCCTCCAGAAATACGAGGCGTTTTTGCTTTTCCTGCCCTGCCGCGAGGATCCTGTCTACGGAATCGCCGTACTTGCTCTCAAGCCGGTGCAGAAAATCGAGCCGTTCCTCCGTCCGCCTGAGGTCCTCCTCATCAAAAACGAGGTTTTCCTCAGCATCCTGAATGGAGCGTGTCAGATCCTGGAGAAGCTGCGAAAGTTCATCCATCTGGGCCGCGAGAGCCGTCAGCTCCTCATCATCCGCACCGGCCTGCGCCACCTCTCTCTGTGCGTGTCCCAGTGCGTCCGAAAGGCTGTTTTCCCCCGAATCCCCTCCGGCCAGCAGCGCATAGGCATTGCCGAGCGCCCTGACACTCTTTTCGGCGCCGGTCATGCGCCGGTACTCTTTTTCGAGCGTTTCCTCCTCGTCAGGCGAGAGGCGCGCGTTTTCAATCTCGTCAATCTCATACCTGAGCAGGTCCATCTCCCGGATCCTGGCATTGTCGTCCAGATTCAGCGCATTCAGGATCTCCCGGATCTCGTGTGCTCTCCCCAGAAGCTCATGCAGTCTTTCCAGCGGCTTTTCCAGTTTTTTGCCGCAGTAGTCATCGAGGATACGTTTCTGTCCCGCGGGACTGAGTAGCGCCTGATGGTCGTTCTGACCGTGGATCGTGATCAGGATATCGGCGAGCTCCCTTAGAACGGACAGACTCACGGTTTCGCCGTTCACGCGGCAGACACTTTTTCCCGGACTGATCCTGCGCGTGATCAGCAGCGTATGATCCTCCTCAGCGGAGAAACCCAGTTCCTCGATCCGCGTCTCCTGCTGCGCATCAAGTACAAACGTGAGCTCGATCAGTGCCGTTTCCTCGCCGGAGCGGATCATATCGGCATCCGCGCGGGCACCGAGCGCCAGGTTCACAGAGCCGATGATCACGGATTTTCCCGCACCGGTCTCACCGGTCAGGATATTCAGTCCTTCCGAAAAGGTGATCTCCTCTTCCCTGATGAGCGCCAGATTTTTAATGTGCAGCAGCTGCAGCATCCGCTTTCTCCCCGTTCCCGTCAGCCAAGTTTCTTGCGCATGGTATCCAGGAAGCCCTCCTGACGGAGGCGGATGATCTTCGTCACTGTATCCGTCCGTTCCACGTCGATCCTGTCACCGGTGTGCATCGGCACACGCAGGCTGCCGTCAAAATATGCCTCCACGGAAATACTGCTCCCGCCGTTGCCGCTCCCGATCTCCACCTGGATCTTGTCATCCCTGGACAGGACAATACTCCTGCTCGTGAGCGTATGAGGCGAGATCGGTGTCAGCAGGATCATCTGCGCGTTCGGCTCCACGATGGGCCCGCCCGCTGAAAGGCTGTATCCGGTGGAGCCTGTCGGCGTCGCGAGGATGATGCCGTCCGACTTCCAGGCGATCAGTTTCTGACCGTTGACGTAGACGATCATGCTCAGAACCTGCAGGGGGCCGATCCTTGCGATCACGATGTCGTTAAGCGCGTCGCCCGTCACCCCGCCGACGTGCCCGGTGAGCATCATTCTCTCCTCGATCGTGTAGTCGCCCGCCAGCAGCCGTTCGATCGCGTCATCCACATCCCCCAGCTCCACCTCGGTCAGATAGCCGACCCTTCCGAGGTTGATCCCGAGCAGCGGGATATCCTGCTTTCTGGCGGTCCGGGCCGCCTGGAGAAGCGTTCCGTCACCGCCGAGCACGATCGCGCACTCCGCATCTGCGGGAAACGGTTTCGCCTCTTCCCGGTCATCGCCGACTCCCTGCACGATCGTGCATTTTCCTCCGCCGCTCTCAATCTTGTCACGGATGCTCCCGGAGATCTTAAAACCGGGATCCTTGATGCTGTTGACAACGAGAACAAATCTCTCAAACCCCTTCATCTGTTCCTATGCCCCCTCCGTTTTTCCGGATATACAAAAGAAACTCCTTATTGCCCTCTGTTCCGAGGATCGGCGATTCTGTCTCGCCGAGTATCGTCATTCCCAGGTCCGTACAGAAATTTCTGATCTTATCGACAGCTGCCGCCTGTACTTTGGGATCTCTGACCACGCCATGCTTGCCTACCTGCTCACGTCCCGCCTCAAACTGCGGTTTCACAAGGCAGACCATCCGTCCGCCGTCCTTAAGGATCCCGAGTGCCGGCGGCAGGATCTTTGTCAGCGAGATAAACGAAACATCAGCACTGGCAAAATCCACCTGCTCCGGCAGATCCTCAGGCCGCATATAGCGGAAATTGGTCTTTTCCATGCAGACGACCCGCGGATCGCTCCGGATCTTCCAGTCGAGCTGATTGGTCCCGGAATCTACACTGTACACTCTGACTGCGCCGTTCTGCAGCATGCAGTCAGTGAATCCCCCGGTGGAAGCGCCGATATCCAGGCAGGTGAGTCCCTCTACACTGATGGCGAAATGCTCTAAGGCATGGGCGAGCTTGAGTCCGCCCCTGCTCACAAAGGGAATAGGATCCGTCTTGACGATCAGTTCACGGATCCGGTCCTCTTCGAAAAAACTGCCGGGCTTGTCCTCACGCTGCCCGTTGACGAAGACGACGCCCTCCATGATATAGGCTCTTGCCCGCTCACGGCTCTGTACAAGTCCCCGCTTTACCAGCAGGACATCCAGTCTCTCCTTCATCGTTACTGCTTACGGGCCCTGAGATAGGTAAGGATCCGTCCGGCCACCGCGTCCGCGTCGATACCCAGCATGCGGCGCAGCTCCGTCGTATCTCCATGCGGTACAAAACGATCCTCGATCGCCACCGGCATTACCTTGACGCCGGGTGCCATATCATAAAGCTCCGCGCGGACACGCTCGCCAAAGCCGCCGGCCGAGATGTTCTCCTCCATGGTCACGAACAGATGATGGGTCATGGCCAGTCTCGACATCATTTCTACATCCAGCGGCTTCATGAAGCGCGCATTGACGAGCGTCGCGTGATAACCGTTTTCCTCAAGGATCTTGCTGACACGCTGCGCGGTCTCGACCATGCTGCCGAGCGCGAACAGGCAGATATCCTTGCCTTCCTCGATCAGTTCAGCCTTGCCGTAGTGGATCTTGGCGCGGTGATCCTGCAGGCCGGTCCACGCTGTCCCGCGCGGATATCGGATCGCGACCGGGGCGTGCAGAGAGACAGCGAATTTGATCATATCGGAGAGTTCCCATTTATTCTTGGGTGCCATCACAGTCAGTCCCGGCATCTGAGAGAGATAGGACAGATCAAAGATCCCATGATGCGTCTCACCGTCTTTGCCGACCAGCCCCGCGCGGTCGATCGCAAATATCACCGGCAGATTCTGCAGACAGACGTCCTGCATGATCTCATCGTAAGCGCGCTGCAGGAAGGAAGAATAGATCGCCACCACGGGAAGATATCCGCCCGAAGCGAGTCCCGCGGCAAAAGTGACCGCGTGGCCCTCGGCGATGCCCACATCAAAGAACCGATCCGGATAGATGTTGCGAAAGCGTTTTAATCCCGTTCCGTCCGCCATGGCAGCCGTGATCGCGACTACCTTCTTCTCCCGCGATCCGAGCTTGCACATGACTGTAGAAAAAATGTCCGTATAATCCGCGGCTTCCTTTTGTTTCTTCGGCAGACCCGTCTCCACCACAAACGGTCCGGGTCCGTGAAAGCGCGCAGGGTGACGGATCGCCGGTTCATACCCCCGTCCCTTCTGGGTAAGTACATGGACGATCACGGCCTTGTTGACCTTGCGAGCCTCTTTGAGCGCCTGCATGACCGCTTTGACATCATGTCCGTCGACCGGTCCGAGATAGGTGATCCCGAGGTTTTCAAACATCATCCCCGGAACAAAAAGCTGTTTGATGGAGTTCTTGGCACGCCGGATCCCGTCGACAGCACGCGGCATCCTGTCCTTGATCGAATTGTAGACATCATCGCGCAGGTTCAGGTAGGGCCTGGCCGTTCGGACACTGTTGAGATACTTGGACATACCGCCGATATTCTCCGAGATCGACATGTTGTTATCATTGAGGACAATGATGAAATTTGTCTCCAGCTTGGACGCGTTATTGAGCGCTTCGAAAGCAAGCCCGCCGGTCATGGAACCGTCGCCGATGACCGACACAACGGTATACTGCTCTCCCGCCAGTTCCCTCGCCTTGACCATGCCGATCCCGGCAGACAGCGAGGAAGAGGAATGCCCGGTATCATATACATCACAGGGACTCTCGGACCGGCGCGGAAAGCCGCTCATGCCGCCGAGATCGCGAAGCCTGTCAAAGCCCTGCTGCCGGCCGGTCAGGATCTTGTGCGTATAGCACTGATGGCCGACGTCCCAGATGATCTTGTCCTTAGGCAGATCCAGGGAAAGATGAAGCGCCATCGTGAGTTCCACGACACCGAGGTTGGAGCCCAGATGTCCGCCGTGCGTACTCACCCTGTCGATGATAAAATCCCGGATCTCCTGTGCGAGCGCGGGATAGGCCTCTTCGGGCAGTTTCTTGATATCTCCTGCTTTTTCGATCTTTTCCAGATACATGGGTCAAAGCTCCCTTGTGATCATCCACTCGATCAGATCCTGAAGAAAGTTCCTGCCGTCTCCTCCGGCCGTGAGCTCCACCGCCTCGCGGGACAGTTTCTCCACGTCTTCACGTGCCTGCGCACTGCCATACATGGACACATAGGTAAGCTTGCCGTTCTTCGCGTCCGACCCGGTATCCTTGCCCAGGGTTGCACTCTCCCCTTCCACATCAAGGATGTCATCCCGGATCTGAAAGGCCAGTCCGATCTTCTCCCCCGCCTGTTCCATGCGGAAGACATCCTCCTGTGAAGCACCGGCAAGCGTCGCGCCGATCATCAGCGCACTCTCGATCATGGCGGCAGTCTTCTTTCTGTGTATGTAGAGAAGCTCCTCCCGCGTCTGCGAATTCTGCGGCTTTTCCTCAGCCGCGAGATCCGCGCACTGTCCGCCGACCATGCCGTCAATGCCCGCTTTCGCCGCCAGAATGCGAAGAGCGCGCACCACGGCATCCTGTGACCCGGCGGCATTTTCACAGTCAAAAGCGCGCATCGCCGTCTCAAAGGCAAGGTTCAGAAGGCCGTCCCCGGCGAGGGTCGCCATACCGGCGCCGTAAACAGCGTGCGTCGTCTTCTTGCCCCGGCGGTAGAGATCATTGTCCATGGCCGGCAGATCATCATGCACCAGCGAATAGGTATGGATGAACTCGATCGCCGCCATGAACGGGTGCAGCGGACTCTCTGTCCCCGCGCCGTCGCTGCCCCCGAACAGGCGAAAACTCTCCTGCATGAGAATGGGCCTGAGCCGCTTGCCGCCGGCCAGGACACTGTAGTTCATCGCCTCCGTGACTGTCCGGTTATAGCCCTCCTCGGCCGGCAGATAGCGGCGGATGATCTCCTCCGCCTGCCGCGCTCTGTCCTTAAGCCCTCTGGCTACATCCTCTCTGGTCATAGCGCACCTCATTCCTCTTTTTCATCAAAGTCCGAAAGGCTCCCGTCCTCCGCGATCTTCTTGACACGTGTCTCGATCCGCTCGATGGAACGGTCGCAGGCGCGGATATACTCCATTCCCTCGCGGTAAGCCTGAAACGCCTCCTCAAGCGTGGCGTCCTCATGATCAAGGATCTTAATACGGGATTCGATCTCCTGAAAGTATTCCTCTACCGAAAGCTCCTCGGTCTTCTGTTCATCTGCTGCCATGACGCACCTCCTCAACCCGGACACCCAGACTGCCATCCTGCAGGGTGACTGTCAGGGAATCTCCCTGTTTCACCGCGGATACACTCCGGACAGCCCTGTCCCCGGCATCCGCTACATAAGCATAGCCGCTCTTTAACCGCCTTACCGGCGATGCCCCCTCCAGATGCTCGATGTCGACATCCAGCCGGCGTCTTTTCCGTATGATCGCGGACTCCATCAGAGCCCTGTATCTGTCTGCGCCGCATGATGCCTGACGCCTTTTTGCCGCTGTAAGATGCCTTTCCATCAGATGGAGCATCCGATCTCTTTTTCCGGACAGCTCCAGGCGCCGTCTTCCCAGCTTTTCTCCGGGGGATGCCTGCATGAGCTGTCTCTTCAGCAGATCAAGCCCTCTCCTTGTGCGGTCGATCCGTTCACCCATGCCGTCCGCAAGTGAAAGTTCCAGATCCTGAAGATCCTCGGCGAACCGGCTGTATTCAAAAACCGCGAGCTCCGCCGCAGCCGACGGGGTCGGCGCGCGCAGATCCGCCACAAAATCCGCGATCGTATAGTCTGTCTCATGCCCCACCGCGGAGATCACCGGTACCGGACAGTCAAAGATCGCCTGCGCGACACTCTCCTCATTGAACGCCCAGAGGTCCTCGATCGATCCGCCTCCGCGGCCGACGATCATACAGTCCACATCCGCTTTCGCGAGTGTTTCGATCGCCCGCACGATCGACGGTGCAGCGTGTACGCCCTGTACGACAGCCGGCGCGACGATGATCCGCACATAGGGATTCCTGCGGCGCGCCACGTGGATGATATCCCGCACCGCCGCTCCGGTTTCCGCTGTTACGACGCCGAGCGTGCGGATATATTTCGGGATCTCCTGCTTATAGGAAGGATCGAACATCCCGGATTCCAAGAGCTTCTTTTTCAGCTCCTCAAAACGGATATGCAGCTCTCCCTGCCCGTCCGGCACGATCTGCTGCGCGATGAGCTTGTACTCTCCGCGCTTTTCCAGCAGCCGGATCTGTCCGGTCACCCGGTATTTTACACCATCCGTCAGGGTAAACGGCAGCTCCGCCGCGTCATCCGAATACATCACACAGCCGATCAGGCTGTTTTCTTCCTTAAGATTGAAATAGATCTGTCCGTTGATCCAGTACTTACAGCCGCTGGCTTCACCGCACACAGTCAGCTTCTGTAACAGAAAATCCTCGCGAAACATGCGACGGATATAAGAATTGATCTGAGATACTGTATATACGCTCATCCCGCAAATCTGGCAAGAACACCGTTGACAAAGGACGGAGATTCATCCTGTCCGTAGCGCTTGGCCAGTTCTACTGCTTCATTGATCGCAACACCGGTGGGAACCGCATCATCGAAAAGGATCTCATATACAGCGAGCCGTATGATGGTCAGATCGACCTTGCTCATGCGCTGCGTGTCCCATCCCACGGTCCGCTCATTGATGCTGTCGTCGATCTCGGTGATGTGCTCGGCGATCCGGTCGTATTTCGCACGGATAGTCTCCTCATCCGCGCCGCTCACAGGATCCTCCCGCTCCGTAAAGAAGAGTTCCTCCTGTCTTGGCATCTGCGCAGGATCGCTGAATTCCATACGGAACAGCAGAAGAAAAACCTGCTCCCGCAGTGCACTCCGGTTCATTATTCCTCTTTATCCGCGGACTGGGGCATCGTTATCTC
>JAILFA010000048.1 GCA_024687125.1 Lachnospiraceae bacterium
CTCGGTCCGCAGTCCGCGGTGATCCTGCGGGCGGCAGACTGATGAAAAAAGCCGCGTCGAAGCAGTCTTCCGGATCCGCTGCCTATATCTATATCCTCAGATGCGCGGACGGGACCCTTTACACCGGGTGGACTACGGATATCGAGCGGCGGCTTGAGGAGCACAATTCGCAGGACCGGGGAGCAAAGTACACGCGCGCCCGCCGGCCCTGCGTTCTTGCGTACAGTGAAGGCTTTCCCGACAGACAGAGCGCCATGCGCAGGGAGTGGGAGATCAAGAACCGGCTTTCCAGGGCGGAAAAAGAGGCGCTGATCGCCGGTTCTTCGGACTGATTTCTTCATTGACAAGAAATGCCGCTGTGCTTATACTGTAAGCCATGCAGGACGAATTTAAGAAGAGCATAAAGAGCCTGTGGTTTCCGCTTGTCTGGGAGGCTTTGTTCGTCGCTTCCTATCTGTTTATATGGCTCAGGCATGATACGCGTCATCAAAACCTGACGCTGTATTTCATGTTCCTGTTTTATGTCGGTATCATCGTCTATTACCATAAATCGTTTTCTTTCCGGGAATTTCTGAAACAATTCACGAAAATCAAAACGTTCCTTCTTCCGGCCGCTGCCGCGGGTATCTGCATATGGCTGATCCACATCGCCGCGGGAAAGCTGATTCCCTTGATCCCATTCTCCCAGCCGGAGCTCAGACTGCCGATGTCTTATGCATCCGCGCTTTTGGATGAAGTGATCTATGCATTGACGATCCTGCTTCTGCAGCCCGTCGCAGAGGAACTTTTTTTCCGGAAGGGACTGATCGGAGCGGCCGGCAGGAAGACCTTGTTTTTTGCGATCTGTGCCAGTCTGATCCTCTCGGCGCTCAGCTGGAGCGTTACTCCCTGTCGGATGGCTGAAGCCCTGTTCGTCGCGGCTCCGATGGTTCTGTTTTACTGCCTGACAAAAAATGTCTATGTTACAATCCTGGTCCATGTAATTTTTAATATTGTGATCAATGTCATTGATCGGGTCTATGATTTCGCCCGTATCTGGTATTCCTGAGCACGGGATGAAAAAACGCATCCTGTCAGTCCTTATCGCCTGCCTGATACTTGTCTGTTCCGCGTCCTGCGGATCGCAGGAGGAATCCCTGTTAGCAGAGGATATTAATGATGCTGTCTACCGTTTTCGCGAGGTGAAGATCACCGCGGAGTTTCCGGAGATCGAGCTGCCTGCCATGGAAGAAGGCGGAGAGGACATGGAATTCCCTGCGGACATGGAAGGCATGGAAGACATGGAATTGCCCGCGGATATGGAAGGCATGGAGGCGGAAGCGGCAGATGCTGATGAACCTGTGACTCCTGAGGAAACCGAAACAACTGAGGCCGCTGAAGGCACTGAGGCCGCTGATGGCGCAGAGGAAGCAGGTGCCGTGACGGAAGAGGAAGCAGAACTGCCGGCGGATGAAGTCCCGCAAGAGGCTCTCGCTGAGGAAGAGTTCATCGATGAGGAAGAGGATTCCGCCCCTGAGGTACAGCTGCTCTATGCCCATGAGGACCGTCTCCGGGCGGTCGTCCTGAAGCGGTCGATGCGTGGGCCGGGCGGCCTCTACCTGTTCTCCTGCAACGGCGAAGGCGAAGAACAGGAGATCGTGCCCGTACAGTCCGCAGATTTCGAATCGTTCGGCACCTACTGTGTCGCCGATGATGGCGGTTTTTACGCGCTGTCCTCGAAGACCGTCGTTGACGAAGCGACCGGGCAGGAGAGCAATGCCTATTCCGTCGTATGCTTTTCCGCCGGCGGTGAACAGACCGCCTCCTATGATCTGCCGATCGAGAAACCGAAAAACAGCGACGGATATTACTGGCTGCAGGGGATGTACAATCTGGGCGGCGGGAGACTTCTGTTTGTCGACAACAGATATGTCTTCGGCTTTGATACGAATAATCAGCATCGCTGGAATATCTATGAAGGCGTCGGGGATTATATGGACGCCTCGGTCAGTGTGCTGCGCGACGGATCCGTCCTGCTGGGCTCCTATGGCGAAAAATCCTATACGGTCAGGGAACTCGACGTGGAGACCGGGCATCTGGGAGATGAGATGGAGGTTCCGGGCTCTTTTTACGGTTCCATGATCACGGGAACAACGCACGATGCACTTTTCTACGCCTCGAGAGCCGTCTGGTTCTTTGATAAGAAGGGCTCCAAGACAGGCAAAGTCGTCGATCTGACGGCATCCGACATGCTCGTTGACGATGTCTCCGGCGTAACGGAGCTGCCGGATGACAGGATCGCAATGCTCACCAGTTCCTGGTCGGAAGCCGGGCGGACACCTTTTCTCTACATCGGTACGCATGTCCCTGCGTCGGAGGTGGGGGAGAAAAAGGAGATCACGATCTCCTGCGTCTACGCCAGCAGCGGCCTCATGCGCAAGGTTGTGGAATTCAACCGGAACAGCGATTCCTACCGCATCCGTGTGGCGGATTATTCGCAGTATGAATCCGACGACTATATGTATCCCTATACCAAGCTCAACACGGACATCGTGTCCGGGCACATCCCCGATATGATCGTCATCGATGACATGCTGCCCCTGGAGAGCTATATCAGCAAGGGGATCCTGGCCGATCTGACGGATCTTATGGCTGCGGATGAAATGATCTCCCGGGAAGAGTATCTCGATAATGTCTTTGACACATATCGCGTGGACGGCGCGCTCTACCAGATCATACCTTCCTTTATGGTCTACACAGGTGTCATGCGGACCGATGTGCTGCACGGCAGGACGTCGCTTCCCATGCGCGAGTTCTCCGAGGTCTGCGATGAACAGGGAGTCCGGGTCCGTGACGCCTTCGGCTCGATGACGAGAGGCGACCTGATGAATGTCCTGCTCTACATTCAGGGGATGGAATTCGTCGACCTCGCGACCGGCCGGTGCGAATTCGACTCACAGGCGTTTACGGATCTGCTGAACCTGCTCGTCCAGTTCCCTGTCGAGGAGGACAAGAGCGACTACGCGGAGCAGCAGAAGGCCTTCCGCGAGGGCAGAGCGCTGCTCATGCTCTACGGCCTGGCCAGCTTTACGGATTATTCGAACCTCAGGTACGGCAATTTCGGCACCGATATCACGATGATCGGGATCCCCGGCGGCACCACCAGCGGCTCCGTGATCATCCCGCAGATGCAGCTCGCGATGACGACATCGACGGAGTATCCTGAGGTTGTGTGGGAATTTCTGAGAAGCTTCCTTTCGGAGGAGTATCAGAACAGTGTTGAATGGGGATTCCCGGTGCGCATGGGGAGCCTGAGAAAGCTGTCGGAAAAGGCCAAGGAGCGCCCCTATTACATCGACGAAAACGGCAAGCGTGTGGAGTACGACAATACCTGGTGGGTCGCCGGGCAGGAGGTCGTCATCCCGCCGATGACGGACGAAGAGATCGAACAGGTTATCGGATTCCTGAAGGGGTGCGATCGGCGTGCCTTTAACAACGGTACGGTGACCAATATCATCAATGAGGAGACCGCGGCGTTCTTCGAGGGACAGAAATCCGTCGAAGAGGTCACGAAGATCATACAGAGCAGAGCAAAGATCTATGTACATGAAAACCGTTAAGCGGAGGAGAGGGGAAGCATGAAGATCACCTACGATGAGAAAACAAGGATCTTTCGACTGGATTGCGCGGGGATGACCTATGCCATGGGCGTGGTCGACGAGGAGGGCTTTCTCGGGCACCTGTGGTTCGGCGCGCAGGCCGGCGAAGATGACCTGACCTATCTGTCAAGAACCGCTGAGTTCCCGCATGTCCCTTCCGTGAACGGGCGTGACCGCGGCAGCTTTCTCGACAGCTTTTTCCAGGAGTTTCCCGGTGCGGGTGTCGGTGACTACCGGCCCTGTGCACTGCAGATCGAGGATGAGAACGGCCAGGCGGCCTGCCAGCTTTTTTACGATTCTTATCGGATCCTCAAGGGCAAGAGTATTCTCAGCGGACTGCCGTCCACGCACGGTGGGGAGGACGAAGCGCTGACGCTGGAGATCACGATGAAGGACCCTGTACACGGTGTCCGCGTGCTTCTTTTCTACACGATCTTTGAGGGACTCCGGGCGGTCGTACGCAGCGCCCGCGTCATCAATGACGGCGATAAGCCCGTCGATGTGACAAGGCTCCTGTCCTGCTCGGTCGACATGGAGGATACGGGGTACCGCATGCTGACGCTTGACGGCTCCTGGTCGAGAGAGCGGCGCAAGGAGCTGCTCCCCCTGGGGCGCGGCACAAGGAGCGTCCAGTCAAGGCGCGGCATCACTTCGCATCAGATGCACCCCTTCGTGGGGCTTCTCTCCGAACACGCCGGGCAGAACGAGGGCGAGGTCTACGGATTTCAGCTCGTATATTCCGGGTGCTTTTACGCCGGCGTTGACAAGGACCAGAACAACGCGCTCCGCGTGCAGCTGGGCATCCTCCCCGAGGAATTCCGCGAGAGGCTTCAGCCCGGTGAGGAGCTGCAGTCCCCCGAGGTGCTGATGGCGTATTCCGAGGAGGGTCTCGGCGGCATGACGCGCACCTTCCACGACCTTCTGCGCGGACACCTGATGCGCAGCCCGTGGCTCCACCGCGAGCGCCCGGTGCTGATCAACAACTGGGAGGCGACCTTTTTTGATTTCGATCTGGAAAAACTCCTCGGCATCGCCCGCAGGGCGAAAAAAGAGGGCGTCGAAATGCTCGTCATGGACGACGGCTGGTTCGGGAAAAGGGACGATGACAATTCTTCCCTCGGGGACTGGACTGTCAACGAGAAAAAGCTTCCCGGCGGCGTGAAGCGCCTGTCAGAGGAACTCGCCGCGATCGGCATGAAGCTCGGGATCTGGTTTGAGCCGGAGATGATCTCCCCGGATTCCGATCTCTACCGCGCCCATCCCGACTGGGCGCTCAGCGTCGACGGCCGCACGCCCTGCCGTATGCGCAACCAGTATGTACTGGATCTTACGAGAAAGGAGATCCGCGACGCGGTCTTTGATCAGATCACGGCTGTTCTGGACAGCGCGGATATCGCCTATGTGAAATGGGACATGAACCGGCCGCTCTCCGACGTCGGCAGCGCCGTCAAGGGAAAAAGCGCCGGCAGTATCCTGTACCACTACTGTCTGGGCATGTACGAGCTGCAGGAGAGACTGATCACGAGATACCCGGAGCTGCTGCTGGAAAACTGCTCCGGCGGCGGCGCGAGATTTGACGCGGGCATGCTTTTCTACAGTCCGCAGATCTGGACTTCGGATGATACGGACGCGATCGAGCGGCTGAAGATCCAGGAGGGCACCGCGATGCTCTATCCGCTTTCCGCGATGGGAGCCCATGTCTCAGTCTCTCCTTCGCAGGCGGTGGGAAGATTCGTCCCGATGACGACGCGCGGCCATGTCGCGCTGGCAGGCACATTCGGCTACGAACTCGACATCAACCGGATGCCTGCGCAGGACGCGGCGCTGATCCCGTCCCAGATCGCACTGTACCACAGATATGGCGAACTGATCCGCGAGGGCGACTATTACCGCATCTCTTCCTGGCAGGACAATCATCTCAACGACAGCTATATCGTGGTGAACCGTGACAAGACGCAGGCGCTGCTGTTCTGGGTGCAGGTGCTGGGCGAGCCCAATACCCGCAGCAAAAAGATCCGCATTCCGGGCCTTGATCCGGATAAAAACTACCGGATCCGCATTGCGGACCCGGCAGTCAGAGAAGATGATCAGAGCGGCAATTTCCTGTCACACAGGGAGATCGAGCATATGTCCGGATTCCTTGATAAAACGCTTGCCGGGAGAACGCTCGCCGGTGCAGGGCTGCTCATGCCGAAACTCTCGGGAGATTTCCGGTCGGTGCTGCTGGAGCTGCTATCTGAATAAGGAAGTTCCATCTCACCATAGGCTCGATGGAACTAAGTTCGCACTAACACTCGTAAGATACCGAGTGTAAGTGCTCACTTACCTCCGGTAATATCTGACCCGAAATACTTTACGGAGATCTCCGAGAGCCGTCCTTCGGCGCGCAGCGACTCGATGGCAGCATCGACGGCATCCTTAAAGGCGGTCTCCCCTTTGCGGATGGGGACGGAGACGAGGGATGCGTCCTCGGTCTGTGCGACCTCCATCAGCTGTGCGTCCGGATGAACACTCATATAGTCGTAAAATGAGACATTGGCGTTGAGGGTCGCGTCCGCGCGCCCGGAAAGCACCAGACTCATGGTCTCGTCAATCGTATCAACCCCCAGAACATCGGCGACGCCGTAGCTGCGTGCGATCGCTTCATAGGTACTGGAGATGCTGTTGGTGGTGATCTTGCCCTTCAGGTCTTCGAACGAATGGATGTCGGTGTTGTCCTTGCTGACAACCAGAGATGTGTGGATATAGCCGTAGGGAACGGAAAATTCGTATTTTTCGGCACGCTCCTCGGTGATCTCCACGCCGTTGCAGATCATGTCATAGCGGCCTGCGTCGAGTCCCGCGAACAGGCTGTCCCATTCGCCCTCGACAAATTCGGCGGTAACGCCGAGCTTTTCGGCGATCCCTTTGGCGACTTCTACATCAAATCCGACGAGCTCGCCGCTCTCGTCGTGATAGGTCCAGGGTGCCCACTGTCCCTCCATGGCCACGACCACCTTGCCGGCGGACTTGACGGCGGAGAACTGGTCCGCGGAGGTGCCGGAGGATGTGCCGGATCCGCAGGCGCAGAGGGCGGCCGTCATCAGGATCATGCTTGAATTGGCCAGGGCTTTTTTCAGCAGCAGTCTTCTTGTACTCATGTTTTCTACTCCTTCCTTTTTTACTTTGCATTTGTTTTATCTGCTTTATGTCTGTTATGGGGCGGCATCGATGAACTTCGCGGCCCCTTCTGTTACGGGATGGGTGAAAAAGGCGTGCGAGTCGGCATCCTCAAGGATACGGCCCTGCTCCATATACAGGACGTGGTTTGAGACGTCTCTAGCAAAGCCGAGTTCATGGGTCACGACCAGCATCGTCATGCCGCCCTCGGCGAGGGTGCGCATGACGGAGAGTACCTCGCCGGTGAGAGCGGGGTCGAGGGCGCTCGTAGGCTCGTCAAAGAACAGGACATCCGGCGAGAGCGCCAGTGCTCTCGCGATCGCGGCGCGCTGCTTCTGACCGCCGGAGAGGCTTAAGGGAAAGGCGTCTGCCTTGTCGGTCATCCCGACGCGGGAAAGCGCCTCCATGGCTGTTTTCCGTGCCTCGTCCTTAGGAACGCGGCGGGCGACGATGAGTCCCTCGGTCACATTCTGCAGGACGGTCTTATTGAGGAACAGATTGAACTCCTGAAAGACAAAGCCGGTGTGCATGCGCACGGCGTCCGCCTGCCGGCGGGTGACGTGTTCCAGATCCAGCAGCGTATCGCGGAAACGGTAGATCCCTGAATCCGCGCGCTCCAGGAAATTGAGGCACCTGAGCAGCGTCGTCTTGCCGGTGCCGCTCTGCCCCAGGATCGCGACGCAGTCGCCGGAATCCACCGAAAAGGAGATATCCGACAGGATCAGCGAACTGCCGAAGGATTTATGCAGATGTTCCACGCTTAAGAGCATAGGCTTCCCCGTTTATTTTGTCTCTTCAATGTAGGTGCCCAGGCGTTTTTCTCCGATGCGCTGGAGCTTCGTCAGGACCGTACAGAAGATCAGATAGATGAGACCGACCTCGAGGTAGAGCGCGAGCGGTTCATAGGTTCTCGCGATGATCCGCTGCGTGCTCATCAGCATCTCCGCGACCGTGATGTTGGCTACCAGGGAGGTGTCCTTGACCATCGCGATGAGGGAGTTGGAGAGCGGCGGAAAGGCCGTTCGCAGGGCCTGCGGGATAACGATGCGGCGCAGTGTCTGGAAGTAGGAAAGCCCGACGCAGTAGCCGGCCTCAAACTGGCCCTTCGGTACGGCTTCGAGCGCCGCGCGGACGATCTCGGCGGAATAGGCGCCCTCGTTGATCGCGAAGACAAGGATGGCGCAGGGGATCGGATCGATCATGATCCCGACGCCGGGCAGACCGAAGAAGACCACATAAAGCTGTACCAGGAGCGGTGTTCCGCGGATGATCCAGATGTAGAAGCGTGCGATGTCCTTAAGCACCTTGATCTTGGCGAACTGGATCAGTGCTACCACCAGAGCGATCATCAGAGCGAGAACAAAGGAGATGGCGGTCAGCGGTATGGTCAGGGTCAGGCCCGGGATGAGGATTTTCGGAAAGGAATCAACGAGGATCCCCCATACTCGTGCATTCATCGTTTGCATATTGTACCACAATAGTGCTATAATGTCACGTTGTGTTGAGTTTTGAGAACGGCCAGGGTCATGACTATGGCAATGGAAAGAAGACGACGGGAAGACAGGGAAAAAAAGACATCTGAAGAAGAGCGGGCTGCGTCGTTCAGACGCTTTCTGATCCTTGCTATTGTGGTGGTGGCGATCACGGGTATCGCGTTTATCACGATGTTCCTGGGGACGGTCAAACGTCTGCAGTATGTCTACACCAATCAGAGCTATCAGGACGCGACGATCCTTCGCAAAAACGAGGTGAGCGCCAACATCGGCAGCTTTATCAAGGAGATCGAGCAGATGCGTACGCTGCGGCTCGATGACCAGCAGACACTGGTGAACGGCCTGAAGCCGGCTGTGGAACAGGTTCTTGCCTCAGCTTCGGGCAATAAGGAGACGATCCGCAAATTCTTTAAGGAAACCGAGGGACTCGGTGACCTAACCTGCCTCGTTTATGACGCGGCGACCGGAAAGATGCTCCTGGATGAGGCGGGCCTTTCGGGCGAAGCGGGCGTCTATACGGACGACCTCGCGATTAGCTTTGCCGTGAGCGCGCAGGTTCAGGCGGGCGGGACCGCGGTACTCTACGGCGTGACCGAGAGCGCTTTTGAAAAGGACATGCAGAACATTCTGGGCGAGCGTCTCGCGAGCTATGTCACAGATGATGATATCCTGTACTGGGTGGACCGGCTGACCGTGCTGGATGACGGAACAGCCAGCGCGGCACGCGTCCTCGATCCGAAGAATCCGCAGCGTGCCGGCATGAAGCTCGGCATGGGCGGAACGGGGAGCGGTCCCGACCAGTTCGCTACGGAAGGGCTTCTGGCGGCCGGGGGCGGACAGATCTTCCACACGGGAGAAGCCGGCTGGACCCTCGGTGATAACGGAACCGTGCAATCCACGACACTGACCTGCGCCGAGTATTACGAACCGTATTCCTGGGCAGTCTGCGGCGCGATCCGCCTTGACAGCATCGGGCTGGCCTCGGTGGCGTCACAGGAAGCCTCCCGCAAGGAGACCATCCGGCTCGGAGCCATGCTGGCCATCGGCTTCGTGGAGATGCTCGCGATCGCGATCTTTGTGATCCTGCGCGGCAATACCAGATATTTCAATGTCCGTCAGAAGAGGCTGCGCGAAAAGGTGGAAAAGGACGCTCTGACAGGCGCCAACACGCGCGGATACGGGCAGACGCTGCTCGAGACGGCATTTCACCGCTTCCAGGACGGCACCGAGGCTTCGCCGATCCTCATGGTCCTCGATGTGGACAAGTTCAAGAGCATCAATGACACCTATGGACACGACGGCGGTGACGAGGCCTTAAAGCGGATCGTCAAGTCGGCAACACGCGTGATGCGCGGCAGAGACTGCGTGATCCGCTGGGGCGGCGACGAGTTCATCGCGGTGTTCTACAAGATGGAGCACGCGCGCAGCGAGCAGGTCGCCAACCGTCTGCGCAAGGCGATCGCGGATACGGAGGTCAAGCACGGTTCTCAGAGTTTCCAGGTAACGGTCTCGGTCGGTGTCACATGGTTCCGCTTCGGAGATACGGATTACAATAACGCCCTCAAGCGCGCGGATACGGCACTGTACAAGTCCAAGGAGGAAGGCCGTAACCGCGTCTGCGTGGCAGGTATTGAAGAATAAGAGGTTTCGGGGTAAACAGATATGGCTGAGATACAATCGATCAAACAGCTGAGCGAAAACAGATTTGTCAATCTCTTCCATGTGCAGGGGGAGAACAGCAAGGGGCATCACAGCAACTACTTTGTGGCGTCCCGCGCAAAGACAGTGGATGAACTGAAGATCAACACGGGCAAGGTATCGGCGGACGGCGTTGCCATCTATGCCCTCTACGGCGAGGCGAGAGACCGCGTCGTGCTGATCCGCCAGTGGCGCTATCCGATCGGCACCTGGGTCTATGAGTTTCCGGCCGGTCTGTGTGAGCCGGGCGAGAACTACCATCAGGCAGCAGTCCGCGAAATGCACGAGGAGACGGGTCTCACCTTTTCTCCGATCGAGGCGGATCCGATGTATGAGGCGCCGCGCTTTACCACAGTCGGTATGACGGACGAGGCCGTGGCAACGGTCTACGGCTATGCGTCGGGCGAGCTGAGCACGAAGTTCGAGGAATCCAGCGAGGAGATCGAGACGATCCTTGCGGACCGGGAGGAGGTGCGCAGGATCCTCAAGGAGGAGCGGGTGGCGCTTCTGTGTGCCTACCAGCTCGCGCACTTTTTACAGGATGAGGAGCCGTTTGCTTTTCTGCAAAAGGGGGATGAAAAGGGATGATCAGACAGGTTTCTGTTTACGCGGAAAATAAGAAGGGGTGCTTCCGGCGCATCACCGGGCTCCTCACGGACAGCGGGATCAATATCCTGGGATCCGTCACGAACGACAGTGCGGAGTACGGGATCGTGCGTCTCGTGGTGTCCGACCCGGAAAAAGCAAAGGAAGAGCTTCTGGGGGCGGGCTACCTGTGCAGGCTGACGCCGGTGCTCGGCATCGAGCTCGACGATGAGGTCGGTGCCCTCAACCGTCTGCTCACCGAGCTAGAGAACACCAACATCAACGTGGACTACCTGTATCTGTCCTACAACCGCGCTACCGGCAAGCCAATCATGGTACTCCATACGGCGGACACGGCGCAGGTGGAAAACATCCTTGTATCGAGAGGATATCACGCGATCTGACCTCGTTCTGGACGGTCAAAAAGTGTTTGCATTTCTGCGTGACTTGTGATAGAATGCCTTTTGTTGACGCGACGGGTACGCCCCGTGTGCGGATGTTGGGCTATCGCCAAGCGGTAAGGCAACGGACTCTGACTCCGTCATTTCGCAGGTTCGAATCCTGCTAGCCCAGTAAAAAAGAGCCTCAGTAACCAGTGGTTACCGAGGCTCTTTTATTGTATTTCAGGGCTTTTCAGGATGTTTTTACTACTTGAATGTGGAATTTACTTCCGCACTTCTATGATGTACTGGTTTGTGCATGACTAAAGTCCTCTATTCTATTTCGTTTTCGTTTATTTAGGCGTATAATACACCTGTGTACGCTGACAAATCGGCATTTTTGAGCGCACAAAACGGGGCATCTGGATAAAGTGTGCGAGACTTATATCCACATGTCGGATTTTACTTTTGCACGTTCTGATCACTGTCGTCCTGCCTGTGTACATGTTATTACCCTAACAATTCTGGATTAAGCCGTACGTCATCGGGGTTTATATATTTAAGGCCCATTGTCGTTAACAGTTTCTGATCCAGAAGCACCTGAGACAGTTCAAACGGGCTATGCCCGTTGAGGCTGTCTCTTTTTGTGCTATTGATATGATTTGCAAGAAGAGTTACCTTCCTTTGGGTCAGGTCGTCAAAAGACGATCCCTTTTTGCGGACATATCGTATGTATTCATGATTCTTTTCACAGCAGCCCTTCTGCCAAAAAGAATAGGGGTCGCAATAGTAAATCTCTGTCCTCTTGCCACCATCAAGACCAGTCTCCAAGCCTGTCCTGTCCGAAAACTCGCTTCCTCCATCTGTAAGTACAATCTCAAAAAGCGATTCCTTGAGAAAAGGTTTAACCAAAAATCAAGAACAGGTTTTAGATTATTTGAAAAATAATCCTATGGCAACTCTGCAGGAAGCAGCTTCCGGTTGTGAACTGAGTCTTGGCGGTGTAAAGAAAATATGCTCAAAGCTGCAGGAAATAGGCGTGTTGGGAAGGGAAGGCTCGAAAAGAGATGGACGCTGGATCGTAAAGTAGACTTTGAGTAGACTTTGAAACTCAATACCTCGAAATCCAAATGAATTGATGAAAAAAAATTAGTGATTTACTCTACCGGACAAAATTGTCTGGTAGAAACATGTCTTTTTCTCACTTTATGACGTGTTCTTTTACCATCATTGATACGATACTTATCAGGAAAGGAGGACAACAGATGATTGATCAGGTCAAAATTGGGATTTTCCTAAAATCACTTAGAAAAGAAAAAAATAAGACTCAAGAAGAAATAGCTGATATGTTTGGTGTTTCTTCAAGAAGTGTCTCAAGGTGGGAAAATGGAAATACAATGCCTGATTTGGGCATCCTTGTTGAGCTTGCAGATTATTATGAGGTCGATATCAGAGAAATAATAGATGGTGAAAGGAAAAGTAAGAAGATGGAAAGTGAAGCAAAAGAAACTCTGTTAAGGGTGGCTGATTATGCTGAAAGTGAAAAAAAGCGTGCACTGAACAAGAAAACGCTTATTATCTCTATTTGCGGTGGCGTGATTATTGCACTGATAATTGCGGTTATTGGTCTTGTTATATATGCATTTCATCAACAATATAATCCAAGCGGAATCAGTAGTCTGTTATGCATAACTATTGATGAGAATCAGCCACAAGAATATATTGGCGAACTTGATGGTTATGAGATATATGTCGAAAGACTTAAAACAGATGCGTTGTATTATACTTCCGTGAAAGGAAATAATATTCCACTCCGAGATGCAGTCAATAAGGGAATCGTATCTGTAAAAGATTGGCGTGAGAAGGCTTGGAATATTATACACGATGGAGATACTGAAGTCCTGAGATATGAGAATTATGAAATTGCTATCTCAGATGGCGATTGCATAATCAGACCTATAACAGAATAGAGGATATAGTTTTCTTAACGAAAATATTAAGAAAACGGTGGTTTTAACAGATAAAATAAATATAACTGCAGTCCGAGGCATTTTTCGTTATTTTATAGTCGTTTGATGCAAATGGGGTTAATTTAGAAATAAGCATTAAAGCTAGGCATGCGGTTAAGGAAATCATTTAATCTGTCGATATACTAAATAGCGATGGAAGCGTGTTTTTCAATGGATTGAAATTCGTTGAAAAATGCGCTTTTTCTTTTGAGGATCAACATTGTATTACATATATTTGG
>JAILFA010000059.1 GCA_024687125.1 Lachnospiraceae bacterium
ATACCGGTGTGCCAGCTCCGTGATGTCCTCATCGATCTCCACCCCCGTGATCTCGCACTCCGGGAAGTAGTCCCTCACCATCATGGCCCATGTCCCGGTTCCCATGCCGAGCACCAGCACCGATGGCTTTTCCTTATCCGGAAATCCCGCGAAAAACGGTGCCGCCATCGCGGTGTCATAGTACATCCCCGTGAGTCCGCCCTCCTTCATGCGGATCGACTGTACGCCGAAGAGCACGTTGGTGGACAGGATCATAGCCTGGGGCATCTCCCTCACCTGCAGATAGTTATAAACGGATTCGCCTTCAAAAGTGAGGTCCTTTTCCCAGAACGCAAAGCTGTCGGAATTGCCGAAGACAGAACAGAGGGCAAAGATAACGGTTGATATTATAACGCCTGCTATCTTTTTCCTGCTGATCAGATATGCCGCCGCGATGATCAGCAGGATGCCGGAAAAAAGAAGAAACGTCACCGCCGTGCCAACCGCGGGGATCGTCACAAAGGTCGGGAGAAAGGTGCCAAGGATGCTGCCGATGGTGTTCCAGGCGCCGAGCGTGCCGACGATGCGGCCGTTGTTATCAAGACTGTCCGTGGAGTATTTGACCAGAGAGGGCGTAACGGTTCCCAAAAGGAACAGCGGAAAAACAAAGATCACCATACAGGCGATAAATGCGGCCCAGATCAGGAAGCCCGTGTTCACGGTGATCACAAGGAGTCCTGTGACGGCCAGGATCACGTATTTCCCGACGAGCGGGATCGCCGCGATCCAGACGGCCGCGATCAGGATCCTGCGATAGAGCCGGCCGGGGTCGTTGTTTTTGTCCGCGGCACGCCCTCCGTAAACATTGCCGAGAGCCATCGCGATCATGATCGTGCCGATGATGATCGTCCAGACGATCTGGGAAGAACTGAAATACGGTGCGAGAAGTCTGCTGGCGCCGAGCTCGACCGCCATGACAGCCATGCCGGAAAAGAATTCCGTCAGATACAGGTACCACCGTTTCGATAAAAGATCTCCGCGCTCAGTCATGGTTCCCCCTTACCCTGCGCTGCCCGCTTCGATTTCCGATGCCGGAAGGCGCTGTGTGAACCCGCGGTACATTCTCTCCCCGCGAAAATACGTCCCGCACTTCTGCAGCTCATCCAGTACCTTGTCATACCCATCCGCCGTCTGGTCCCAGGTCTCTCTCGAAATCCCCCGTGTCACCGCCGGGCAGACCAGAATCCGCGATGCCGGAAACTCCGTGGCGATCGTCATGCCCGCCCGCCGCGCGTGAAACGCCTGGCAGCACAGGATCAGCCGGTCCGTCGGGATTCCCTTTTCCTCCAGAACCCGTCGGGCAAAGACCGCGTTCTGAAAGGTATTCATCGACCGGTCCTCCCTGAGGATCGCCTCCTCAGGTACGCCGGCAAGGAGCAGGATGTCCCGCTGATAGGTCCATTCCGATTCCGGAAAAGAATATCCCGCCGCACGCGCCCGATCTTCGATCTCGGAAAACAGCGCTTCCGGATCCTGTCCGTCGTTTTCGGCGACTTTTCTCATCTCCGACCGAAAATCCGCGTATCGTTCTCCATATCGTCCCGTCGGGAGCACATACCGGGAATATCCGGCAAGATAGAGCTCTGCTGCCCGTTTCGCGGGCTCTGTACGCGCGGAACCGCAGACGAGGATCACATCCGCCTGCTCCGGAGCATCCTCGACAAAGACAAAATCAGCAATGGATTCTATGAACTGATGCAAACGCTCACCTGCACATGATCTTGACTACCTCACCGACATAGAGGCAGTGATGATCGCCGTCCGGATAGAATTCCTTATCGAGACCGGGGATCGTAAAGCCCTCCGGCGTAAGCTCCTGTTTGAACATCGTGTGGCACAGGATCACGGTCGCCGCCTCGTCGATATACGGGATCCCCAGGGCACTGGCCGAGTGGAGTCTTGCCCCCGCGATCTTGTCCTCGTCCCGGCCGGAGACCGATCCCAGGAACTTGTATTCCCTGGCATAGGTATCATGATCCAGGAAGGAAAGGGAGAACGCTCCGGAGGCGTCGATGCATTCGCGCGTAAACCGGGACTCCCGGACAAACACGAACACGACATCCTTGTTCCAGATGACACCGATCCCGCCCCAGGAGGCCGTCATGGAATTCACCCGATCTCCCTGCTTTGAAGTGATCAGCGCCCAGTTCTTGCCGATCGCCTTGTAAAAGCTCTCCTGGTACTGCGCCGTTGTGATCGGCTGGAAAACATGATATTCATATTCTTTTGCCATCGGTGCACCTCCTTTTGTCTGAAAGTCCGGTGTTCTGTCAGTCCTGTGTCAGAAGCTTCGGATCGTATCCTCCTCCGACAGGCCTGTATTCTCTATCGCAAGAATCTCCACTTCATAGCGGATCTCGCTGTTGACTTCAACCATAACTCGGTCCCCCACGCGGTGACCCATCAGAGCCTTACCGAGCGGCGATTCGATGGAGATCCGCCGCTTGAGGGAATCTCCGCGCAGCGTGGTCACGATCTTATAGGTTTCCTCGCTCCCGTCATCGAGCATTTTCACCCTGACCGTCTTATTCAGGCCCGCCTGATCCTCCGATGTGTGATCCTCCACGATGTTCGCCGTGCGGATCGTACGCTCCAGGAACCGGATGCGGCTCTCGTTTTCATTCTTGGCTTTTTTGGCGGCGTAGTACTCAAAGTTTTCCGAGAGATCCCCCTGTGCCCGCGCCTCCTTGACATGCTCCAGGAGTTCCTTGCGCACCACGACCTTGCGGTGCTCGATCTCCCGCTCCATGTCTTCAATATCTTTTTTTGTCAGCTGATCGTGCATTTCTTTTCCTTAGAGAAAGCCCCCGGCGAGCACAGACCCGCCGGGGGTGAGATTTCATTTGCCGTGCAGATGATGACCGATTCTTAGGCTTTTCCGTCGGAACCGAGGACGTTCTTGATCTTGTGGGAGACCATGTCCTTGACAGCCTGACGGGCGGGCTTCAAGTACTGTCTGGGATCGAAGTGATCCGGATGCTCCGCGAAGTACTTGCGGATATTGCCGGTCATCGCCAGACGGATATCGGAGTCAATGTTGATCTTGCAGACAGCGAGGGAAGCCGCCTTGCGGAGCTGCTCCTCCGGAATGCCGACCGCGTCGGGCATGTTGCCGCCGTACTGGTTGACCATCTTGACGAACTCCTGCGGAACGGAAGAGGAGCCGTGAAGAACGATCGGGAAACCGGGCAGGCGTTTGATGCACTCTTCGAGCACGTCAAAGCGGAGCGGCGGAGGAACAAGAACACCGTCGGCGTTCCTGGTGCACTGCGCTGCCGTGAACTTGTATGCGCCATGGGAGGTTCCGATCGCGATCGCAAGGGAATCGCACCCGGTCTTGTCGACGAACTCCTCGACTTCTTCCGGACGGGTGTAGCTCTCTTTACCGGCTTCGACAACGACTTCATCCTCGATGCCGGCCAGCGTGCCGAGCTCAGCCTCAACCACTACGCCGTGCTCGTGCGCATATTCTACAACCTGCTTGGTCAGCGCGATATTGTCCTCAAAGCTCTTGGAGGAAGCATCGATCATGACAGAGGTGAAGCCGCCGTCGATGCAGTCCTTGCAGAGTTCAAAGGTGTCGCCGTGATCCAGATGCAGCGCGATCGGGATATCGGGATACAGCTCAACCGCCGCTTCCACAAGCTTTACAAGATAGGTGTGATTCGCGTATGCGCGCGCTCCCTTGGAAACCTGCAGGATCACCGGGCTCTTGAGTTCGGAAGCCGCTTCCGTGATACCCTGTACGATCTCCATGTTGTTCACGTTGAACGCACCGATCGCATACCCGCCGTCATAAGCCTTGGCGAACATGTCTTTTGTTGTTACTAACGCCATACCCTTACCATCCTTTCTTTGTGAGACTATATATTTCTGAACTGTGACTTTGAAGTCCGTATCACATTATATCGCAGTTACCGACGGGCAACAACAGTTTTTCTGCTGTTCACCGAAAATTCAGAAATCCCGCGTGCGTCCGGAAATTTTCCGCGTCATGCTCCAGTCCGCGCGCGTATTTATACACGACCGCGGTCTTCTGCGAGAGGGTCGCCGTGAGCCTGCCGTTCTTGACAAATCTTTCTTCAGCAGAGGTATGATAACCGATCGAGTTCGTCATGATCAACTGCCGTACAACAGCCTGTCCCGGAATACCGAGCAGATAAACATCATAGTCATCTGTCACCGCGTATTCATTGCGGTTGATCAGCACAATACAGGCGCTGTCCTCGAGGAACCGGCCGTAGGCGATCACGCCGCGCTGCGCGTTCAGCCGCATAAGAGATCCTCTGATCAGCTCCGGATTCTCCCGGTGGATACGGATCATATCCTTGTGAAAGGCGATCAGCCCACGATCCTCTTTGCCCCACGGGTAAGTACGGCGGTTGTCCGGATCCGTAAAGCCGCAGAGTCCCGCTTCGTCCCCGTAATAAAGCGTCGGTGCGCCCGGCCAGGTCATCTGCAGCAGGACCGCCTCACGGAAGATCTCCATACTGGTATCCTCGTTCGCCGCCTGCGGGCCGAGTGTGCTGCTCCGGCCGACCTTGCCGTTTGTTCTGGTGAGAAACCGCGAATGATCATGATTGGACAGTTCATTCATCGCCATTCCGAGAGAGCTCTGCGGAAAACTGCGCGCAGCGCTCCCGCTGATGGTGTCCCAGAACCGCTCCTCGTTGCCGACCGCTCCGGGTTCAAAGCTGTCGCTGTGCTTTTCCATCCCGGTAAAGAAGAAGCTCACCGGTTCCATGAAAGCATCGTAGTTCATCACGCTGTCCCACTCGCCGCCGAACAGCCAGGGACCCGCGTCGCCATAGTGCTCCGCAAGAATGACGGCTTCAGGATTCGCCTTTTTCACCCGCTCGCGGAAACGCCGCCAGAAATCATGATTGAAGGTTTCACTGTGACCCAGATCTGCCGCGACATCCAGTCTCCATCCGTCGGCATTAAAGGGCGGAGAAACCCATTTTTCAGCGATTCGCAGGATCTCCTCAACCAACTTTTCCGAGCTCTCATAATTGAGCTTAGGCAGCGTATCATATCCCCACCAGCCCTCGTAATGCGTATTGTCCGGCCAGTCCTCTCCGTAAAAAGAGAAGAAATCGTGATAAGGGCTGTCCTCGGCGGCAAATGCGCCCGGCGGATCACCCGCAGACTGATAGATCTTTTCCCGGTCCATCCACCGGTTAAAGGAACCGCAGTGGTTGAACACGCCGTCAATGATCACACGGATCCCGTGCTCATGCGCCTTACGGACAAGCAGCGCAAAGAGCGCATCGCTCGCTTCAAGGTTTTCCGGGGAAGTCACACGCGTGATGTAGCGCGTCGCCTGCGTGTTGTCCGTACTTCCTTCCGGGAGGAGCTGTCCGTGATCCGCGATGATCCTGCCGAAATGCGGATCGATATGCGCATAGTCCTGCGTATCGTATTTGTGCGTGGAAGGTGACACAAAGATCGGATTCAGATAGAGCACCTGGATCCCAAGATCCTCCAGATAATCCAGCTTATTAATGATGCCCTGCAGGTCGCCGCCGTAGAATTCCCGGATATCAGCGCCGCCGGGATCCGGAAGCTTTGCCCAGTTCTCTACCTGCTTCACCGGACTGCCGTTGTAGCAGTATTCCCCGGAGAGGACTGTATTGGTCATATCTCCGCAGGAAAACCGGTCCGTAAAGATCTGGTACATCACGGCACCTTCCGCCCAGGCGGGCGTCCGGAGTCCCGGGATCAGCCGGAAAAAGACGCGGCCTCTCTCCGGCGAGGTGATGCCTGTCCGGTCGTACAGAACCTTGGCCCAGGGCAGACGGATCTCAAAGAAATAGCAGAGCGGCTCATCGGAGAGTCGGACACGGCCGCGCCACACGGAAAAGCCCTCGCGGTTTTCCGGATCGCGCCGCATCGAGGATCTGACATAGATGATGTCTCCGCCGCTCTCGTCGACATGCTCGTTGACGCAAAGGATGAGATCCACGCTGATGACATCGGCTGCTCCCGTGCGGAGACGGATCTCGACAGTATCCCCGGGATCCGCCTGCGGCGGACTGAGGAACTGCGCTGTCATGTCATGAAAGATTTCCCTTGCGTCAAACATAGCTTCCGCTCACGTAAAGAGCGCTTCGAACTCCTCTCTTGTCAGCTTTTCCTTTTCGATCAGGAGTCTGGAAGATTCATGGAGAACATCCATGTGCTCCTTGATGATCTCTGTCGCCTTCTTATAGCAGCCGTCAATGATCTCCTTGACCTCGCGGTCGATCTCCCCGGCCATCTGCTCGCTGTGCTTGTGCCTGTGTCCGAGATCATATCCCAGGAACACGTCGTCCGCTTCCTCTTCGTAGCTGATCACGCCGATATTCTCGCTCATACCATAGCGCGTGACCATCTGACGCGCCTGCGCGGTCGCCTTTTTGATGTCGGAGCTGGCTCCGGTCGTGATGTCATCCGTTCCGAAGATCAGTTCCTCAGCGATGCGGCCGCCCAGAGAGACCATGATCTCCTCGAGCATTTTCTGCTTTGTTGTGAACATCTCATCCTTTTCCGGAAGCGGCATTGTATATCCCGCTGCCCCAACCCCAGTCGGGATGACCGAAACCGAATACACCGGCCCCACATGCGGCAGAACGTGGAACAGGATCGCGTGGCCCGACTCATGATAGGCCGTGATCTTTTTCTCCTCATCGGAGATCACCCGGCTGTGCTTTTCCGTACCGATCCCCACCTGAACAAACGCCTGCCGGATATCCTCCTGTTCGATATAGGCGCGGTTCTTGACCGCCGCGCGGATCGCGGATTCGTTGAGCAGGTTTTCCAGATCCGCGCCGGTAAAACCGGCTGTCGTCCGCGCGATCTGGCCGAGATCCACAGTATCGGACAGGGGCTTGCCCGCCGCGTGTACCTTGAGGATCTCCTCACGCCCTCGGATATCCGGTCTCGAGACCGCGATCTTGCGGTCAAAGCGTCCGGGTCTTAAGATCGCGGGATCCAGGATATCCACACGGTTGGTGGCCGCCATGACGATGATGCCCTCATTCGTGCCGAAGCCGTCCATCTCGACAAGAAGCTGGTTCAGTGTCTGTTCGCGCTCATCATGGCCGCCGCCCATACCGGTGCCGCGGCGTCTCGCGACCGCGTCGATCTCATCGATGAAGATGATGCAGGGCGCGTTCTGCTTGGCCTCCGCAAAGAGATCGCGGACACGGCTGGCGCCTACACCGACAAACATTTCCACAAAGTCGGAACCGGAGATCGTAAAGAACGGAACACCCGCTTCACCCGCGATCGCCTTGGCAAGAAGCGTCTTGCCGGTACCCGGTGCGCCCTCCAGCAGGATTCCCTTGGGAATGCGCGCCCCCAGCTTTGTGAACCGCTCGGGATCCTTGAGAAAGGTGATGATCTCCTCCATCTGTTCTTTTTCTTCATGCAGCCCCGCCACATCCGCGAGCTTTGTCTTATTCTCCTCGGGCGTCGAGCGCCTGGCCCGGCTCTTTCCGAAATTCATCATCCTGGCACCGCCGCCGCCCATGTTCTGCGCATTGTTCATCATCACAAAGAAGAACACACAGAAGATGATCATCAGCAGCATCGGCAGCCAGGACATCAGGTTAAAGCCCTCCGGCGATACATCGCGCACCAGCGGATCCACATGATGATCCCTCAGAAGCGTCTCTGTTTCCTGTACATCCGTCACATACAGAGTATGCTGCACGCCTGTACTCAGCGTCACGCGCACGGATCCTGTCGGCGTCTCCTTGTTCTGCGAGATGACCGCGCCGGCGACCTGGCCGTTTTCCAGATCCTGCGTCAGGAGCCCGATCGTATAGGTGTCATCCGCGGCGTTCCTGCCGCGGTTATACTCAAGAAAGATCACCAGCAGCACAAAGATGAGGATGATCCAAAAATAGAAAGAAAAACCGCGTTCCCTGTTTGTATTCACCTTATTCTCCGATCCTTACCACGTATCTTCTGTAACTCAGTCAAAAACCATCTCTCCGATATACGGAAGATTCCTGTATTTCTGGTCGTAGTCAAGTCCGTACCCGACGACGAATTTATCGGGGATCGCAAATCCGGTATAGTCCACTTTGACATCCGTCTCCCGGCGGTCCGGTTTGTCCAGAAGCGTTGTCAGCTTCACGCTGACGGGGCCCCTGTCCTTGAGGAGCGGGAGCAGATAGGAAAGTGTGCGTCCGGAATCAACGATATCCTCTACCACCAGAACATCCTTGCCCTCAATGGGCTCATCAAGATCCTTGACGATACGCACCACGCCGCTGGACTTTGTGCTGGCTCCGTAGCTGGAAACGGACATAAAGTCAAGTGTCACAGGAACCGTGATCCTTTTGGCCAGTTCGCACAGATAAAAGCTCCCTCCCTTGAGAACACAGATGAGATGGATCGTCTTTCCCTGGTAATCCCTGCTGATCTGCTCGCCCAGCTCCCTGATCCGTTCCTCCACCTGCTCCTCTGTGAGCATGATCTCCACATGTTGTGCCATTTCTTCCCTCCGTTCGTGTTATGTTTGCGTATCGTTTTCAGGCGTCTTTTCCTGCGGCCGCCAGACACACTCCAGGATCCTGAGGGTCTCTTCACCGACGAGTGCTTCCTGGCTCCGCCTGTTCCCGATGATCCAGAGGATCTCGGAGTCCCGCGCCATCAGCCAGTATCCGTCCCTGTCGGCTGACGGGATCTTCTGATCCAGCATCTCACGTGCAAGCGGCTTTCTGCAATTGCCGACATGAATACTGTCTCCGGGACGTCGCCTGCGAAAGACGAGCGACGCACCTATTTTATCACAATCAAACCATTTCGTGTAAGGATCGCGGGGAATTTCCGTTTTATCCGTCGCGTGCTTAGCAGCCCGGACCGTAAGTTCAACCGCACCCGCTCCGGGCAGAAGGATCTTCTGCGTCTCCTCTGCGGCAGTCAGATCGACACGGATCTCTGTACTATTGTGCTGTACAGCGTCTGTACTCTCCTTCCTGATATACAGCTTCCCATAGACCCTTTCCGCGTAATACCCTCCCGGCAGATCGACCCGTTCCGATCCGCGGTCGTTCTCACAGAGTCCGCAGAGCGCACTGATATGCGCCTTCGAGATACCCTGCAGAATGCCCGCTTCCCTGAGCACTGCGGCGAGGATCTGGGTCTGCATGACCGGTGCCTCGCAGGAAAGCCCCCGGACGTCGAGCGCACCGTCTTTTGTGCGGATCCGGCGGGATCTCTCCTTAGCCTCTCCTTCGATAAATGTAAGGGCTTCGCGCATATATTCCGCCGTCTGCGCGAGATGCGCGGTCGCTCCGGGGTGGATCATCTCCTCCGCGACCGGCAGGATCCGGTGCCGGATACAGTTCCTTGCGAAGCAGTCTTCACGGTTGCTCTCGTCCTCTCTGTGATCCAGTCCGTTCCTCGACAGATAAGCTTCGATCTCCCCGCGTGTGACGCCCAGAAGCGGCCGGATCAGCGGGGGCAGAGTTTTCCCGCTTTCGAGTACAGCGGACGCACGGATGATCTCCATTCCGGAAGCCCCCCGCAGTCCTGCTCCGCGGAAAAGATTCAGAAGGACTGTCTCGGCCTGGTCCTCCATATGGTGCGCTGCGGCGAGCATATCCGCACCAAACTCCTCCGCCGCTCCTGCAAGAGCCTCATAGCGGGCGCGTCTTGCCGCCTCTTCGGTCGAACACTTCCACTGCCTCTTCAGTGCCGGAACATCGACATGTTCGACATGGCAGGGCAATCCCCGCGCGGCTGCCTGCTCTCTGACAAAGGCCTCATCATCGTCTGCCGCCGCCCGCAGGCCGTGGTGAACATGCCCCACCATAAGCCGCAGGGAAAACTCCCCGGCAAGGGCGTACAAAACTCCCAGGAGGCAGACAGAATCCGCGCCCCCGGAAACAGCTACGAGGATCTTTTCACCCCCGGCAAGCAGTTTTTTCTGCCGGATCAGTTTTCCAACCTCAGTTTCCAGAATATCCATTCGTTACTCTCCGGTTAAACATCATAGCACAAAAAGAAAAACGCGGCATTTCTGCCGCGTTGTGCAATCCTGATACGATATCTCATTCATGTCTGAAGACGATCTCTCCTTCATATACAAGGCCCAGCTTCTCTTTGGCGACCTTTTCCATATAACCGCGCGTCTGCGTATACTTCTTGTATTCCTCGATCTCGACGGTCCGCTCTTTCTCGGCCTCGATCTGCTCCTGGAGCTGCGCGATATACTCGTTCTTTTCCTTTAACTGTTTATCGAATCCGTAACTGCGGACAGAAACCACCGCGATCAGCAAAACGACTACCGAGATCGCCAGCAGCAGGGAATATCGCATTCTGTTGTCCCGATAGATCCTTGTGCTCTTTCTGCCTGCCATTTTCATCCCTGCGTTAAAAAACAAACGGAAACATGGTAATGATAAACGAATTTCAGATTTTTGTCAATCAATTTTTCGATATTTAAGTCGGTTACCCTTCCAGGTATCTGACCATATCTGCTGCGGCTTCCTTGCGCACATTTTCCTCTACCTGAAGGACCTCGACGTTCGTCACCTTTTCTCCGAAATGGATCGTGATCCTGTCGCCGACTTTGATCTCCGTACCGGCCTTGGCCGTTTTTCCGTTGACCTCGACCCGGCCGGCATCACATGCCTCATTGGCCACCGTCCTACGCTTGATCAAACGGGATACTTTCAGAAATTTGTCCAGACGCATGATATCACCTCTCCGTATGCATAGAAAAGGCCGACAGAACACATCCATCGGCCTTTACACAATGTTAAAACATCAACAGGACTTACTTCTTGTTGACAGCGTCCTTGAGAGCCTTGCCGGCCTTGAACTTGGGAGCAAGAGATGCCGGGATCTTCATAGCCTTGCCGGTCTGAGGATTTCTGCCCTCACGGGCAACTCTCTTGGCAACCTCGAAGGTACCGAAGCCGATCAGCTGAACCTTGCCCTTTTTCTTGAGCTCCTTGGAAACAGTATCCGTGAAAGCCTTGAGGGCCTTCTCAGCATCCTTCTTGGTCAGGCCTGCATCCTTAGCGATCGCAGCAATTAACTCTGTTTTGTTCATTGTGTTTCTCCTCCTTAGAGATTGGTTAAAAGTTCTGAACGCCCGTCTCATCGGCGTCCTCTATTTTTTATACTCACTTTTTCCACGTTTGTCAAGGCTTCCGCGACGATTTGACAACAAATATCCGCGTTCAGATTGCGTTTGAACGCTATTCCTCTGTTTCTTCCCGCACCAGTTCGGGGAATGCGTAGGTTTTGTTCGTCAAAGCGTCGTCAATAAAGATATTGTAGCTTTTTGTCTCATATCCCTCGCGGGAAAGCGTAACCGTATGCTGTCCGGAAACCTTGGTAAAGGCCGTCGGCGTGATACCCATATAGTTGCCGTCCATATAGAATTCCACGCCCTCCGGGGACTCTACGCGCACCTCATAGCCGCTGAGCGTGGTCCGGGTCGTCTCATTGCCCGAGACATCGACGACTGTCACGGATGTCGCCGTCGATCCGCTTCCCGCTGTCGCACTGGAGGACGAAGCAGCGGAAGCGCCGTCTGTTGCTCCCGTCCCCGAGTAGCCAGTCTGCGAATACCACCAGTCGGATGTCCCTGCTGTGGACGCGGTATTCCAGGTCGCTGCCGTATCCGCGAAGGAAGCGGACGATGCTGCCGTGGATGCTGCCGCGGAAGCATCGGTATCCTCATCCAGCTCCAGCGTCACCGTTGCGTTTTTCGTTCCCACCTTGAGATTTTCGGTGCGTGTGATATATCCCTCCGCCGTGATGCGGACCTGATGTACGCCCTGCGTCAGGCTGACCGGATAATTCGGATAGACCGTCTGCTGATCCACGGTGATCTTTGCCGCCTGCGCGGCCTTTTCCGGCAGGATCTCAAAAGTGATCTCCGTGGTGTCCGGTGTGATCAGCTGTATCGAGGACGCATCGATCACGGTCTCCCGTCCGCGTTCAATAATGACCGGCCGGACATCATTTGCCCCCTGTCCGGTGATCTGCATGTTATATGTTCCCTCCGGCGCTGTCACCAGCGTTTTTTCATTGACACGCTGGATGATCTTGTTATCCAGATTCAGCCATGCTCCCGTGATGTCCGTTCCGTTAACCTCCGTCGAAGTCAGGCGCAGATAGCCGTGGCCTCCGGTCACAGTGACGCTGTAGATCTCCTTGTCGATACCGCTGACCGTGAGCACATCGCCGGTCAGGATCTCCTCCGCGATGATCCGGGCGACTCCACCGCTGCTCTGTGCCAGCAGGAGCGCCGTCTTGGGGAGATGGTAGTTCTGCCCGTCCATCGTGAGGATCTCGGCTTCCGCGTCGATCCTGTACTCGCGGACTCCCTCCCTTGTCCAGGAGGGCTGTGACACAACAAGCGAATTCAGGTGCTTTGACTGGTGAAGGAACGTCACATCCACCACCTCACCCGGCGACAGAAGCGCTGCGGAGATCGGCCGCTCATAGCGGTCATAGATCATGGATGTGTTGTCCGCCTGCAGTGTGTAATACCGCCCGAGATCATGCTGACAGAATGTCACCGTCCCCTCGGCGGAATTAACGCTGCGGACAACCGCTGTATCCATCGAATCATACTTGTTGACAAGAGAGATCACCGCCGCGTCTTCAGGACTTGCCGCGAGCGGAGTGAGTACGCTCATATGCAGAATGAGAGCAGACGCCGTCAGGACAGCAATGGCTCTCCTGACCGCCCTTATCTGGTTTTCCGATCCTCTTATCCTCACACGTCCCTCCCCCGGTACTTTGTCAGCAGGTACTCCCTGGTATTATGCTCCGGGTACTTCAATACATGTGTCAGCATCCTGCGCAGCGTATCACCGATCTGCGGCCCGGGCGGCATACCCGCGTCGATCAGATCCTGCCCGGTGACGGCGAGCTCCGCCAGGGAAAGTGCTTCGCCCGCTCTCAGGATCCTCGCCCATTCCGTTCGGATCCGGCTGAGCCGATCAAACTTTTTCTGCTGCATATAGGTGCTCTGTCCGTGTACATCCGCGTCCATAACATCGAGCAGCAGCGGAAAGTCCTCTCTGCCCACACGTGATGCCGTCTTTCGTACAGTAACAGCATCCGCTTCCGGCCTGAGATCATGACAGGTGATCAGATTCCTGACGCGCGCGATCGTCCTGTTGTCCTCTTTCCAGCGGCCGAGGATCTCTGCGGCCATTTTTGCGCCCTTTTCGGGATGTCCCTTAAAATGATCGATCCCCTCGGCATCGGTCGTCTTTGTCAGAGGTTTTGCCACGTCGTGGAGCAGGACCGCAAGTCTCAGGATCCTGGCTTCCCGTTCATACGTTGCATCCGGCCCGAAGCTTTCGGCAAACTTCCCGGGATCCTCACGCCATCCGGCAGTGATCGGAACACAGGCACAGAGCGCCGCGATCGTGTGTTCTCCGACGTCATATCTGTGATGCGGATTCTGCTGCGCCGTCTTTTTCATCGCGTCAAATTCCGGGAAAAAGACGGCCGTAAGCCCCAGTTCACAGAGCTCCCGAAGCTGCTCCGGATGATCGGAGAGCAGGAGCTTTTCCAGTTCCACACGGATCCTCTCCGCGGAGACAGCCGCCAGTGTGGGCGCCAGCTGCCGGATCGCGGATCGCGTCTCCTCATCGATCGTAAATCCGAGCTGGGCGGAAAAACGGACAGCCCGCATCATGCGCAGCGCGTCCTCATCAAAGCGCTTCATCGGATCACCCACCGCACGGATCACTCCGGCTGCGAGATCATCCTGTCCGCCGAAGAAATCGATAAGGCCTTTCGTTTCCTCGTAGGCCATCGCGTTGATCGTAAAATCGCGGCGCTCCAGGTCATCAGACAGACATCTGGTAAACGCCACCTCATCCGGGTGCCGATGATCCGCGTAGACACCGTCGATCCGATAGGTCGTGACTTCATAGTTCTGCCCGGCTTTCCGCACCGTGACCGTTCCGTGCTTAATGCCCGTGTCGATCGTCTTTGGAAAGAGCGCCTTGACCTCCTCAGGCCTGGCGCTCGTAGTGATATCCCAATCCTCCGGATTTCTGCCGATCAGACTGTCGCGGACACAGCCGCCCACAACATATGCCTCATATCCGGCGTCCGTAAGTGTGCGCAGGATCTGAGAAGCCGCCGAAGGAATATTGATTTTTACATTCCCGCTCAGTATGCCCGCCCCCATACGACCATTTTCTTCGCCGGTTTTCCGCAGCATACACAGGTATCCGAGATCTGCTCCTGTTCAAACGGCATGCAGCGGCTCGTAACAGACAGTTCGTCCTTGATCCTGTCCTCACAGGCGCGGTCACCGCACCACATAGCCTTGACAAAGCCTTTGGTCTCCCGGAAGGCCTCCGCGAACTCATCCCAGCTGCGTGCCTTGAAGGTGCAGGACGAAAGGTGCTCCTGCGCCCGGGCGAGGAGACTCGCCTGAATGTCTTTCATGAGGGCCTTGGCTCTTTCCTGTGCCTCTCCAATCGGACACTCGATCTTTTCCCGGGTATCGCGGCGGACAAACACGCATTTTCCCGCTTCGATGTCCTTGGGACCGATCTCGACGCGCAGCGGGATGCCGCGCATTTCCTGTTCGGAGAACTTGAATCCCGGGCTCTTGTCCGAATCATCAAGCTTAGCCTTGATCCCCGCGGATTTGAGCGCCATGCAGAGACGGTCAGCAGCCTCGAGGACCCCCTCTTTTTTCTGCTGGATCGGAATGACCATCACCTGTACCGGTGCGATCCGCGGCGGCACTACCAGACCGGAATCGTCACCGTGTACCATGATCATCGCGCCGATAGAGCGCGTCGAGAGCCCCCAGGAGGTCTGGAAAGGATGATGCTGCTGATTGTCCTGACCGGTAAAGGTGATATCATAGGCGCGGGCAAATCCGTCGCCGAAGTGATGGCTCGTGGCCGACTGCAATGCACGGCCGTCATGCATCATCGCCTCCACGGTATAGGTCGCCTCGGCGCCCGCGAATTTTTCCTTGTCCGTCTTGCGGCCCTTGATCACCGGGATCGCCATATCCTCCTCGAGGAAGTCCGCATAGACGTCCAGCATCTGCTGCGTACGCTCCTCGGCCTCCTCGCGCGTGGCATGCATCGTGTGTCCTTCCTGCCACAGGAACTCGCGGGACCTGAGGAACGGTCTTGTCTCCTTTTCCCAGCGCACAACACTGCACCACTGGTTATAGACCATCGGCAGATCCTTGTAAGAATGGATCTCGTTCTTGTAGAAATCGCAGAAGAGCGTCTCAGAGGTCGGTCGTACACAGTAGCGCTCGGCCAGCTCCTCGCCGCCGCCCATGGTGACCCAGGCCACCTCCGGCGCAAAGCCTTCCACATGATCCTTTTCCTTCTGCAGAAGGCTCTCCGGGATCAGCAGCGGCAGATAGACGTTTTCGACGCCTGTCGCCTTAAAACGCGCATCCAGAAGGCGCTGGACATTTTCCCACAGTGCATAGCCGGCAGGCTTGAGGATGATGAACCCCTTGATATTGGAGTAACTCACCAGTCCCGCCTTGACCACCACATCGGTGTACCACTGTGCGAAATCCTCATCCATCGAGGTGATCGCTTCCACAAGTTTCTTGTTGTCTGCCATAATATCGCTCCTTTTTTGATCGATCAAAAGTAAGTGAATTATATACCTTTCCGCCGTCTTTCACAAGAAAAAATCGGGCACCGCGTGTCTGCGATGCCCGAAGGATGGTCCTGTGACCGACCGGTTCCGACCGGACTCCGTTAATTCCTGAAGTAGCTGATCGTCTCGGAAAGACTGCCCGCCAGATCCTGGAGCTTGCCTGCCGACTCATTGATCACAGCGAAGGTATCATTAAGTTCCTGCATAGAGGCGTTGGTCTCCTGCGTAGAGGCTGCGTTCTCCTCGGAGATCGCAGACAGATCCTGAATGATCTCCACCAGAGAGGACTTGGCGTCGTTGAGGCTGCCGACCATGCCCGCGATGCTCTGGCTGTTCTCGGTCACCACGGTGACGCTCTCGGCCATCTCGTTCATATCGCTCTGGGTCGTAGCGATCTTTTCGCCCTGGATCTGGATATTCTCATTGAGGGCATCCATGACCTGCACGGAAGCTCTCGCATCCTCAAGGAGCTTGTCAACGATCGACTTGATCTCGTCCGCGCTGTTCTTGGACTGATCTGCCAGCTGGCGGATCTCGTCCGCAACAACCGCGAAACCCTTGCCCGCTTCACCGGCACGCGCCGCCTCAATGGAGGCGTTCAGGGACAGCAGGTTCGTCTGGGAGGCGATATCGTTGATTGCATCCGAGAACTTCGCGATGGAATTTGCACTGTCGTTGGTCGCCTGAATGGTCGCGCCGATCTCGTTGACCGCGTTCGCAACGCTCTGATTCTGGGAGACGATCTCCTCCAGTGCGCGGTTTGCCTTGTCGCAGCTCTCCTTCATCTTGCGGGAGGCCTCATCCAGCGAGGAGACATTGTCGGAAATATTGTCGATATCGGTACCGATCGAATCTGTGCGGACCGCCGCGTTCTGTACGCTCTCCGCCTGGGAAACAGCCCCCTTGGAGACCTCGTTGACTGCGTCCGTGACCTGCGAGGAGGCCTGCGACGCCTGACTGGAGGAATCCGCCAGATCTGTTCCGGAGTTTGTCAGCTCGCCGGCTGCCGCCTTGGACTGTCCGATGACCTCCAGCAGCTTCTCGTCGAGGTTCTGTACACCCTCGGCAATAACGCCCAGCTCATCCTTGCGGGCGATCAGCGCGGGATCGACATCGAGCGCGAGGTTGCCGCCTGCCAGCTCATTGACGGTTTCCGCGATCGCTTTCATCAGTTTGGAGTATTTGAAGGAAAGAATAAGTCCGACAGCCACAAACGCAGCGGCGACCAGAATCGTGACAATGATCAGGATCATAATCTTGCCGGTCATCGCGCTGTTGATATCATCCGCAAGTCTGCCGGCGAAATAGCAGCCCACATACTTGCCGCCCTCATTGAGGGGTGCATAGTACACGTAATACTTTTTATTGTTGATGGTGGTCTTGAAATCGGAGAAGGGCTTGCCGCTCTTGACAGAATTGTAGGCGGCATCACCGATGTCCTTGCCCTTCATGCCTTCGATCGTGGTAACCGCCCGGGTCTTGTCCATGATCAGGGTGTATTCCAGGCCTGTGTCCTTTTTCAGGTCATCGATGTATTCCTGGAAAGCTTCCTCCATGTTGGTCTCGCCCTTGTACAGGACACCGTCGCGCCACTCCCATTCGCCCTGATAGAGGTCCTCTGTCGTGGCTTCCAGCTGCATGCAGGCTACCTTGAGCATCTCTTCACCCATATCGTGATAGGAGCTCTCGATCTCCTTGTAGGAGATGATGCAAAGAGTGGCAGCCATGATGAGCAGTCCGAGTATGGCGATGAATACCACGTGGCCGATCAGACGACCGTTCTTTTCTGTTTTGCTTCTCATAAACACTCCTTTCCGACTGATACCCGATGAAGACAAAAAGCATATACAGGGATATTATAACACGTGATTTTCAGTTTGTCTCGCACTTTTCGGGAAAAATCTGCCCGATCGCAAATTTGTCACCCGAACAGATTGAACACCGCAAAACCGATACAGACGATCATGTACAGCAGCATCCCGGGAGAGGTGATAAAGGCGCGCCGGAAATCGCGGTACGAAGGCGTCTCCGGCCGTTCCTCCAGCCGCATCCTGCCGCGCGCGATCCAGATCACGGTCAGGACCATGCCCACGATGACGAGCAGAAAGAAGGCGGCAAAGAACAGCAGCGCCGGCAGGATCTCCGGCGGGAGGATCCCCGCTGCCAGAGCATCCGGGTCCAGCGTCTCGAGCACCTCCGCACTCCAGGGCAGGATGAGCCCGCCCACAAAATTGACCAGGATATGGATGAGGATCGTGTACCGGATCCTGCGCGTCTTTTCATAGATCAGCGCCAGGACGATCCCGAGGAACAACGTATAGAAGAACTGAAAGAGATTCTGATGAAAGAGCGCAAAGCATACGCCGGAGAGCATGACTGCCCCGCGGCGTCCGATCGGCCGCACAAGATCGATGAGAAGCCTGCGAAAAAACAGTTCCTCCGCGATCGGAGCAATGATGACAACAAACAGGATCGTCACCGGGAGTGTTCCGGAGACCAGCATTTCCACCGTCGAATTGGTGAAGTTTTCCCCCGTCAGATTTCCCAGGATCCCGGCCGTCAGGCTCCCGAGAACACTGCCCGCGATCATCAGGAAAAAGACGATGGGCACGATCATGACCGCGTCCGCGACGGACACCCGGCTGCCCTCTTCGGCCGGTTCCGCGGAAAGGAACTTCTTCATAAAATATGCCGCCACAGGCATGCCGATGAGGTACTGCGTGATCGCATTCAGCGCAAGAACGTATAGGATGAACCCGCCGCCCTGCGTATAGTATCCGATCAGCTCCGCTCCGCCGGTCAGGCCGTTCGCCACACAGAGATCATAGGCAGTATTGATGAGAAAAAAGAGAAGATACGCCGACAGATTGACCAGTACGATATACAGGAGCAGAAACGCTCCGATGACAGTGAGCCGGTTTCTCATACGTCTGCTGTCTCCCGATCGAGCACGACGCTCCCGGCGGCCCGCGTGGCCTTCATGTCAATGATCCTCTGATTGGCGGATCCGCGGAACCGCAGCGTCACATCCTTCTGTTCCTGCAGGAAAGGTCCGTCGACGAGGATGTCCGTGCGATCCAGGAACTCCTCGGTCACATCTCCGAAATACCGCCGGCCCCCGGGAACCAGATCCCTGTCATAGATATATCCGGTGTACACCCAGAGATCCCGCGCGGGAAGAAGCGCGTTCATCCGCCTGAGCAGCGGCAGGAGTTCTTTCTGGTTGCTCTCCTCCATCGGATCTCCGCCGAGGAGCGTCAATCCGCGGTAGTACGGCTTTGCCAGTTCGTCGAGGATCCCCTGTTCCATCTCGGCGGTGTATTCGCGCCCGTAATGAAAATCCCAGGTCTCCGGCTGAAAGCATCCCGGGCAGTGATTGAGACAGCCTGATACAAAGACGGAGACCCGCATCCCCGTGCCGTTGGCACAATCTGCTGTCATGATCTCACCGAGATGCATTCTGAAAACCTCTGTATTCCCGCATAACCTCTGCCGCCATCAACACCGCGTGTATTATACCATGCTGTATGCTGTTTTGTCATGCGACGCCGCAGCGGCTCACGGGAGACACGAAAACTTATCCGGTGGTATTTTTCTCCATAAAGGTATATACTTATATCATGCGACTTAGAAATGTTCCGGGCGCGCAGGAGACAGTGGCGAACAGCCCGTATTGCGAGATGGAGCCGGAGAGGCGCCGCGGTAGCTGGCGGGATTTTTTTGAACATCCGTCGCCGCTCCATCTGGAGATAGGCTGCGGCAAAGGCGGATTCCTGGTGCGCAAGGCACAGCTGCATCCGGAGATCAGTTACCTGGGCCTTGAAAAGTACACAAGCATACTGGTGCGTGCCGTGCAGAAGCAGGCACAGCTGGAGCTCCCCAATCTGCGCCTTGTCAGAGCGGAGGCGGAGATCCTGCCGATGGTGTTTGCACCCGGCGAGGTGGAGCGTATCTATCTCAACTTCTCGGACCCCTGGCCCAAGGAACGACATACGAACAAACGCCTTACATCGGCGGCTTTCCTGAGGCGCTATGAGGAGATCCTGATACCCGGCGGCCGGGTGGAGTTCAAAACGGATAATGAACCGCTGTTCGATTTTTCGCTGGAACAGCTCGAGACGGCCGGCTGGGAGGCGGAGATCATCTCCCGGGATCTGCACGCGGATGAGGAGCTGATGCGGGAAAACTGCCTGACGGAATATGAAGAGCGTTTTTCGGCGATGGGGAAGCCGATCTTTTATACAAGGATCCGTAAAAAGAAAGGAGACAAGTAATGGAACATGTTTTCACGACACAGAACTTTGAAGAGGAAGTCCTGAAGAGCGAATTGCCGGTGCTGGTCGATTTCTACGCCGACTGGTGCGGTCCCTGCAAGATGATGTCTCCGCTTATCAAAGAGATCGCTGAGGATTACGACGGTGAGCTCAAGGTCGGCAAGTGCAATGTGGACGAGAACCCCGATGTCGCGCAGAAATACGGCGTGATGTCCATACCGAACTTCATCTTTTTCCGGAAAGGGGAGCAGGTGGATTCGCTCCTCGGCGCTGTACCCAAGGGCAAGTTTACGGCTGTGGTCGATCGCGTGCTCGCCTGAGCGCCTTTGCGACGGACAGCAGATTCTGACGGAGATTCTGAGGGAAGCAAGTGGCTGATAAGATCTACAACATAGGTGATTACCGGAAGCCGGCCGAGCCCCCGGGGGCGACAACGGAAGCGATCGAGAGCATCAATATCGAGGATCCGCTCAATTTTCTGGATGCCTCCGAAAAAGAAGCCTATATCCGGGAACGGCAACGCGAGGAGGTCGAGAAGGAACGGCGCGTCGAGGAAAAAGAACGCGCTGCTTCCGCTGCCGCACGCGCGCTTCCCGAAGAAAAACGCAGACAGCTCAAACGGGAAACAGATGACCCGCTGGGGGATCGTCCGGTAAGAAGGCGTCCCGATTCCGAACCCCCGCGCAGACAGGAAAGCCGCCCGCAGAGCACGCAGCGGCGCAGGGAAGATGTGCGCAACTGGGAGCCCGAGGACGACGATGACGAAGACGAGGGAGGAGGCATTATCATTGCCTCCGCGATCCTTGGGATCGTGATCATGGTCGTCGCGATATTCCTGGGCTGGCTGACCTTCTTCAGCCCGCAGCAGGAGGAGCCCGAAGCAGAAGAACGGGCACTGCAGGAGGCGCAGAAAGAGGAAGAGGAAGGCAGCGGCGAGGACGAACCGGAGGCTGAAGATGAACCCGCGGACGATGAGGATTACGCGGTTCTTCCGGAGGGCTTCGTACTCCTTGATGATACGGTCGTCACGACGACGCAGCTCAATATCCGCAGTACGCCGGACAGTTCGAACAACACCAACATCGTCACAGCCGTCCGTGAAGGAACAAAGCTCACCCGTGTAGCGGTCAATGATGAAAGCGGCTGGTCGGCGGTCTACGTAGACGGGTTTGACGAGATTCTGTATTGTTTTAATAAGTACATCAAGACGGAGTGACTTTAGGATAAGGCATGCGGATCGGTTTTTTTGATTCCGGGATCGGCGGGGTAAGTGTTCTGGCGGAGGCTCTGGAACAGTACCCGGATCAGGAATACCTGTACGATGCGGACGTGGATCATGTTCCGTACGGCGAAAAAACAGCAGACGAAATCGCGCATTATGCCACGGAAAATGCGCGGTTTTTGTTATCTGCCGGCGCGCAGGCGCTGGTCGTCGCCTGCAACACAGCGACAGCCGTCGCGATCGGCGCCATCCGGGAGATGACCGACATCCCGGTGATCGGCATGGAACCCGCGGTAAAACCGGCAGTGGAGGGACTGCCCGGAGAGAACGGGAACCGGATGCGTGTTCTGGTCGCAGCAACACCGGTCACACTTCGCGAAGCCAAGCTCAAGGATCTCATTCACCGCGTCGACCCCGGACATCTGGTGGATCTGCTGCCGCTCCCTCAGCTGGTGCCGCTCGCGGAAAAATGCCGGTTTGACACCGCCGAAGCAAGAACCTATCTGCAGGAAGCGTTTTCCGGGATCGACCCCGCGGCTTATTCGGCATTTGTCATCGGATGCACGCATTTTCAGTATTTTAAGCCGCTCTTCCGGGAACTCCTTGGCGAAGAAGTCCGGCTCGTCGACGGGAACGCAGGAACGGTCCGCAGGCTCGGCAGCGTACTGGGACTGGATCCAGCCGGAGCAGAAAAGCCGGAAACATACCGTGTATCCTGGTTTCGTTCAGGCAGGCCGGTAGAGGACGCCGGAGAGATCGATTACTATAGAACATTCCTGGACAGGGCAGCGCAGGTCAGAGATCTCTGATTTTCCTCCTTGTCATTTTCAACAAAATACTGTATACTTTTCATCGCAAACTACAAGATATTGTGGTCTGACGAAGGAGGTTTCGTTTTGAAGATCATTAAGCGCAGCGGCAAGGAAGTCCCTTTTGACGGGCAAAAGATCATTGCGGCTATCGAAAAGGCAAATCGTGAGGTAACGGGAGACAAGCAGCTCTCCGCAAAGCAGATCGAGGACATCGAAAAACAGGTCGAAGGGATCTGTGCGACGCTCACACGCGCGCCCAGCGTGGAGGAGATCCAGGACCTGGTCGAGAACGGTCTGATGCAGTCCGGCTGCTACGAGGTTGCGCGGAAGTATATCACCTACCGCTACCAGCACAACCAGAACCGGCAGAACAACACGACCGACAAGCAGATCATGGCCATCATCGAGCGCAGCAACGAGGAGGTCCGTCAGGAAAATTCCAACAAAAATCCGACGGTCAACAGCGTACAGCGCGATTACATGGCGGGTGAGGTATCCAAGGACATTACGCGCAGGTTCCTTCTGCCGCCGGATATCGTGCGCGCACATGAAGACGGTCTCATCCATTTCCACGACAGCGATTACTTTGCGCAGCACATGCATAACTGCTGCCTGGTCAATCTCGAGGATATGCTCCAGAACGGCACGGTCATCAGCGAGACGATGATCGAACGCCCCAGAAGTTTTTATACGGCATGCAATATCGCGACACAGGCCATCGCACAGATCGCCAGCTCCCAGTACGGCGGGCAGAGCATCACGCTCTCGCATCTGGTTCCCTTTGTGGACGTCAGCCGGCAAAAGCTGCGCGAGGAGGTGCGGGAGGAATTCGCCCGGACCGGCGTACAGGCAAGCGAGCAGCAGATCATCGATGTCGCGGAGCTCCGTCTTCGCGAGGAGGTCAAACACGGCGTACAGGTCATCCAATATCAGGTGATCACGCTGATGACGACGAACGGACAGGCGCCGTTCATCACGGTCTTCATGTATCTCGATGAGGTACCCGAGGGGCAGATGCGTGAGGATCTCGCGATGGTCATTGAGGAGATGCTTCACCAGAGGATCCTGGGGGTCAAGAATGAAAAAGGTGTCTATATCACCCCTGCATTTCCCAAGCTCATCTACGTGCTCGACGAGGACAATGTCACGCCGGAGAGCAAGTACTGGTATCTGACGCGCCTTGCGGCCAAATGTACCGCACGCCGCATGGTGCCGGACTATATCTCCGCGAAGAAGATGCGCGAGTACAAGAACGGGGATGTCTATCCCTGCATGGGCTGCCGGTCGTTCCTGACCCCGGACACACAAGGCATGGGCGAAAACGGCGCACACAAATACTACGGCCGTTTCAATCAGGGCGTGGTGACCATCAATCTTGTGGACGTCGCCTGTTCTTCCGGACGTGATGAGAAAAAGTTCTGGGAGCTCATGGAGGAGAGGACCGAGCTCTGTTACCGGGCCCTGATGGCCAGGCACAAGAGGCTTCTCGGAACGCCCAGCGATGTGGCACCGGTCCTCTGGCAGTTCGGTGCGCTGGCGCGCCTGAAAAAGGGCGAGACCATCGACCGTCTGCTCGTCAACAACTATTCGACGATCTCTCTCGGCTACGCGGGTCTCTGCGAATGCACGAAGTATATGAAGGGCGTCACGCACACGGATCCGGAGGGAAAGGGCTTTGCCCTGCAGGTCATGCAGTACCTCAACGACAGGTGTGCCGAATGGCGCGCAAAGACCTCGATCTCGTTCAGTCTGTACGGGACGCCGCTGGAATCGACGACCTACAAGTTCGCGAAATGCCTGCAGAAGCGCTTCGGCATCATCCCCGGCGTTACGGACAAGAACTATATCACGAACAGTTATCATGTCCATGTGACCGAAAAGATCGATGCCTTTACCAAGCTGAAGTTTGAATCGGAGTTCCAGGCGCTCTCTCCGGGCGGTGCGATCAGCTACGTGGAGGTGCCGAACATGTCGGACAATCTGGACGCGGTGCTCTCCATCATGCAGTATATCTATGACAATATCATGTACGCGGAGCTCAACACCAAATCCGATTACTGTCAGAAATGCGGCTACGAGGGCGAGATCTCCATCGTCAGTGACAAAGACGGCAAGCTCATCTGGGAGTGCCCGAACTGCGGAAATCACGACCAGAACACGATGAACGTAGCGCGGCGGACCTGCGGTTATATCGGAACGCAGTACTGGAACCAGGGAAGAACGCAGGAGATCAAGGAGCGCGTACTGCATGTCTCCAGCAAGAGCTTCTGCGATTCTTAAAGAACCCCGGATCGATCCATCATACCTGAGAACGCCTTTTCTGATCCCCCGGCTGATCCCGGGGGATCTTTCTCACTTTCCATCCCCATGAACCTATGCTATAAATGAAAAGTGTGACCATTTTTCTATTTTCATATAGTGCATGAAAGGGGAAGATCTCATGGCCTTTTGC
>JAILFA010000001.1 GCA_024687125.1 Lachnospiraceae bacterium
CCCTGTTTGCATAAAGCCACGACGGAGATCAGTATCGCAAAGCAAATGCCGTACCTGCGGCCGATAAACCGCGGATGGAAGAAGTCTCCCGTTTCCGCCCCGCAAAATCCGCAGAAAAGGATCACCGCAGCGCCGCAGCATACATCGCCGGGCATGATGGCTCTTGTGAAATATCCCGGCCGGATGATCGAATAAATTAGCGGAAAAAAGGACAGTATCAGGGAGCAGATCAGGCACATCCGCGCCTGCAGCATTTCCCGGGAAAGATAATAGGCAGCATCACTGTCCGCATGAAGCAGCAGGATCTCTTCAAAGACATCGTTTTCCCCGGCATGAAGGTTCATGGAAAGATAAATGCCCAGGAAATACATAAAAACAGAGGAAACCAGATAACTGCTGCACACATACGCCGGCGGAAAAGAATACATGGCCCCCAGAAAAGCCGCGATCACGAGCATCGTGACAGCCCACAGGGCATTCCTCGTCATCAGCCTCCGCCGGATGGTATAAAGGTGATACGTATTCTTCAATACGCGCAGTCTCCCGCCCATCACGATCCGGCCTCATCGCTTTCCCTGCAAAGCAGTTTTCCCTGCTCGATCGTGATTTCCCGGTCGCTCAGCTCCTCGATCAGTTTCCGCTCATGGCAGGACATCAGGATCGTAACGCCTCTGTCTCGCAGTTCATGGATCTTCTCCAGGAAAACATTCTGTGAATCCGTATCCTGACCGGAAAGCGGCTCATCCAGAAGAAGGACATCGTGCCTTCCGAGCAGTGCCTGGATCACCCCCACCTTTTGAAGGCTTCCCTTCGACAGTTCATGAAGCTTTGTATTTTTCATCGGCTCAAGAAAAAAATTCCTGACAAGAGCATCGGCTTCCGAAGCCTCCACGCCCTCTATCCCTGCGATGGCACCGAGATAGTCCTTCATGCGTATGTTCATCCCCGGAAACTTTTCGGGCACATAGCCAAATCGGATCTTTTCATGACGAACGATCTTCCCGCCGCTTAAGGGGATCAGCCCCGCGATCAGCTTAAGCAGCGTGCTTTTTCCGCAGCCGTTATGACCGGTAAAGGCGATGGACTCTGCCCTCTTCAGATCCAGAGAGATATGATCCAGAACGCACAGGTCCTCATATGTTTTTGTTACATTTTCCAGAGTGATCAGCGTTTCCATATTGCACAGAGTAGCATAAACAAAGTGATATGTCCAATATAGGCGGCAATCACGATCCAGACAACTGCGACGACAGCGGCAGTGATAAGCGCTTTCGGATCAGTAAAGCCTTTGAAAAAGGCTTTCGCGGAACGCATAAAAGTCTTTCCGGGACCAAGGACTGAATTCACCTGTTCAAAAACTCCACCGAACTCTCCGAGAAGTGTTTCAACAGCCTTTTGAGGGATTTTCCCGGAGGCCCTTATGATCTTACACCCGCATTTTGTGCAGAAAGCTGTATTGTCTGAGAGTTTGGCGCCGCGTTTTTGCACAGAACATAGATAACCCCCATTGCGTTATCCCTGCCGTATATGCAGACATATGTCCTTCTCGTCAGTTTCCGTCGGCCACCCTGTACGTCAGATCACTCATCATCTGTGCCAGTTCTCTCGGGTTTTCGACACCGATCTCCCGCATCGTGTTCATCATGTCACCGGAATCGATGTTCAGATGGCCTTCTTTTGCGCCCTTATAGTAACGTTGCAGAAGCTTATAGCAGAGCTGCTCCTTGTGTGACAGCTGATTCCCCTTGCCCTGCAGGATGAGAGCATCGTTGCGGCCGTTGATCGTTCGTCCGAATTGTTTGAATCCGGTGCGTTCAGCCTCGAACAGATTCTTCTGGGCGGCATGATGGGCATTGATGTATTCCTGACTGCCCGGGGCGTGCTTTGCGGCCTCGGCGAGATTCGCTTCTGCCTTGTCCACATACTGTTCTACCTTGTACTGCATAGCATCTGCATTCTGTTTGACATTCTGAAGCGCCTTACCATGCCCCTCCGGTGTAAGCATACCCGGGACATCTCCGTACTTCTCTCTGGCGTACTGACCTTCACCTGCGACGGTCGTATACTGATAGCGCTCGGCAAATTCCATGGCTTCCTGCACGCTGGGCGCCTTTTCGCCCTTGATCGTCTCATAGACGGCCAGAGCGTTTTCCTCGGCCTGGATGCGGTCGTCAATCTCGATATCTGCCTTGCCCTCGCCGGTCTTTTCCATCATGGTCATGTCGTGGTCAACACCATGGGTATGGCGGACATAGTCCTTCTGGTTGGTGGAAATACTCCTGCAGTAGATGCTCGACGGATCCTTGCCGGTCCTTGTCGCGATGTTCTGCGCAGCTTTGGCGTCGATCTTCGCATCCATGTTCGTCCAGTAGTTGTCGTACTCGATCCGGACCTCATCCGCATAGAGTTTGTTGTAGTTTTTGAGCTGATTCTGCGCGATGAAGTCCTCACGGATCTCGAGCATGCAGTTCTCCATCTCGAGCTTTGCTTCCGGGGTCTTTGACTGATAGTACTGATTTCTCGCCCGCTGAAGCTTGACGACCTTTTCATAGGCTTTAAAGCTTGCGGCAACGGCAGGGTCTGAAAGATCACGCCCCACGACCTCCAGGGATCCGTCAGCACGTTCACGTACCTCTACGCCGTGTTCCGTAGCCCCCTCAAAATCAGTCGCCTTGTTCTTGGCTCTTGCTTCTTTGATCTTGGCATCCAGTTCCATATCCAGCTGCTGATCGGTAAGCTTGGCCTGCTTTGCAGCGGCTGCGGCTTTTGCGGGATCCACGTCGGCCTTGAACGGGTTCCTGAAGACGCCGTCCTTGTAGATCGTGGTCTTTTCGTTGGCCTTCTGAATATTGGCGGCGTATTTCGTATAACCCGTTTCCGCCTTGGTCAGTAAGTTATAGAGCTTCGGATTCTTCATATCCTTGGCAAAGGCCTTGGTCATGACCCAGCTGCCCTTTTGTACGGCGCCTATCACACGGCTCTGCACTTCTCCGAGCACGATGTCCTTAGCGCCGGCCCACATGACGCCCAGATACGAATCTTCTCCACGCTCCATGGCCTGCTTCATCCTGTACGGGATGCGGACGATGTCCATCGTCGTAAAGGCCACTTCACTCATACCGGCTGTACAGAAGCCCAGCGCCAGGCGTCCCAGGAAGCCTGCCTTCTTTTCCAGACGGTCGGCTGCGTCGCCCATGGCATCTATGGCCCAGAGCATGTAATCGAGGATGCTCTCCTCTGCCGGAGGTTCCGCGTTGGCGCCTGCGATATAGCCCCTGCAGAAATCGTTGTAGGTATTGATGACCTTGGCCACCTGCTCCTCATCATAGCCATACTCCGGATCGTAGCCGTCCAGCATCTCCTGGATCAGACGGTGCACCGGGAACAGGTTGGAATAGCAGTCCCGCTTGATCACGTCGCGCAGATGCTCGAGTTTCTTCCCGACTTCCTCATCTTCACGGATCGCCTTTGAGATCTGCGGCAGATCCATGCCGGAGCGGTCAGGCTGACTGCAGAGCAGGAATTCCTGATCGGCAGAATATACCTTGTCCATTGCCGTTGCTTCGATGTGGATCTTCGTCTTCACCCGCCTGGGTGCATCCAGATAGCCTTTGGTCGGGCGAAGTGACACCTTGAGGCCGCCTTCCGGACCAAACTCCGGATCATTTCCGGGATCTATCTGGATCCGCAGCTTATCGACCAGTTCCTGTTCTTCGCTGTTGACGGCTTTTGGAACAAAGGCCTTGGGCATCGGCGCGAGCACGCGGATCTTTAGTTCCTCCTCGTCAAACCAGATGAGCTTTAATTCCGCCTTCGTCTCCGCGAACTTGTCACGTACCACTACGCGGCGGCGTAGGCCGTCATACTCGGCGATCTCGCTCGTGGCATGCTTGTACCAGAAGCAGTCGATGCTCTTGGCGGTCACGGTAAGGCCGGTCCGAACCCTCGCGATCGGCAGCTCATTGCTGACCTTTACTCCGTTCGACGGCTCCACCGCTTCGACTTCCAGTTTATAATAGAGCGATGCGCCTGGTTCGCGGTCCTCCATCGAAGGCATGGGCTTCTTCGGAATGATGTTCGCGTAATACAGCTTTGCACCCTCTACGCCGAGATCCTCTCCCTCGGTGATATTGACGTCAAACGCATCGTCCGGCGTGATCTTTGCTGTTACCTTATGAGCATCGGACATGCCGATCACAACGAAATAGGGCTTTACTGGCTTGTCAAAATCATGTGAGATCGCAAGGTTCGGCTGGTCAAACTCAAGCATGGGTGCCGTGACAAGAAAACGCATCCGGTTGGTAAAGCTGCCGCCCTCGCCGATGAACCTAAAGCAGATGCAGCCTT
>JAILFA010000003.1 GCA_024687125.1 Lachnospiraceae bacterium
ATCTTTATAAAAACATAAAGCGCCTGCGCGTGGAAAACAACATGACTCAGGACGATCTCGCAAAGCGCCTCGGTTACACCGACCGCAGCAGCGTCGCCAAGATTGAAGGTGGCTCTGTTGATCTGCCTATTTCTAAAATAATCACCTGCGCTGAAGTGTTTGGCGTCACGCCTTCATATTTGATGGGATGGGATCCGCCTTCTGATATCTCGCCTTATGGTTCCGAAGTCGGCCGCGCATACGATGAAGCAGACGACGCTATCCGGCAGGCCGTGGATAAGCTCCTGGATGTCCGGGGAAAAAATTCGCACGCTTCTTCCGGTTCCCTGGGAGCAGGTGAAGAATCTGCATAGAGATCATGGCCAAGAGTAAATACGCATACAACGAGAAGCGCGGAGCGTGGATCGCGTCCGTTTGGGACGGCACATACGATGAGCAGGGAAGGAAGCACCGGAGGCAGGTGTCTTCCAGGAAATCTTCGCGCGATCTTGAGAATCAGATTGACGCAATAAAGCAGAGAGTCAAGAAGCATGGCGCCCTGGAATTCTCGGATCTTTCCTTTTATGACTATGCCTTGAAGTGGCTGGCCACGGCCAAGGCCTCGCGCGAACGCAATACCAGGTTCATGTACGAGAACGCAATCAGGGTGCACCTGGCCTTCCTTGGCAACGTCCGCATATCGGATATCAGGCACTCGCACTTCCAGCAGGCTATCAATAAGCAGCTGGATCACCCGCGCACCTGTGAGATCATAGCACTAACATTCCGGCAGATCGTAAAGAGTGCTGTCCGGGATCATCTGCTGCCACGCTCCGCCCTGGATGATATCCTCGCGGATGTATCCCTACCAGCGAAACAAAAGAAGGAGAAACGCCCGCTCTCGGAGCTGGAGAAAGAAGCGATCCGGAAGGTGGATCTGGATCCACGCAAGCGATCGTTCCTTCTGATTCTGTACTACTGCGGCCTGCGCAGGGAAGAAGCTCTCGCCCTGTCCGCGGATGACTTCGACTGGAAAGAGAAGATCGTCCGGATCCGGAGGGTGATCATCTTCGACGGCAATAACCCGGAGCTTAAGAACTATCCAAAAACAGAGAACGGCCTGCGGGATGTCCCTCTTCCGGATGCACTGATTGAGGAGATCCGGGATTATGTGGACAGCACGACCGGTTTTCTCTTCCGCGGGTGCAATGCTGAGATGATGACTCTATCCGCCTATGTCCGGATGTGGGATAGCATTGTACTTGCGCTGAATGTTGCTGCAGGCTATAATCCTTTTACCCGGAAGAATCGTATGGAGAAACCGATACAGGGACTGACCGCGCATATCTTCCGCCACAATTACTGCACCGAACTCTGTTATCAGATCCCTGCGATATCAACGAAGATGATAGCGAGGATCCTTGGCGACACAGAGAAGATGGTTCTGGATGTCTATTCTCATATTGTGGAGCAGAAGGAGAACGTCCAGGATGCAGTCAATAAAATCAACATGATTGCAAAATGATTGCAGGCCATACCGCGGATGCAGTAACCACGGGAAATGCCTGTTTGACTTTTAATCAAGTTGTCGAGGGTTCGATTCCCTCGTGGCACACTCATCAGAAGTTCTGAAAAACCAAAACCCCGGGAGATCTGATCTCCCGGGGTTCTTTCTTTTCACCGTATCTGCTGTTTTATAAGATAACAGCTGATATTTATTTCGCCAGCAGCATCATGATCTCGTTGGATCGCGCGACGAACTCGGTCATCGCCTCCGCCGGCAGCGGCGCGTTCTGGATCCTGGCGAGGTCATAGAGCTGCTCGCAGATCAGCTTGACGTTGCTGCCGCCGTCGTGTTCAATGACATACTTCACAAGCGGATGGTTGGCGTTGAGGATCAGGGTCTGTCCCTCGGCGCCGAAGCCGTCCATCATCGGCATGCCGTTCATCGCGTACATCTTCATCATGTCGGCCATGCGGCGGCTCTCCTCGCTGACGGTCAGCATTGCGGAGATCTTCTTGTCCTTGAGCTTCTGGAGCTTCACTGCCAGCTTGTCGTTCTTCAGGGCCTTGCGAAGCTTCTTCTCAAGCTTCTTTTCCTCCTCTTCCATCTCCTCGGCAGCCTTCTTGGAGGTCTTGCCCTTGAGCTCATCGCTGAGCTGCGCATCGATCCTCTGGAAGTGAACACCCTCGTTGCGGGTCTCGAGCTGCTGGATGAAAGGCATATCGATGTTGTGCGTCAGGATGAACGCCTGCATCTTCTGAGCGCGGAACATATTGATGTACTGGCTCTGCTGCTGCTCATCCGTGACATAGTAGATCGTGCGGTCGGGCGCCTTTTCCTCCTCTTTGTCCGCGTCATCGCCCTCGGAAGAAGCGCTGCCATCCTCTGCTGCCTTATCAGCATCCGCGGCCGGCTTGCCGTCGGGTCCGAGAACCTCGGCCTCTACCTTTTCACCATTTTCATCGGTCGCCTGCTCGGCCTCGCCTTCCGTCTCTTCCTCGTCGCCGCCCTTGCCGACGTTGATCTCCAGGGCATCCGGCAGGGTGATGTACTTGCCGTCGAGATCCTTGAAGAGGATGTAGTTCGTCATCTTGTCGCAGAACTTGTCGTCCTTGAGGCATCCGTACTTGATGAAGGGGCTGATGTCGTCCCAGTACTTGTCGTAGTTCTCCTTGTCCGTCTTGCACAGGCCGGCCAGCTTTTCCGCGACCTTTTTGCTGATGTAATCGGAGATTTTGGTCACAAAGCCGTCATTCTGCAGGGCGCTCCGGGAAACATTGAGCGGCAGATCCGGGCAGTCGATGACACCCTTGAGGAGCATCAGGTACTCCGGGATGACCTCCTTGATGTTGTCAGCGATGAACACCTGATTGTTGAAGAGCTTGATCGTACCCTCGACCGACTCGAACTCGATATTGATCTTGGGGAAGTACAGGATGCCCTTTAAGTTGAACGGATAATCCATGTTCAGGTGGATCCAGAACAGGGGCTCCTTGAAATCGCGGAAGACCTTGCGGTAGAACTCCTTATACTCCTCCTCGGTGCACTCACTGGGGGTCTTTGCCCAGAGCGGATGCGTATCATTGAGCAGCTGCGGACGGCGGCGGATCTTGAACTTCTTCTCTTCGGGCTCCTTCTTTTTATCGTCCTTGTCCTCTTCGCCCTCTTTCTTTTCCTGGATCACCTCCTCGATGACCACATCGTCCTCACGCTTTTCGGATTCCTTAATGGTCTCGGTGCCGGTCTCGTTTTCCTTGGAAAGGTAGATCTCGTAAGGCATGAACGCGCAGTACTTCTCGATCACCTCGCGCGCCTTGTACTCGTTGCAGAACTGCAGGCAATCCTCGGAGATGTGGAGGGTGACCGTCGTGCCGATGCTGTCTTTTTCCCCCTTGTCCATCTCGAACTCCGAGCCGCCGTCACAGGTCCAGTGCACCGGCTCCGCCCCCTCTTTATAGGAAAGCGTGTCGATGTCGACGCGGTCGGAGACCATGAACGTCGAATAAAAGCCGAGGCCGAAGTGACCGATGATCTGGTCGTTGGCGTCCTTGTCCTTATATTTTTCCAGGAAATCCGAGGCGCCGGAAAAGGCCACCTGGTTGATGTACTCCTCGACCTCCTCAGCCGTCATGCCGAGACCGTTATCCACGATCTTTACGGTCTTGTTCTCGGGATTCAGAATGATATCCACACGGGGCTTGTACCCCTCGGGGGTCTGTGCCTCACCCATGGAATCCAGCTTGCGGAGCTTGGTGATCGCATCGCAGGCGTTGGAGATCACTTCACGGTAAAAGATATCATGATCCGAGTACAGCCACTTCTTGATGATCGGAAACATGTTTTCACTGTTGATCGACAGATTTCCCTTTTTCTGTGCCATTTCGCGCTTCCTCTTTTCCAGAAAATATGCTAAAGTTGACTTGTAACAGAGAGTATTTTAGCACTCGTCATCCGAGAGTGCTAGTAAAACATTCTAAATTATTTATAAAATCGCGAGGAGAGCCATGGCTGACAATACCTATGACGTGATCATCATCGGTGCCGGACCCAGCGGCATCTTTACCGCTTACGAGCTCAAGAAAAAGGATCCCGAATGCCGGGTACTCATGCTGGAAAAGGGGCGCTCCATCGATGAGCGTGTCTGTCCCAAGCGCAAGACCGGCAAATGCATGGGCTGCAAGCCCTGTGCGATCACGACCGGTTTTGCCGGCGCAGGCGCTTTTTCTGATGGGAAACTCTCGCTCTCACCGGATGTCGGCGGCAATCTGCCGGACATCATCGGCTATGACGCCACCGAAAAGCTCCTTAAGGAATCCGATGACATCTACCTCTCGTTCGGCGCTGACAAGCATGTCTACGGCATCGACAAAGCGGCGCAGATCCGCGAGATCCGCACCAAGGCCATCGGTGCCAACTTAAAGCTCGTCGAGTGCCCGATCCGCCATCTGGGAACCGAGGAGGGGTACAAGATCTACGGCAAGCTGCAGGCGCACCTGGAATTCGCCGGCGTGGATCTGCGCTTCGGCACGCCGGTCGAACAGATCATGACCGTTGGGGGCAAGGTGACAGGCGTCCTCACGACCGCGGGGGAGACCTTTTACACAAACCGCGTGGTCTGCGCCGTCGGGCGCGAAGGTGCGGCATGGTTCCGGAACCACTGTGAGGAGATCGGCGTCGAGACAAAGCCCGGCACGGTGGATGTCGGCGTGCGCGTCGAGGTCCGCGACGAGATCATGTCCTTCCTCAACGAAAACCTCTACGAGGCCAAGCTCATCTATCACACGCCCACCTTTGACGACAAGGTACGCACCTTCTGCACGAACCCCTCGGGTGAAGTCGCTACGGAGTATTATGATGGCGGCCTGGCTGTCGTCAACGGCCACGCGTATAAATCCGCCGACATGAAGACGAACAACACGAATTTCGCGCTGCTCGTCTCCAAAAATTTCACCAAGCCGTTCAAGACACCGATCTCTTACGGCATGAAGATCGCGGAGCTCTCCAACATGCTCTGCGGCGGCAAGATCCTCGTGCAGACCTACGGGGATTTCAAGCGCGGACGCCGGACCACCGACGAGAGGCTCTGCCGCAACAACCTGATCCCGACTCTTAAGGACGCCGTCCCCGGCGACCTCTCTCTCGTCTTCCCCCACCGTATCATGGTGGATCTGGATGAGATGATCCAGGCGCTGGACAAGGTAACGCCCGGGATTGCCGCGGAAGAAACGCTCCTCTACGGTGTCGAGGTCAAGTTTTACTCCAACCGCGTCATCGTGGACAGCAACTTCGAGACCAGCATCAAGGGACTCTACGCCATCGGCGACGGCGCCGGCGTTACGCGCGGTCTCCAGCAGGCAAGTGCCAACGGTCTGATCTGTGCAAGAAGTATCTTAAACAGCATGGCGCAATGAGACGCGCCGCTCTTTTTTCCGTTCTCGCCGCGCTGCTGCTTGGCGGCTGCACCGTGCCATTTACGGAGTTCGACCTGGCGGAGACTGTTCACAATACCGTTGATTTCATATCCTCGGACAACCGTGTGATCATCACGACCGGGCTGTCCGAGGATGAACTTTTCCGCATCGAGGACAGAGTCTGCACCGCCCCCGAGTATCTTGTCTATCTCATCAACATGCAGAAGATCTATGAAAACGGCTTTTCCGACAGCCTCTGGAAGGGCAGCCAGGGAGAGCTTCTGTGCGAAGATCTCAAATCCGCGGCGCTCGCGCGGATCAGTCACATCAAAGCCATGACGCTGCTCGCCGAGCAGCACGGGATCACCCTCGAAGAGGAGGAAAAGGAAAAGATCGCGGAGGCCGCCGCAGGATATGACGCCTCCCTTTCCGATGCCGACCGCCGCGCCATGGGCGATGTCACCCCGGAAACCCTCACCATGATGATGGAGGAGTACTGCCTCGCAGAAAAGGTGTATCTGTATCTGCTCCGCGACATCGATCCGGAGATCAGTGACGACGAAGCCAGACGCGTGCATGTCCGCCAGATCGTCCTCACCACTTACCGCATGGAAGCGGACGGAACACGTACGCCCTATTCCCTCGACGAGAAAGAAGCTGTCCTGCGCCGTGCCCGGCAGATCTACAACGACTGCGCGGCAGGGACCAGCTTTGATGAGCTGTCAGCCGCCTACAACGAATCCGAGGAGACGGAATACACCTTCGGCCGCGGAGAAAGGGACCCGCTGGTCGAGAGCATCGCCTTTTCCCTGAACGCCGGCCAGGTCAGCAATCCGTTCGAGACCGATGAAGGCATCGTCCTCCTCTATATGATCAGCACCAATGACCCCGCGGAGACCGAGGACAACAAGATCCGCATCATGGACGAACGGCGTCACGAGACCTTTGATTCCGCCTTTGAAACCTTTTCCGCGGGACTTGCCCGCACGCTCGACGAAGAGATGTACGATAGCATCCGGCTTTCCGAGGATCCCGATGTCACGACGACCGATTTCTTCACTTCCTGTGAGGATATAATAGATCAATAAAAGAAGTTAAATTCTCACATTGCCACTCTCATTTTTCTGTGATATAGTATCTTTCATCCAACTTTTTTGTCCATATTTAACAGAACAGCAAAACCGGAGGTGTTTCATGATCAACCCGAAAGACAAATACCAGCTGCAGTACTTCATGCCCCCGAACCCGACCTGGGACTGGGTAAAGCAGGATCATCTCACCAAAGCGCCCATCTGGTGCAGTGTGGATCTGCGGGACGGCAACCAGGCGCTGATCGAGCCCATGAGCCTCGAGGAGAAGCTGGAATTCTTTACGCTGCTCGTAAAGCTCGGGTTCAAGGAGATCGAGATCGGTTTCCCGGCTGCCTCTGAAACGGAATACGCTTTTGCTCGCACGCTCATCGAAAAAAACATGATCCCGGACGATGTCACCGTCCAGGTGCTGACCCAGGCCCGCGAGCATATCATCCGCAAGACCTTTGAGGCGGTAAAGGGCGCTCCGAAGGCGATCGTCCATCTGTACAACTCCACTTCCAAGGCGCAGCGTGAGCAGGTGTTCAAAAAGGAAAAAGACGAGATCCTGAAGATCGCTGTCGAGGGCGCGAAGCTCCTCAACACGCTGGCCGCGGAAACAAAGGGCAATTTCTCCTTTGAATACTCGCCGGAATCCTTTCCCGGAACAGAGGTGGATTACGCCGTCGAAGTCTGCAACGCCGTGCTGGATGTCTGGCAGCCCAAACCCAATAACAAGGCCATCATCAATATTCCCACTACCGTGGAGAACGCGATGCCCCACGTCTTTGCGACGCAGATCGAATACATTCACAAGCACCTCAAATACCGCGATGCCGTGGTGCTCTCCCTGCATCCGCACAATGACCGCGGATGCGGCGTCTCCGACGCGGAGCTGGGACTCCTTGCCGGTGCGGACCGCATCGAAGGTACACTCTTCGGCAACGGCGAGCGGACCGGCAACGTCGATATCGTCACGCTGGCGATCAATCTGTTCTCCCACGGTGTGGATCCGAAGCTCGACTTTTCCAACATCAATGAGATCGGCGAGATCTACGAGCGGCTGACGCGGATGCAGATCTATGAGCGCTCTCCCTATGCCGGCGCTCTCGTTTTCACTGCCTTTTCCGGCTCGCATCAGGATGCCATCTCCAAGGGCTTCGCCTGGCGGGAGGAAGGCAAAGACAACGGTCACTGGTCGGTGCCGTATCTGCCGGTCGATCCCAAGGATCTCGGCCGCGAATACGACGGCGATGTCATCCGCATCAACAGCCAGTCCGGCAAGGGCGGCGTGAGCTACATCCTCAGGACCAACTACGGGATCCTGCTGCCCAAGGAAATGCAGGCCGATGTCTCCTACCGGATCAAGGATATCTCCGACAAGGAGCACGCGGAACTCTCCCCGGAGCGGATCTATCAGATCTTCGAGGACCGCTACATCGAGAACAATCTCGTCTTCCAGATCCCGGAGGCGCATTTCAAGCAGACCCGCGGCATCCTGGCCACTGTCAGCATCCTGCACAACGACAAGGTGCACGACATTCAGGCCAACGGAAACGGCCGCCTCGACGCGGTCTCCAACGCGATCAAACAGTATTTCAGTATCAGCTATGAGCTCTCAGTTTATGAAGAGCACGCGCTGTCCCGCGGCTCCTCATCGCGCGCCGTCGCCTATGTCGGGATCACCGCGAACGGCAAGAAGCACTGGGGCGTCGGTATCGACGAGGATATCATCAAGGCCTCCATCAACGCGCTCTGCGTCGCCGTCAACCAGATCGACGCGGTAAAGAACATGACCGGCACCGTCGACGAACGCATGGGGGCGATCATCAGCTACATCCAGGAGCACCATCTGACGGTCACGCTGGACGATCTCTCTCGGGAGTTCTATCTCTCCAAGCCGTATCTCTCGAAGTACATCCGGGAAAGATCCGGCCTCACGTTCAGCGAAAACGTCAAAAAGATCCGCATGAAAAAGGCCGCAAACCTGTTAAAGAACGGCAACATGAAGGTCGAGCGCGTAGCGGAAGCCTGCGGCTATCAGAATGTCGAGCACTTCAACCGTCTGTTCAAAAAGCGCTTCGGCATGACGCCGATCCAGTACCGTGACTCATCCGCAGGGAAATAAAAGATGAAGGCGAAAATGCGGCTGCTGCCCTATGCCCTCATCTTCTCCCTTCCCCTGTCCTTTTGCCTTGTCGCGGGCTGGCAGCTGGAGCATACCGATCATGTCACACCGGGTCTTCCCGGTGTGGCGTTTTTTCTGCTCTCTGCCCTGCTGCTGACCCCTGTCTCGCTGTTCCTGCTCAGCTGGAAACCGCGGAAGCCCCTGTTTTTCCTGCATCCGGTTCCGCCGGCTGACAAAAAAGCCGGGCGCCGCATGTTTCTTCTGACCTGGGCCGCGATCGCGCTCCTCAACCTCATCGTGCTCCTCGGTGTCTACCCCGGATTCTTTGTCTACGACGCGCAGGATGAACTGACCGAAGTCCTTTCGCGCACCTTTAACACGCACCATCCGCTGCTGCATGTGCTCGCTCTCGGCGGTACGGTCACCGGCATCCACAAGATCACCGGTGACTGGAATCTCGGCATCTTTATCTATCTTCTCCTGCAGATGCTGCTGATCACCGGGATCTTTGCCCTTGTGATCAGGCGCCTCGCGGATTCCGGACTGCCGAAGCCGCTGAGGATCACCGCGATCCTCTGGTACGGTGTGTTCCCGACCATCGTCATGGGCACTCTCTGTTCCTCCAAAGACGGGCTCTTTACCGCGTTCACAACGCTGTTCTTTCTGGAGCTTGTCGAACAGAGGCACAGCCGGCGGCGGTCGATCACTCTTCTGGTCTCCTGCAGCGCCATGATGCTGTTTAGAAATAACGCACGTTATGCTTTGCTCGTATTTGCCCTATGCCTCCTGGTGTTTTGGGGGATCTCCCAGATAAGGCGCGCCGGAAAAGCGGATACAAAAGACGGGCGGGCAGGATCCTCTGCCCCTCTGTTTTTAATATCAATTGTTATAATATCATTTGTTATTTTAAGCCTGACCAATACCCTTCTGATCCGTGCCACACATGCAACAAGCAACGAGCATCAGGAATCAATACCGGTTGTTATTCAAACTCTCGCCAGAGCCTGGCACGATCATCCGGAGGCATTTTCCGACGAAGACCGCGAAGCGCTGATCTCTTATCTCGGTGAGGAAGGGCTGGAGCGTTATGAGTTAAGAAACGCGGACCTTGTAAAGATGTATTTTAATAACGGTCGTTATGAAACGGATTCCGGGAGCTTCTGGGCGCTCTGGTTCCGTATCCTGCGGCGCTGTCCGGATTCGTATCTCAACGGATGGTTTCTGCTGTCCTATCCGATGTGGTATCCGTTTGCCGTTAACAACGTCTATGAAGGCCACACCGTTTTCACCTTTACCTATACAGAGAGCAGTTATTTCGGCTACGAAACAGAGCTGCCCGGCACGCGCCAAAGCCTGATCCCGCCGATCGATGCCCTGTATCGGTGGCTCTCCCTGGACGCGACGATCCAGCGTATCCCCGTGCTGTCGCTTTTCTTTGCGCCCGCGTTTTATTTCTGGCTCTACCTGTTCCTTGCCCTGCGGCTCCTGGCACAAAAAAGGAGCGGAGATGCATTCCCGCTCCTTCCGATCCTTCTTCTGTGGCTGACCTATCTGATCGGTCCCGCAGCAGTGGTCCGATACGCTCTGCTTCTGTGGACGATCCTGCCGATCGTGCTGACAGGGTTCATACCTTCCGAAGAGCAGACAGAAAGCGGCATTTGCCACTGACAAACAGGCCCGCCCTCTCTTACTGTATCGTATCCTCTCTCTGATACAGATAATAGTGCATTTCCGTCCCAAAATACTCCTCATCGGCCTCATCGATCACACGATACCGCTCATCGATCCCTTCTGTTTCTCCGCCGCAGGCGACGACAAAGACCGTATCCCCGTTCAGGAGGTTTTCCAGCTGCCTGTCATGCACATCCGGGAGATGGATCGTCTGTGTCTGGAAAAAGTAGCACGTCGGTACGATGTCCGCAACTGTATACAGACCCACATCAAAGCAGTTCATGTTGATCAGTGTCGGATCGCTTACACTGCTCGCCGCAATGTCATCCCGAAAACGATACTGCCAGACCTCCGACTGTTTTGTCCCGAGCCAGGAGGTGTTCAGCGAGCTGTACACGATCACCCCATAGCACAAAAGCGCAACCGCAGCTGCCGCAATCCCCCTTGCCGCAGCACTCTTCACACGCCGCTCCGATCCGTCTGCATGATCCGATGAATGCTTTTCAAACAGATAGTCGACAGCCGCCTTGAGGATATTGGCGAGTGCCGGTACCGCGAGCAGCGCAAAGACCATCAGGGGAACAGGATAATACGGCAGCGTAACCCCCCCGATGAAGATCCCGATCGTCAGGAACAGTCCCGCGGCAAAGACCGCCGCCTTCTGCGCGATGTTCGCGCGCCGTGTGATAAAAAGCCAGAAAATGCCGGCGATCGACGGAACAAAAGCAAAACGATTGTCCCTGAAGTGCGTAAGCAGCGTTCTTGCAACGCTGTCCAGCCGCTGCAGGAGCGGCAGTTTTTCACTGTATACGAAGAGATTGAGATAGATCGTTACATGGAACCAGTCATACACGGCTCCGCGGATTAGAAAATAGAGCAGCCAGGGGAGGGTTGCAGCAGCCATCCCGCCGAGGAAGACCAGACAATGGATAAGGCTTCTCCATACCCCGTCACGTCTCAGACGCAAAAAGAAGACGGCCGCCATCCATCCGAAGAAAAAGCCGAGGGAATTAAACTTGATATGCAGCACACAGCCCGCGAGGATCCCGGCGATAAAGACGAGCCGGATCACTGCTTTGCCCGAATCCGCACTTTCCTCCGACGGCTTTTTAAGGATCTGCAGGAGCAGATACATGCCCCAGGCAAAAAGAGGCAGCATCAGTTCCTCCGCGCTTCCCCCGTACCACATGCATCGCGCGCTGTACACACAGGCACCGTACAGAGGGACAAAAAGAAAACACAGAAACCTCTGACGCCGGACGTCGGACGCCGTGTCCGAAAGCATTTTTTCATCCTCCGTCAGAAGAAACGCGATCTTCAGAACCGCCCAGAAATGAAACATCGCTGCGATCACTTCGATGATGAAAACACCGAGGAATGTCGTATGGGAGATCAGATAACCGATACCGTAGAGAAAATAAAGCAGGATCCCCTTCTGATCAAAGAGATCGCGATAGGGCACCATCCCGTTCATCATGGCCTTGCCCATGGAAAAATAGCTGTTCGCGTCATCCCAGTTGTTCATGGGATAGAGCGGTGAGGAGCGCGTGCAGAAAAGCAGGAGAACAAAGGAACACAGGCACGAGAAGATCAGTTCCCGTGCCTGCTGCTTTCTTCGATTGCTGCCGTTATCGGCAGCTGCTGCAGAGTCGTTCATTCGGCCGAAAGCGGTCGATCACTCCTGCGCGGAGAAATCATCCTTTCCTACGCTGCAGAGCGGGCAGGTGAAATCCTCGGGAAGATCCTCCCACTTCGTGCCCGCCGCGATCCCGTTATCCGGATCACCCGCTTCTTCGTCATAAACATAACCGCAGACATTACATACGTACTTCATGGTATTCTCCTTTCATTTAAAAGTGTATCCGTTCCTCATGAACACCTGTATCTGCCGGCTTTTCGCCGCCTGATGCCTTTACCTTTGCTTTTTTCTTTGCAGGCATGGAGCTGACCAGTTCGAACGCGCCAAAGGCAAGCAGGATCAGGATAAAGATGGCCTTGTAGGTCGTCGCGTCAGCGGTGTGAGGCATATCCACCTTGCCGTCTCCGCTCGCGCGGTTTCCGCCGCCGCCGGAACCGGAGCCCGTCCCCGAGCTGCTGGATGTCCCGCTGTTGGAACTGTTCGATGCTCCAGTGCTGGCGGAAGAACTCGATCTACTGCTGCTCTTCCCGGAAGATGCACTGTTGCTTGCGCTGCTTGAATTTGACGAACCTCCGGTTGCTGATGATGTGCTCCCGCCGCTTGACGTACTCGCCCCGCCACTGGGAGAAGCCGTCCCCGGATTGTACAGGATCGCGAACTGCGAGAAGTGTTTGGTCGTAAACGAACCTGTACCGCCCTCAACCGCTGATGTCGCAGCAACCAGGTTTTCGAGAGAGCCGCTCTTATCAACCGACCAGATAGAATAGGTTCCGTTCGGATTAGCCAAGTTAGCCTGATACGGCAAAGAGATAGTCACAGTATTCCTTCCCAGCTCTGCAGGGGTAGAAGGCCAGGTGACCGTCTGATTGCTTCTGCCGACATTAGTTGTCTTTTTCAGTTTGACGTCATAAACCCGAATGACAGACCTGCCGTTCTCGTATGCCGTGATGCTGCTGTTATTCCGAATGAGCTGTCCCAGCTGCGTATTATCAGCATCGGAATACTGACTGATGAGCAGCTTGAGTTCCATGTTCTCTTCGATCGGAATGGTAGTTGTGGCTTTCCACTTATCCTTTCCCAGCGCGGTCAGATCGACAACCGGAGTCGTTCCGGGAGCCAGCGCTTCGGACTCTGTCTCATCAGACGGATCAAAAGTGTCAAACTCAAATTCATCCCCGGCAGGAGTAGGTGTGGGGCTCGGACCGGGTCCCGGGCTTGCACCGCCGGCAGGTGTATAAACTATGGTATACGGATTCAGATTACGCAGAGCTGTACTGTCCAGCCTGACGGATACATACTTTCCGCCATTTCGGGTAAATACGGAACTGGCTCTCATATTCTGCGGATTTGACGGACTGGAAGCATTGTACCCCCAAACCGTCACGCTGTCTTCGCTGGTGTAACCCGTCGACGCCGGCACAGGCAGATATATGGTGATCGTATCCGAACCAATGTCATCTTTATCATACCAGACTGTCCCGTTTGTGCTTTCCTTCAATGCGGCATAGAACGGAAAATACTTTGTCCCATCGTTAGTCGCTGATTTTTCTGCGATTTTCGTCTTCAGCAGTTCAACCTGCGCGTCATTGTACCCGGGATCCGTCAATTCCAGTTTCCAGCTCACCGAGGTCAGCGGATTGGAGGAAAAGGCCTCCGTATCATAGTCCTCTGCTGTCAGGAAGCAGTCACTGTCATCGACCAGCAGGGTACCACGCTGATCATCATCGGGGAGCGTACCGGGTTCTTTATAAAATACGGCGTATTCGGAGAATTCATTTGAAATGAACTGTATCCGATTTCCGCTCAGGATATCATACGGATATCCCCAGGTGATGGTACCGTTATGCTCGCGTACCAGTAAAATATTTCTGTCTGTTGATGATATGCTCCAGGTACTTGGCAGCGTCATTGAAACAACAACCCCGTTTCCATCAGAGAAGGATACACTGGAACTGACATCATCATAGTATCGGGTGCTGCTTCCCTGCGGTACACCAACGTAGATATTGTAGTACATTGCACCGTCCGGGAAGGAAGCAGTTCTGGTTTCCTTTTCCGCATCATTTGCAATGATCAGGTTATTGATTTTATCTTCCACAACCAGGTAGTAGGTGCCGCCGGTCATCCTGCCATCCAGACTTGCCGTAACACCGTTTACAGGTGAATAGCCTGTCGAGCCGTCCGTATTTCGCAGATCGCGCCCGGTAATACTTCCACCCGACAACTCGCTTTTTGATGCTTCATAATAGAGCACATAAATCCCGTATGGATTTCCCTCCGTACTGTCCAGATCGTCATCACTCACTTCAAACTTGATCGATCCCCGTCCTGTTCCGGAATCAACAAAGAGTCCTGTTTTTCCTGCCGCGTCATACTGCGTCCATGCTCCGGCCGCTATGCTGTAATGGTAGACATGAACCTCTGCGGTGTTCAGCATTACATTGAGATCTTCATGAAGTCCTACAGACAGCATATATGTCGGAAATGTCGTGTCAGAGTATGTCTGTGAGCTGTTCGTAGAAGAAGTGACTTTGATCACCTCAACATCCCGAATGTAATCGTCATTGTTGTAATGTGCCTGACTTGCAACACCTGAGGCGGCAACGTAATTATTCCAAATGGTTCCGGAAGCTACATCGTCCACGTTCACATAAAGATTTGTTGCCAGCGAAGCGCTCGTATCCTCTAAATACGGCGGATTGCTGTCGATAATGCTTTGATAGACGTTCTGCTGAGGCGTACGATGATCTTCGGCGGCAAACACGGCACCTGCCCGCTCGATCAACACCACCATCCTGGTGATATCCGAGATATAGGTGACCGGAACAACCAGTGTCTGCGTCCCGGTGCCCATACTTGGATCGATAGCCCCGAGATCATACCAGATTCCGCTGCCTCCGGTAACTGTCTGATACAGAACACGGATTTTATCCGAATAACGCACGAATGGATCATAGCTGCGCGTAGGCAGGGAACTCCCGTCAAGCGGAAATGCGATATACATCTGATGACGGCCGAAATGCTGTTTGTCTGTATCAGACATACTGTCATCCGCGGTTCCGCTGTCATCCAGATCGGCGACAAGATCCGTGGTAAAGGCGGCAATGACTTTCATCTTGTCGGCGCCATAGTAATTTGTCCCGAGATCCTGTACATTGCCCCCATCCTCATCTATTCCGAAAGATGTCGCGGAGGGGTACGTGGTCTCATCAAAATCAGTGGTTTTCAGATAGACCTTGTGTGCAGGCAGATACATTTCCTTTAAACCGTCGCTGACGTTAATGGCGTCCACCATCGCCATCGCATCCGCCTGACTTGGCTGCAACTGTGAGTTCACGGAAGCGAAATACACTCCCTGTCCATATCGGGCATCATAATTGGAGTCTACGTAGATATCCTGTTCGGGATTGCTGTTGATATATACATCAACATAACTGTAATGATCGATATTTGTCAGCGTACTCGTAAAGGTTGCATTCGGAGAAGCGACCATACCGTTGACAAACGTCGCAGAAGGTACACTCGCGTCATGCGAATACACATTGTTGCTGTAATAGTATACCGAAGGATAGTAGGTCGTTGTCGCAGAGAACAATGATGTATATGAGAACTCGATCTTATAGTTGAACATATATATGCCGGAGTAAGGCTTGTAGAAGGAGTCCTTGGAAAGCTTGCTTTCATCATATACTCCGTCATCCGGCACGCCCTCCTGTGCATGATAGGCATCCCGGTATCCATCCTCATCAAACTTGGTCAGAACAAACAGATAGCGAAATCTTTCATTGGCAAACCACGGAATATCATTCGTGGCAGTAGTCTCTTTCGTTACAGTCAGTCTGAAATCACCGGAACTTACAGCGTTATACTGCCCGCCGCTGAACTCTTCGAGGTACAGATTCAGACCGTTTCCCAATTCTGCCGGATCATAGATCAGCTCACATTTGATTGTCCCGGCTTCGTCACTTTTATAGGTATTTGCTTCACCTATTTCCGGAATCAGCGCGATAAGCAACGCCAGGATCAGGGCTGTTACGCCCAGCGTCCTCTTCAGTCTCCGCATCGTCCTTCTTTTCGGCTTACTCATCAGTCGTTTCCTCTCAACGCCAAAAACGAAAAGGGCATACTTTCCCTTCTCACTCTGTTCTTTATATCGACAGGTATCCTGTATACTTTACAGGATGCCGCGTAAACACCTGATTTTTTTGCGCAGATCACTTCACCGCGTCTCTACATCTTGGTGCGATGATTCATAAGTTTACATCATCTTGTACTTAAATGCTACAATTACAAGGGTTATTTAATTATTTTCTTTCAATTTCTTCTCCGTCATATACAAAACCCCCGAGAATCACTCCCGGGGGTTTTGACATATTCTGCAGCTGTCATTCACCATTTCTGAAACGAAACGCCTTATATGGAGTTATTTCATCTCAGAACTTGCCGGCCTTGGCGGCTTCCTCGATGGAAACGGCAGTGGAAACAGTCATGCCGACCATCGGGTTGTTGCCCGCGCCGATGAGTCCCATCATCTCGACGTGCGCCGGAACCGAAGAGGAACCCGCGAACTGCGCGTCGCTGTGCATGCGGCCCATGGTGTCGGTCATGCCGTAGGAAGCAGGACCCGCTGCCATGTTGTCCGGATGCAGGGTACGGCCCGTGCCGCCGCCTGACGCAACGGAGAAATACTTCTTTCCGGCCTCGACGCGCTCCTTTTTATAGGTGCCTGCGACGGGGTGCTGGAAACGGGTCGGGTTTGTTGAGTTGCCGGTGATAGAGACATCGACATTTTCCTTCCACATGATCGCGACACCTTCCTGAACATCGTTGGCGCCGTAGCAGTTGACCTTGGCGCGCGGTGACTCGGGATCCTTGGAATAGCACTTGCGGGAGACTTCCTTGACCTCACCCGTGAAGTAATCATACTGGGTTTCCACAAAGGTGAAACCGTTGATACGGCTGATGATCTGTGCCGCGTCCTTGCCGAGACCGTTCAGGATGACGCGCAGCGGCTTTGTGCGGACCTTGTTTGCCTTTTCCGCGATACCGATCGCGCCTTCAGCGGCCGCAAAGGACTCATGGCCGGCGAGGAACGCGAAGCACTCGGTGTCCTCCTCAAGCAGCATCTTGCCGAGGTTGCCGTGACCGAGACCGACCTTGCGGCGGTCAGCGACGGAACCGGGGATACAGAATGCCTGCAGACCGATACCGATGGCGGCAGCCGCCTCGGAAGCCTTGCGGCAGTTCTTCTTGATCGCGATCGCGGCGCCGACGGTATATGCCCACTTGGCGTTCTCAAAGCAGATGGGCTGGATTCCCTCGATCAGATGATATACATCCAGGCCTGCCTTTTCCGTGATCTCCTTGCACTCCTCGATAGATCCGATGCCATACTCCTTCAGACAGGCAAGGATCTGGGGCTCTCTTCTTTCATAGGATTCAAATAATGCCATTTTTCGTTCCTCCTCTTCCTTACTCGTGTCTGGGATTGATGAACCGGACAGCATCCGCCACGCGGCCGTACTGGCCGGACGCCTTTTCCAGCGCCTTGACCGCGTCATCGCCTGCATGAATGAAATCCATCATCTTGCCGAAGTTGACATACTTATATCCGATGATCTCATCGTTCTCATCGAGCGCCAGCTCGGTGATGTAGCCGTCAGTGAGCTCAAGATAACGAGGGCCCTTGTCCAGCGTGCCATAGGTGGTACCGATCATGGAACGGGTACCCTTGCCGAGATCCTCAAGACCCGCGCCGATCTGCAGGCCGTCCTCGGAGAACGCGCTCTGGCTGCGGCCGTATACGATCTGCAGGAACAGCTCACGCATCGCGGTATTGATCGCGTCGCACACGAGGTCTGTATTCAATGCTTCGAGGATGGTAAGTCCGGGAAGGATCTCCGCCGCCATCGCCGCGGAATGCGTCATACCGGAGCAGCCGATCGTCTCGACCAGTGCTTCCTGGATAACACCGTCCTTGACGTTGAGGGACAGCTTGCAGGCTCCCTGCTGCGGTGCGCACCAGCCGATGCCGTGCGTATAGCCCGAGATGTCCTTGATCTCTTTTGCCTGAACCCATTTTGCCTCTTCCGGGATCGGGGCTGCGCCGTGATGGACGCCCTGGGTGACAGGACACATTGCCTTCACTTCTGTTGAATAAATCATATGATCCTCCTTATCCTTTCTTGCTGCAGATCATGCTACAGACGCCAAAATTCATCATATCACAAGCCACAGGGCTTCGCAAGAAAATCACAAGAAAACCGGCGGGAAAACTATATCCCCGCCGGTCTTTTTTGTTTCACTGATCTCGTTCGAACTGTGATCAACGGCCGAACTGAGGATCGTTGTTGCCGGATTCCGTCATGAACATCTCCAGCATGTTGATCGGGTCGTTGAAGTCGGCAAGCCAGCCTTCACGGGCAAAGTCGAAATTACCGGCCTTGCGGTCGTCAAGGAAGACATTCCACTCTTCGGAAGCGATCGTCATCTGAATGCCGATATCGGCAAGATCCTGCTGGATCGCCTCGGCGATCTTGATGTGGCCCGTGCCGTCGTTGGTCAGGTAATTGAGCGCGATCGGGGTGGAGCTGGAAAGCATGCCGTTCTCATCGAACTCATAGCCAGCCATCATCAGAAGCTCAATAGCAGCCTCTCTGTTGTTCTCAGTGATCGCCGCCGGATAGTAGCCGTCGCCGCAAGGATAGGTGTAATCCGCATCATTGGTCTTGAAGACGCCGCCGTTACCGTCCATCATACCTGCAGGGATGTAGCTGGTAGCGGGCTGCTGGCCGGTCTGGCCGATGTTCTCGGCGATGTACTCGCGGTCGATCAGCAGGGAGATCGCCAGCCTCATGTAAGCAGCTTCCTGTGCTGTCTTTCCGGCGAACAGATCGCTGTTGACATTGAACGCGATATAATAGGTTCCCAGGTTGTCCACGATGTGGAATTCCGGATCGTTGAGCAGGGACTGGATCTCATCCGTAGGAACAGAATCGATGAAGTCAACATCACCCGACTTGTAGGCAGAATAGATCGCCGTATCGTCGGCACTCAGCATGAAATCCATCTCATCGAGGGTAACATTCGCAGCATCATAGTAGTTCGGGTTCTTGACATAGACCATGGACTCGTCATGCTTCCACTCCTTGAGAGTGAACGCACCGCTGGAAACAAAGCCGGCTTCCTGCGCCCACTTGCCGGGGTTATCCGCCGGGCACTTCTCAACAACTGCCTTCGGAACCGGATAGAAAGCCGGGAAAGCCATCAGGTCGAGGAAATATGCGCAGGGAGCGGTCAGGTGGCAGGTAACGGTCACATCATCGTCCGCTGTCGCATCGACAAGGCCGTCGGCATTGAGGGCAAATCCGTCGAACATGTACGCATAGTCCGCACCGGTCTCAGGGTTCGCGCAGCGCTGCCATGCATAGACAACATCCTCAGCGGTCAGCGGAGAGCCGTCGGACCACTTCAGATCCTTCTTCATGGTGAACGTGTAGGTCAGGCCGTCATCGGAAACCGTGTAGGAATCCGCGAGCTGCGGTACCAGGTTCATGTTCTTGTCATAGGTGTACAGACCCGCGAAAGAGTTGACCGCGAGGCAGGCGCCGTCGACAGAGCTGTTGAGCGCCGGATCAAGGTACGCAGGCTCGGAAGCAAGCTGCAGCTTGAGCACTCCGTCCGCCGTGCCGGTCGTGTACATAAAGAACTTGAAACCGTACAGGTTGGAGTAAATGTTGTCCAGCGTGGAACGCTGCATGTAAACATCATTGTAATAGTAGATCGGGATGACACCGCCGGTGGACATAAGGATGTCCTCAGCCTGGTGCATCAGAGCCTCACGCTTGGCATAATCGGTCTCCGCCTTGATCTGTGCGATCAGAGAGTCGTACTCGGTCCAGTCGGGCGCGGAAGCCTTCTTGGAAGAATCCTTTAACTGACCTACAAGATCGACAAGGCCGACAAAATCAGGGCTGTTGATTGCACCCTGAACCTCCATGTCCTCGTCAGCCACTTCCTCAGTGGTCTCCTCGGTGGTCTCTGCGGGCTCTGCTGTCTGTTCAGCGGGCTCATCTTTGGTCTCCTGCGTCTCTGTCTTGGTGTCCGCAGGCTTTGCAGCGTCGTTCATCGAATTTCCGCAGCCGGCGAGAGATCCGATCACGAGCGCCATGCAAAGGAATAACGCTGTTTTTCTCTTCATAATCCTTCCTCCTTTACTCATGTCTTTGTATAAATGACGGGGTGGCTGTTCCCGCCGAAATCACGGTCACGCCGGACGGCGCGCCGGTATTTCCGTTTTTCAGCGAAGTTGCACGCCTTCTTTCATGCGCGCGGCGTCTTCCATATGATGACAGGCGACAAAGTGACCGCTTTCCACTTCCTTGAGCTCCGGCATGCACTCCGCGCAGTCATCCTGCCCGTACGGGCAGCGCGTACGGAACGGACATCCCGAGGGCGCGTTCAGGGGACTCGGGATATCGCCGGACAGCACGATCCTCCTGCGCTCCCGTGCGATCCTGGGATCCGGGATCGGCACGGACGAAAGCAGGGATTTGCTGTACGGATGCATGGGATGGTCATAGATCTCATCGGCGTCCGCCAGCTCCACCATCCGGCCGAGATACATCACGGCGATCCTGTGGGAGATATGGCGTACCACCAGCAGATCGTGGGCAATGAACAGATATGCCACGCCCAGCTTCTCCTGCAGCTCCTCAAACATATTGACGACCTGCGCCTGAATCGAGACATCCAGCGCGGAAACCGGCTCATCACAGACAATGAACTTCGGATTGACCGCCAGGGCCCTGGCGATACCGATCCTCTGCCGCTGTCCGCCGGAAAACTCATGTGCATAGCGGGTGGCATGCTCAGCGTTCAGTCCTACCGTCTCCATCAGGGACAGGATCTTTTCACGGCGCTCCGCCTTGTTCGAATACAGATGGTGCACATCCAGCGGCTCGCCGATGATATCCTCCACCGTCATACGCGGGTTCAGTGACGAATACGGATCCTGGAAGACCATCTGCATCTGCTTGCGCAGCGACGGCATGTTCTTTTCCGTGACCAGTTCTCCGTCAAAATAGAACTCGCCGCCGGTCGGTTTATACAGGCGGAGCAGTGTACGTCCGACCGTTGTTTTTCCGCAGCCGGATTCGCCGACCAGTCCCAGTGTCTCCCCGTGCCTGATTGTGAACGAAACCCCGTCAACCGCTTTCAGCGGCAGCACCTTGCCCCATCCGGTCCTGACCGGAAAGTACTGTTTCAGTTCGCGGACGTCTACCAGCATTTTTTCTTCGCTCATGATGCCGCCTCCCCGGATCCTTCCATGCGCTTTTTCACATTAAGCCAGCAGGAAGCATAGTGTCCCGGACTGACCAGTTCCTCTTCAGGTACCTCCTCGAGACAGATCTTGAGGGCATTGTCACAGCGGCTGCAGAAGGCGCAGCCCTTCGGCATGTTCAGCAGATTGATCGGTGTCCCGGCGATCGGGATCAGCTTTTCTTTCTGTCCGTTCACACTGGGGATCGAGCGGAGCAGGCCCTTCGTATACTCATGTGCGGGACCATAGAAGATATCGTCAGCTGATCCGCGCTCGCAGACGCGTCCGCCGTACATCACGATGATCTCATCGCACATCTCGGCAATGACACCGAGATCATGCGTGACCATGATGATCGCCATCCCGATCTTTTTCTGCAGTTCCTGCATCAGCTCCAGGATCTGCGCCTGGATCGTCACATCCAGCGCCGTTGTCGGTTCATCGGCGATCAGGATATCCGGTTCGGAAGAGAGCGCCATGGCGATCATGATCCTCTGCCGCATACCGCCGGAAAGCTCATGCGGATACTGTTTCAGACGGCGCTTCGGCTCATTGACACCGACGAGCGTCAGCAGCTCCTCCGCCCGGTCGCGCGCTTCCTTCTTTGTGCGGTCCGTATGCAGCAGGATCGCTTCCATCAGCTGATTCCCGATCGTAAAGGTCGGGTTCAGCGAGGTCATCGGATCCTGGAAGATAATGCTGCACTTCTTGCCGCGGAACTGGCGCATCTGCTGCGGGGTATACTTGAGGATATCCTCGCCCCGGAACAGGATCTCGCCCCCCGTCACCCGGCCGTTGCCCGTCAGGATCTGAAGGATGGAGTACGCCGTTACGCTCTTGCCCGAGCCCGATTCTCCGACGATACCCAGGCTCTTGCCCTCTTCGAGGTTGAACGAAACACCGTTGACCGCCCGTACCTCGCCGGCGTCGGTCCTGAACGATGTATGAAGATTTCTGACATCCAGTATTTTTTCACTCATGGCGGTCTTCCTGTAAAATGTTTATTTGCGCAGCTTCGGATCGAGCGCATCGCGCAGGCCGTCACCCAGAAGGTTCAGTGCAAGGACGATCAGGCAGATCGTCAGCGCCGGGAACATCAGCTTGTACGGATAGCTCTGCATGCCCTGTCTGGCGTTATTGGCGAGAGACCCCAGCGACGGCATCGGCGCCGCGACACCCAGACCAATGAAGCTCAGGAAGCTCTCCGTAAAGATCGCGGAAGGGATCTGCAGGGCCGTCGTGATGATGATGACGCTCAGGCAGTTCGGCAGGATGTGCCTGCGGACGATCCGAGACGACTTGGTACCGATGGACTTCGCCGCGAGTACATATTCATTTTCCTTGACGGACAGGATCTGGCCGCGGACAAGTCTGGCCATACCGACCCAGTACAGCATGCCGAACACGATGAAGATGGACACCATATTGGTACCCAGTTTAGCGATGATACCGGTACTCCCGTCAAGAAGCTCCTTGAGCACAACCGACAGCAGGATGATCACCAGCATGTCCGGCAGGGAATAGATCACATCGACGATACGCATCATGATCAGATCCACCCGGCCGCCGCAGTATCCCGAGATGCTGCCGTAGAGCACGCCGATCACGAGCACGATCAGGCTGGCAAAGAATCCGACCGCGAGAGATACCCTGGTCCCGTAGACAACGCGGATAAAGTAATCGCGGGAGAGCTCGTCCGTGCCGAAGATGTGCGGAAAGAGCTTGACGCCGTGCTCGGCCATATATTTCTGCTCATTCACCGAATAAGTGAACGGCGCCAGGTTCATGGCCGTCTTGTCCTTGGTCCCGTTGAACTTGAGCATCTCGGAATAACCGTAGGGCACGATCATCGGGGCAAAGATGATGACGAGCAGGATCAGCACAAGCACGATGATACTGAACACCGCCAGCGGATTCCGGAACAGTTTCTTCATACTGTCGCGGAAAAAGGTGGTGGACTTGCTCATCACGTCCTGCTGCTTCTTCTCTTCCTCCGTCGCAGGCTCGAATTTCTTCAGATCGATCTGCAGGCTCAGAGGATTCTTCTTGGGCATGTCTTCACTCATCGGATATAACCTTCCTTAATCAAACGTGATCCGGGGATCGACGATTTTATATACGATATCACTGATCAGATTCATCGTGACCATCAGGACCGCGAGAAAGATCGTGGTTCCCATGATCATCGGATAGTCCCGGTTGGTGATCCCGGTCACGAACTTGGATCCGAGGCCGCCGATGGTAAAGATGCTCTCCACGACCATACTGCCCGTCAGAATATAGGCGAGCATCGGGCCGACATAGGTGATCACCGGGATCAGCGCGTTGCGGAGCGCATGCTTGAAGATGACCTTGGGCCTGGCCACGCCCTTGGCCCGCGCCGTACGGATATAATCCTGATTCAGGACATCCAGCATACTGGTCTTGGTCAGCCTCGTGATGTAAGCGGTCGGATACAGCGCCAGCGCAATGACCGGCAGGATGATGTTCTGGTTTTCGGTATCCCAGACACTGATCCAGTCGAGACGGATACAGAAGAAATACAGCAGGAGCGTCGCAAGCACGAAGCTGGGAACAGCTGTAGACAATGTAGAAAAGAAAACGATCAGGCGGTCAATAACAGTGTTTCTCCGAAGAGCCGCGATCGACCCCATGATAACGCCGACGATGGTCGCGAGGAGAGCTGCGAGACCGCCGATCTTTGCGGATACCTTAAAGGACTCCGTGATCGTCTGCCGGATATCACGCCCCGTCTTCGTAGAGATCCCCATGTCACCCTGGAACAGGCCGCCCATATAGAGGATATACTGTTCGGGAAGGGGCTTGTCGAGATTATACCTTTTCTCCAGCGCAGCCCTGACCTGCGGACTGGATGCCTTTTCCGAGTTGAACGGTCCGCCCGGAATGGCGTTCATCGTGAAAAACGTGATCAGTGTAATGATAAAAACCGTGACGATCGCGAGCAGTACCCGCTTACAAACATATCTTGCCATTTAATTTTCCGCCCTCGTATCTGCGTAAATGAGTGCAATAACAGCGAATTATTATAATCTCAAACGCCTGTCATGTCAATATAGAACCATCATTCCGGGCAACATAAAGGGGCCGCAACTGCGGCCCCTTTGCCTTTGAAAATCATTGTTTAATCGGTTATCTGTCAGGAACTTATACGCTAAGCAGGTCCCTGTACCAGCGGAGCGCCTCGATATATGCCTGATAGACCGGCTCGATATCGATATTTCCAAGAACCATCAGTCTGGAAACCTCGCGCCAGGAAGCATCCTCGTATTCCTTGACGAAGTTCAGGACCGGAGCAAGCTCACCGGTGCCGCGTGCAAGCGCATCCTCAATGTTCTTGGAGACCTGCACCGTCTTAAGTGCCTCGTCCATCGGCTTATCAAGCATGATATCCAGAATGGAGAACAGGCCCATGAGGAAGAGCTCGGCGGAAAGGCCGGCCATCTCATAGACAGGTGCGAGGTTTTCGCAGAACTTCGCACGGATAAGGGAAAGCCTGGTGATCTCACTGGGCTTGTCCGCACAGAGTTCTCTGGTGACCGCCGTGTTGATCCAGCGCTTTAGTTCCTTTTGTCCGAGCATGGCCGCCGCGTGACGGACCGAGGTGATCTCGGAATTCCGTGTCATGTGGTTGACCATCTCCAGGAGCGAAAGGACCAGCGCCGTGTCATGCCCGATGACATCAGCCGCGTCCGTCAGATCAAAGTCCGGTCCGTTGACAACATTGAGCAGCTCAATATAGGTTGCCTTGAGAGGGGCAACCTCCTTATCGGATTCAACCACCGGCATACGGAAGAACTCACCCTCATACAGGTGATAACCGCCGTCCGAGGTCAGCTTGTCGTAGTCCTCTTGAGAGTCCACGTTGACCGCGCAGAGTTTGATCTTGGGGAAAAGCTTGCCGAAATAGATCCTGGCCTGTGCGATATTGATCTTGCGGTGATCGAGCAGAATATAATCAACAAGGCGGAGGATCTCGCGATAGTCCTCAAACTGGCGGATCTCAAGCTTTCTGATCGCGAGCTTGTAGCCCTCGATCTTGAGATCATTGAGACGTCCCACATAACTGTCATCCGGTGTGATGGAGGGATCCATCAGAAGCACGATCTTTTCGTGCGGAGCTTCACACAGGGAAGAGATATCGGTAAAAATATTGATGTTATTGACCTCGACAAAGATCTCCTGATCTGCCGCAAGCGTTCCGGCTCCGACACTGTCCACGATCTCCAGACCCGGGATCTGTGCCGCACCGTCCAGACGCCCGATCCCGTCCGCCGAAGGGCTCAGGAAGGGGTTCTCCCGCTGCGTAAAGATGGAATACGCACATACTTTCATGTCACCGTCAAACAAAGGGATCAATGTTGCGAGCATAGGCCGTCTCTCCTTTTTGCGGTCGCCCGATGCGCCGGGCGAATTCATTATTGCTCTATATCATATCATAAAATATTGTTTCGGTCAAAATTTTATTCTTTATGATCGATACCTGTGATACGGACATTTTCCAGACGGGTCAGCCCGGGGATGAGATAATTGTCATACTGGCGCTGCTCCGCCGAAAACCGCATGCCGCCGGCCATCTCCCTGAGTGATCCGGAAACGGAGCCGCCGGTCACCGATACTGTTTCTCCGCCGTCGTGCCAGTATCCCAGCCGGATCTCACCCGCGAAATCCCCGGTCACATTATCCACGCTGAAGTCCGAGAATTCCACCACCTCAAGATACGAGCCGCCGCGGAGGCTTTCTTCGGTCCCCGTACCGCCGCTCACTTCGAAATTCCTGGCTGTATATCCGTTCTCCACCCCGAGATAGGAACGGAACTGACGGCTGCCCCAGTAACTCACGGGAGTACCTTTATCGATGATCACAAAATCATGCACAGGGGCTCCCTCATCATCGAACAGCCGATTCTGGGAGGATCCGGGCAGAAAAGCGCGGGCCGTGAGCGTCACGGGATCTCCGGTGAGTTCCTCCGCATATACCCTGCCGATCTCCCAGTCAGACAGCTTCATGTATTTATTGGCCGCCTTCATCCTGCTGCCGAACCACTCATAGATCCTGACGGCATCCTGTGTAGAAAAAAGCACGGACGCTGTCCCCAGAGCCGGCGTCGGCTGAGCCTTCAGGCGGTCTCTTCCAAACCGCATCAGCTCCGTGATATCACGGCGCAGCGCATCCCGGTCACAGGTGCCCGCATGGTACAGGCGGTACAGCTCGATCTCATGCTCCGTATCCCTCGCATTGACCACAACCTCGATCATGGAGGCCGGATAGGTCTGTGTGACATCGATCCCCTCGGAGTTGACAAACCGGGTGACACACCGGTCAGCAAAGATCTCATAGGAGTTCAGATCCTCCTGATCCGTCTCCGGCATCTCCGCCATCGCCTTTATAAAATCTCGGGAGATTGCAGCAGGATCGATCTCGGATCGTGTCTCTTCCTGCAGCGGTGCGGGAGGATTCAGCCTGTAGAAAGGATTCACGGCATATTCGGCATCCCGGCAGAGTCCGTCGATCATCCGGCGGGCCTCCTCCTCCGTGGCTGTAGGCGCGATCTCTGCCGATGCATTCCCGAGCATGGTGCCGTTTTCAAGCGCACGGTACACCTTGACCTCGATGTGTTCAACATCACGCACCCGGTTCTGATCGAGCTGATGCCGAATAAAGTAGAACTCCCATCCTGCCGTCCTGGTATCCCGGATCTCCCAGGCATCTGCCCCGGATTCCTGCAGGATCTGTTTTAACTGATCCGTCGTCATCGTTCTTACCGTCCGTCTATCCTAGTCTGGCGCGGGCCTTAAGATACGGACCGCCGTCCGAGACCTTGACCCATTCCTTGTGTCCTTTACCGCAGGCGCCGCTGCCGAAAGAGAGTTTTTCTCTGCCCACCATTGAAACAGAACCCAGCAGATCCGGCACATAACCTGTCATCACGACCGGTGCGACCATCCTGCCGGTCAGCTTTCCGTCAATGATCTCCCTGCCTCTTGCAACGATGCACTGGATGCCCCAGTGTTTGGGATCCTCCATGCCGGAATAAACACCGTCCAGCAGATATCCCTTTTTGACCGAAGCGATCATGTCCTCCGGCGTATCCTCTCCGCTGTCAAACAGCGTGTTGGTCATGCGGGTATAGACTTTGTGCTCGAAGTTCTCGCGCTTGCCGTTGCCTGTAGGCACCGTGCCAAGGCGCAGCGCAGACAGCGCATCACAGACACCGGTCTTCAGGATCCCGTGATCGATCTCCGTCACATCTCCTGCGGGTGTCCCCTCATCGTCGAACGCATAGCTTGCCACATCCACCACGCACGCGGCTCCCTCATGCATGGACACCAGATCGGATCCCACACGTTTGCCGATATACTCAGCCCCCAGCGCACGTTTTTTGACGAACATATCCATCTCCACACCGTGGCCGAAAGCCTCATGCGCGATGAGTCCGGCGACATCCGGTGTCGTGATGATGTCATACTCTCCCGGAACGACCCTGCCTGCCGAGAGCATGGCGATCGTCGTATCCACCAGCTCACGGATCTTATCGGCGAGATCCCCGATGATCTGTGGCCCGCGGCGTCCGGAAGCATCCATATAGGACATTTCGGTCCGGTCACCCGCCGTACCGACGGCGCGAAGCCACGCATCGGAATAGACGTAGCTCTGTCTCTCATCCCGGTGTTCGGTAAGGAACATTTTGTTCACATGTGTTGAGGAAACCTGTGCCTGGCATTCAACGATGCGCGGATCCATGGCGACCGCCTCGTCACTGAATGACTGCAGCCGGCGCATGAGCGCCTCCGGATCTTCCTCCTCCGGAAGCGAGTCCGTCTCCATCTCGGAAAAGATCGTCAGCGGCGTATCCTCGAGCCGCGGTGTATCATACACCTTTGTCCCCGTCTCGGCGAGGATTCCGAGCTGCGCGTCGAGTACTCCGCGGATCGTGGCAGCCAGCGCTCCGACATCCGCAAGGTCACGTGCATTGAACGCATACTCACTGTAGAGACCGTCGCGGTGTACCCGGACGACCATGCCTCGTTCCGTCGTCATCGTCCGGCGCTCCAGGACCTTGTTTGTCTGCGATGCCATGATCCTGAAGCCCGCCGAATCCGTTGCAAGAACGCTTATATAATCATAATGTGACGAAAGGGCCGCGATCAGTTCCTTAAGAGGGCCGGACTGCTGCGTGAGCCACACGGAAAACGGTGCCTTCATGAATCTTCCTTTTCTTTGCTGTCGTCCTGAATGCTGGCGATCCGGTATTCCAGGGACATAATCTCACGGCGCTCGCTGTGCTGGCCGTACATGTGATAGAATTTCTTTTCGATCTCGCCGACAACCTCTTTGACATGGACTGGCGTGTCATCCACAAAGGTAACGATACGCTGGGTCGACGAATAGGTGCTGATCGCCTCCGAATCGTGAACCACCTCCAGGATCGCCTTGTCCGCGCATGCCAGCGCCTTGTCCCTGTCCTCCACGGACGGTTCTCCCACCGTCTCGGAAGGCGTCAGCGTAAACATGACAAGCGTGACATTGTGCCTGCGGTCCTTGACCACATCCGTGATGAACTCGAACATCCGGAAGAAATCCTGCTGCCCGAGTACCATCGAATCCGAGAAGTTGTCCTTGAAGCGGATCGCGTCCACGAGCTTGGAAAGCTCCTGTCTTGAGAGATCCTCCTCCATGTTTTCCACCTGCCGGTAGAAATAGAAGCTGTCCTTGCCGGACTGTTTCATGAAATACAGAGCCTTGTCCGCCTCCGCGAGAGCATCCGCAAATGTCTGCTTCGTATCCTCGTGAATGGAGATACCGACCGAGGCCGTAAGTCTGCCGCCGCAGGTGTCGAGCGCGATGAACCGGACCCCCTCCAGCAGCTGCTTCATCTGTGCCGAGATCTCATCCGTATCCGTTGTGCCCGGGATGTAGCAGACAAATTCATCCCCGCCGAAACGCGAGACAATGATATCCGGATTCATGCACTGCAGCAGATCCACGATCTGCAGCAGGTAGAAATCTCCCATGCGCACTCCCTGCTCGCGGTTGATCCGGCGCATATCATCAATATTGAAATAGAACAGGAAGCCCGTCGTATCGCGCATTGCCACGGCGATGAAACGCTCACCGGCACTGCGGTTGTACACCTTGGTCAGCTGGTCACGCTGCGCAGCCTCCGCAAGACGCTTGGTCTGGTCCTCCATAACGACATCCAGCAGACGGTTTGCTCCTTCCATCTGCTCCGGGACCTCGGTCAGCAGACTGCTTCCGTCCAGTTTTTCCAGGAAGCGCAGGAACGCGTCGGTGACATCCGGGTCGAACTGCGTACCGCGGCAGCGCTTGACCTCTTCGAGGACCACCCGGTGGTTCAGATGCTTGCGGTAGATCCTGTTGGAGGTCATGGCATCATAGGAATCCGCCATACAGATGATCCGCGCGATCAGCGGGATCTCCTCCCCCTTGAGACCGTACGGATAGCCCTTGCCGTCATACCGCTCATGGTGATACTTGGCTCCGACATCCAGATCCTGCATCATACCGACATCCTTGAGGATATCGCCGCCGATGGTCGTGTGTTTTTTCATGAGGTCGTATTCCGCGTCCGTCAGCCGTCCGGGCTTGTTGAGCACGGCATCCGGAACACCGATCTTGCCGATGTCATGCAGGAGCGCGATGTAGCGGATCCGCTCGACATCCTCCCTGCTCAGTCCCATCTCCCGCGCGATCTCTGCGGAATAATCGGAAACACGCCTGGAGTGACCCTTGGTATAATCATCCTTGGCATCGATCGTATTTGCGATGGTCTCGATCGTCTGGAAGGTCATCCTCTGGATCTGCGCGGATTTCTCGCCGATCTTTTCCATATACTCCGCATTGCGCTTCTGGATCTCATCGTAGATCACCGTCGACATCCAGGCGCCCATCATGCAGAGGAACAGGATCACCATCTGGATCTCCGCGTCCCGGCTGTTTTCCAGCGTGATCGGCTCGTCCCCGGGATACAGGACACGCTTGATGATAAACGCCGCGTTGATCACCATGGCCGTGATACCGCTCCCGATGATCAATGACGGCTGGTGATAGAGGATCAGCAGAGCGAAAAGAGGCAGGATATACACAAAGACCAGATTTGTCGCGCCGGTGAACAGGCAGAACAGATAGGTGACAAAGTAGCTCCCGACCAGATAGTATCTGAGCATGTGATTTGCCGGGTTTACTTTGAATTTCCACAGGCAGAACAGGATCGGCAGAACACCGAACGCCAGACACATGAGGACGTAGCTGTAAGGTCTGAGACCCTTGACCGTTTCAATGCTGTAGGCGATGAACTGGATCGCCACAACAACGCTCCAGCCCGTCAGGATATCACGGTTCAGTCGTCTGTCGAGTTCCATTGTGGATTCATCTCTGTTTTTCATAGATATTCCTCCGCCCTGTGCTGTCCTGGAGATTCAGACCGTAAAACCTGATCTTATATTGTATCACACATTGATCTCGGCTTCCATGCCCAGGTCCTGTGCATTTGCCTGAAGCAGCGGACGGATCTGCTGCTCAAGAAAGCGGTCGACCTGATGCGCGCTTGCGCCGATGTATTTGCAGGGATCCAGATTCTTTTTCAGCTCGTCGATATCCTGGTGGAACTTGTCGCTTGCCGCGATCCGCTCCAGGAGATCATTGTCCTCGCCCTCTTCCTTGACTCTTTTTCCAGCCTCCATGGAAAGCCGGCGGATCTCTTCATGGAGTTCCTGGCGGTCGCCCCCCGCCTCAACTTCATCCATCATGATGTTTTCCGATGCCATGAACGGCAGCTCCGCCATCAGATGCTTTCTGATCACTTTGGGATACACAACGAGACCGTTCGTCACATTGATGCACAGATCCAGGATCCCGTCCACGGCAAGGAACGCCTCCGCCACCGCGATCCGCTTGTTGGCGGAATCATCCAGCGTCCTCTCCATCCACTGCGAGGAAGCCGTAAGTGCCGGGTTCAGGGAATCGCTGATCACATAGCGGGCAAGGCTGCAGATGCGCTCACTCCGCATGGGATTTCGCTTATAGGCCATTGCCGACGAGCCGATCTGCCCCTTTTCAAACGGTTCCTCCACCTCCTTGAGATGCTGGAGCAGGCGGATATCCGTAGCCATCTTGGACGCGGTGACCGCGATGCCGGCGAGCACGTTCATGACGCGCTGGTCCTGCTTGCGCGAATAGGTCTGACCGGAGACCGCCATGCAGTAATCGAACCCCATCTTCTCCGCAATCATGGGATCAAGGCGATCCACCTTGTCATAATCCCCGTGAAAGAGTTCCAGGAAGGACGCCTGTGTACCGGTCGTGCCTTTGGAGCCCAGAAGTTTCAGGTTCCTGACCGCCTCATCGAGATCCTCGAGATCCATGAGGAAATCCTGAAGCCAGAGGCAGGCGCGCTTTCCGACGCTCACGGGCTGTGCCGGCTGGAAATGCGTAAATCCCAGTGTGGGAAGTTCTTTGTAGGTATCGGCAAACCGGGCCAGACTGTCCATGACATTGAGGATCTTGACCCTCAGGAGCTTAAGTCCCTCGCGCATGGTGATGACATCGGTATTGTCACCGACATAGCAGCTGGTCGCGCCCAGATGAATGATCCCCTTGGCCTCCGGGCACTGCTGTCCGTACGCATAGACATGGCTCATGACGTCATGCCGCACGATGCGCTCGCGCTCCCTGGCCACCTCGTAGTTGATGTCCTCCGCGTGACTCCTGAGCTCGGCAATCTGCGCGTCCGTGATGGGCAGGCCCAGCTCCTGTTCCGTTTCCGCAAGCGCGATCCACAGACGGCGCCAGGTCCGGAATTTGAAATCGGGCGAAAAAATAAACTGCATCTCCCTGCTGGCGTATCTGTCAGAAAGCGGGCTCTGATAACGATCTGTCGACATATCCTTTTCTCCTCTTCTGGTTTACTAGATCCTTCTTCTCGCGACCATATCCAGGATCTCATCCGCGTATTCCGGATAATCCCGGGCAAGGCGCTCGATCTCCTCGCGGGCGCGCCCCATGACCCGCTTTTCATTGTAGTCCATCCGTTCTCTGAGGGACTGCCTCTGCTGATTCAGATGATGGCGCACCTCGACCTCCTCCTTATCGCTGACGAGGCCAGACAGCTGGTTCATCCACATATCCGGATACTGAAGATGGAAATTTCTGAGCATCTGCAGGAGCTCCCGCTGGGATTCCATCAGTGTCTTCTCGGAACCCCGCAGCTTGGCGCGGTCCTCCTTTTCCTTTTCGTAAAGGTCGACCATCCGTGCCAGTTCCGCTGAATTCTTGACGTTGTACTTGAGCGTCATGTAATTGAGCAGATTCTGATTGTTGACATAACGGATCTTTACGGTGTTCTGCAGCAGGATCAGCCTCGTGATCCCGCCGTTGACACTCTTACGCTCTCTGCCGGCATTCTGCGCCCGAAAGAACAATACTGTCGCGGAAAGCGCCGCAAACAGCGCCGCGAGCAGGTATCCGTACCGTACATTCCATCCGAACATCCTGCTCATGATAAACAGGACGACCAGAATACCGCCAAGCAGGACCGCCACGAAGATCAGCAGGATCTGTGAGGCTGACACCGTTCGATCGAGTTCATCCAGCCGATACTCATACGCGTTGCGCTCATTGTCCAGACGCCGCAGGTCATTTCGGATCTTTTTCTGATAGGCTTCCGCTTCGGCGAGGCGGTCGACCGTCTCCTGCCGTTTGGAGCCCATCTCGTGCATCCGTTCAAAATCATTCTGGGACATCTGAACATCCCGGCTGTAAAACTGTTCACGGCCGCGGCCGGCATCCAGGATCTTCTGGGCATGCCTTGCTACGGACTCGCGCTGCTTCTTCGGCAGCGCGTCGATCTCCTCAAGATCCCTGAGATACGCCGTCACCTTGCGGTATTCATACTCCAGCTGGTCCATCTCCAGCTGCGCCTCCGCCATCTGCTGCAGACACGCATTCACGAACTCGCGCCTCTCGGCCGGATCGTGCATGTTCATGGATTCGCGGCTGTATACGATCTCTCCCCAGTTGCCTTCCCCGGTCTCCGGCCTGCGGCGCTTCTTTTTCCTTACGCGCCTCTCTTTTTCGGGCGGTGCGGAGGATGCGGAGATCTCTTTAGCTTCGCGGACAGCGCCTTCCGGACCTTCATAGATCGGCAGGACCTCTTCCGGGGAGCCCCTGCGTCTGCGTTTCCGCGCCTGCCCCCTGGGTTTTCTGACTCTGGCGCTCATCCCATTGCTCTCCGGTAAACCGCCAGGATCTCCTCCTCGGCGCGGCTCGTCTCCTCATCAAACGCACGCAGATTGCCTGTGTCCAGATAGACATCCAGAGTTCCCAGCAAATGGTTGTCAGGGCCCGCGGCGAACAGATCCATCGTTTCACCGATCTTCCGCTCCAGCGTCAGCGATTCGGGCGACAGCTCCGGCCGATCCCCGATCGCGCTGATATACTCCTCCTCACTCATGGAAAGCCTGAGTGCCGCAAGGTACGCCTCCTTGACCTCGGAATCCCCGGAGAGATCCCACGCCTCCTCCATGCAGGCAGCCGCCGCTTCATAGTGGAAGAGTCTCGCGTAGATAACTCCCTCATCGTAGAGAAGCCGCGCCAGTGCTACCGGATGCAGCCCTTCCCTGCGGAACGAAGCAACCATGTCATGCGCCTCCATCAGACGCCCTTCCCGGATCAGATACTCAATGATCTTCAGTTTCTTCTCCGTGCCGTCTCTGGCATCGCCGTCCCTGAGGACCTTGTCGATACGTGCCAGCTCCTCGTCAGGAAAGAGACGGACATACTCCAGGATCGTCCCGGCATATACAGCCACGGAGCAGCGCCGTTTTTCAAATTCCCTGAGCTGATCCGCGAGCGGATCCAGCAGACACTCCTCGGACAGCCAGTCGGGAAGCGCCGTTCCGAACGCTTCCATCGTGAGAAGATAGTCGTTCTTGCTGATCAGATAGCAGAGCTCCTCCACGGAAAACACCCTGCGGTCCAGTACCGGTAAAAAGTACGGTCTGCGCGCTTCCCGGCCCGCGCACAGGATCGGCTCCGTGATCACGCCGCTCTCCATCCTGTGACCGTCCCCCGGAGCGCCGGAACCGCCATGCGCATCAAGCGCGATAAAGCGTTCCCAGTGCTCTCCGCTCGAGGGAGCCGTATCGCCGAAACCAAGATCTACCACGGACAGCTTTGCTCTGTCCACGGAAAACATCTCAAGCGAAACCGACAGCCGTGTTGTTCTGCGGTCTCTGACCGGCAGACCGAACAGTTCGAGCAGTTCCGTGCGCGCGCCGCTTCCCGACAGCGGTGTGACCTCAATGGCGATCACAGGGTCCTTGTCCAGAATGACCTCCAGTCTGGCGGATGCTTCACGCCAGGGACTTCCTCCGTCGATCAGCGCGTGATAGTGGCTCTCTCCGCGCTTTCTGACACGGATGCCGAGATTTGCCAGGATCCTGTCCGGTCCGAGATACACCGTCTGCGTTTCGGAATCCGAAGGACAGAGTTTTTCGCGCATGCGGAGTACGGCCCCGCGGCTGAAAAGATTGTTTCCCAGAAAAACCCGGCGGCCGCGGCACAGATACTCGAGCGAATCGGCAAGCCACGCTTCATCAAAGCCTTCCCCGAGCAGATAGACCGCCGTGGCCGGATGCTCCGTCAGGCGTTTTGTCGCGATCGCAAGAAACGTCTTATCCCTTTCGGCATCGGGCGCCGCCGGAAGCGCATCCTCTTCCAGGCGCTCCACCCCCGCCACAAATGGTCTGGTATGATGATTGACCTCATGCCGGTAGCTGACCAGCGAACTGCCGTCGCAGGAAAAAGCGAGCGCCTCCTCTGTCCGCTGCTCTGCGGTCTGCCCCTCGAGATACCAGTGCAGGCACTCGGCAAAGCTGCACCACTCCACACGCTTAAGAGAGCGGAATCCGGATCTGAGCGCGGCGGCAAGTCCGGCAAACACCTCCTCCGGAAGATCCGTTTCCAGATCCGTTGCGATCTGGATCGCGGCAAGCTCATCCGCTCCCGAGGATACCCCCTTGAGCTCCATGAACAGGAGCGAGATCATCTTTTTCAGATAGAGGACAAGAAGCGGCAATCCCTCCAGATCCTCTCCGCCGACGGTCACGCTGTCCGAAGAGCCGGCACGCGCAAGCAGATCATCCACTCGCTGTGCTTCTCCGGCTGCCGCGGCCTGGACCGCTTCCCGTCCGAAGAGCCAAAGTCCGTTGTCCCGTCTTTTTGCGAGCACCAGCGGAAAATCATAAACCTCCGCACCGGCGACAGAACTCAGGGTCTCGGATTCCGCGGCACCGGGCACGAGATAACTGATCTGCGCCGTTTCCTCGGTAAGCCGGATCCCCGCGATCACGCCGGTAATGCTGTTGTTATCTTTCCTGTCCGTCATTCTTTATTCTCTCCCGGCAGCGGAAACAGTTTTTCACAGAGGAATTCATTCTTGTACATGCTGTACAGGATCGAATGAACCGCCGCACGGTCATTCTGTGTCCTGGCCCTGAGCAGCCGGCTGGTCAGAGCAAAGCGGCTCTCTCCCTCCGGCGGATCGTCCATCAGATCACACTTCATCTCACCGCTGGCTGACAGACGGTCCACACCGTCCTGCCGCATCGTGATATAGTAGCTCAGGCTTTCTCCCGGGAAAAGAGCCTCCCCATAGGTATAGATGCCCGGATACGGCTCTGTCATGCGCTTCTGATGATATTCCCCCTCATCTGAACGCTTCAGGAAGATCGCCGCAGCGGTTCCGGGGGCGCCGGTCACCTGAACAAACCGCATCCCGTCCGCGAGCGCCAGCTCGGGAATCCTCTGCCGATAGGCGTACAGGAACGGCATTCCTTTTTCCGCGTGCTCCAGCTGCATGAGGAATGTGGTCAGGACCTCCTCGTCAGGAGCCTGCTGCGGGTTTTCGGCGTAATACTTAAGATACGCAAGGCGGCAGGCGGGCGGGATACTCTCTCCGGCGAGGCACAGAGCCCGGATCCGCTCAACCATCTGCTGTCCCATGGGCTCTCCGGCAAACAGGTTATCACGGGAGCGTCTGGTCAGACAGGCCTTCTGGATCTTGATCGAACCGTCATTTTTAGCGAGAACCGCCAGCAGCTTGTCCTCGTTGAGCGCATGCGCACCGGTGAACAGAAGCTGTGTTAGCATCCGCTCCGCGAGCGGCAGACACTCCACGGAAAAAGCCCCGCACGCCTTGAAGATCGCCTGCTCATCCTTCATAAGGCCGGTAAATCTCTTTACGAGCTTGAGGAGGATCCCCTCATCGTGTTTTCCGGAGCGGAATGCCGCAAAGGACACCATATCCGCGGTTTCGTTGTCCGGATAATCCCCCCGCGCGATCGAGCGGGACGCAAGCCGATAGATCATCTTGTCATCCGTTCCGGACAGTCCGGACAGCCCGAAACGGCTGATCCACGTAAAGGCCTGCTCATAGATTCCGGAGAGGACCATAATCTCGAGCGCGTCGCATCTCTCCCTCTGGCTCATGCGCTCCGGATGTGAGAGCGGTAGATAATCCGCCAGCTGTCTGACGAAATCATTGTCATAGTAAAACCGGATCAGCGCGCAGGACAGCTCGTTTCTCGCGTAGCTTGTGAGGGCGTCCGATTCCACGAGCCGGCGGTACCGGTCCACGTTGTCCGCCGTGATCTGCAGACGGTCGGCTTCCATCAGATAAAGATTGATATTGGCATTTCCCTCACGCAGGAACGGAAGCAGCGTGTGACAGGCGGCAAGGATATCTGCCGGCGTCTTTCTTTCGCTTTTTGCGCGTTTCTTTTCGCCGGTCTCATGTCCGCCCGGAATTCTGGTATAACGCCTGCCCTCCCTGTCTTCAAACAGGATCGCCACGTCGCCTCCGTACATGGGGATCCGCACTGACCGATCCGTCACCGGGTAAACACGCTCTGAACGAAGCCTGTCATAAACAAGCACCACACGGCGGATCCGGGGATCATCAACCGCGATCTCGACCGTGTTCATCGCCTCAAAGAAACGTTCGGCGCTTATCGGATCCTGCGGCTGAAGCGTACTGAACTCCGTGTACAGTTCGCCCAGATGATGGTCGATCCTCCCCTTGGACATCTGCTCGGAGACAAACTGCTCGATCTGCGGCAGATAATTCTGATACAGCTCGGGCTCCTCCTCGCGATGCGCGATCACATAGCGGTAGAGCAGCGCGTTCTTGTCATAGGGAAGCTCCGACCGATAGGAAAAATACAGAAGCACCTGTCTCGGGATCTCCTCGGCCCTGTCGCCGTCACGGGGCGCAGGGTAAGAGCTCATGTAATACTCATACAGCCGTGTGATCTGCAGATCCTCTTCAACACCACGGCGGTACCAGACAAACGCCTCCTCGTCCATGCGCGCGTCCTTGATCAGGAGCGAGCAGATCGCTCCCACCGCACCCGAGTCATGATCCGCGTCATAGCAGGCCGTCAGGATCTTATAGTATCTGCTGCTGCCGTGCTTTTCCCTCATCAGCAGCCAGACCACCCTGTCGATCAGCGTCCTGGGGATCGCGTGGTGCCTCGCGGCAAAGGTGAGAACATACAGCGTAAAAGGATCGATCTTCTTGAGGATCGAAGAATCACGGCCCATAAGATCGATCGCCTCAATATACAGGATCGGGCTGCGGCACCCGTATTCAAACTGCTCTTCGTACAGCCGCATTCTGCGTGCGTTGCCGGAAGCGTGATCATGGAGCAGGAACTGGAGAAGCCACGCGAGCCTCCAGTCATCCGGCGTCCGGGAGAGCATCCCGCCGATGATCTCCTCAACAGCGCTGATCTTGTTCTCCTGTCTTGAGAGCAGTGTCTCCAGATAGAGGAAGTAGGCACGCATCGCATCGCCGTATGCCCCTGTCTCCTCAACACTGGTGCGGACCCTGTCCAGAACCCAGATGGCCTCGTTTTCCCGGGAGGCCGTAATCAGATAATGCGCGGTGTACATCTGGAAGCGGACATCATCCGGTGCGAGCGTGTTCATCCGGGAAACGATCTTGCCGGTCTCAAGAAGCCATTCTCTGGAGCGCATCCTGCCCAGACGATAGGCGATATAAGTGCGGATGAGGGACATCTCCATCATCTGCTTTTCACGATACTCGGACTTCCTGTCCATCGTCCGGGAATCGCTGTCGCGGATCACCGTTACATCGATCTGCAGCTGCGTATAGGCGTTATGGATACGGATGCTGCCGAAGTTTCTGCCCTCATGCAGTTCCTCGCTGCGGATCTCTACGGAGAGATTGGCGACATTTCCAAGAAAGTCCCGGTCCGAAAGTCTGTTTTTGCGAACGGCAAGAAAATCCCCGTCCGCCTCGATGTCCAGATAGGTGTATCCCCAGCCGCGCCGTGTGATCCTGAAAGTTTCCTCCTGATCCTCGGCGACTCTGTCCAGAAACAATTCCGTCCTGTCGATCTCATAGACGATAGGTTCTTTTTTTCGGATCGCGATCAGAAACTCCTCTACGCTGATCCCTGCGTCGACTGAGTTCTGATCCGCACCCACCAGGCCTCTGTAGATCGTGCGGTATTTCTTGTCAGCCCCCAGAAAGAACTGATACATTCTCTCGCGGTCATAGAAAAGACGTGTAGCCGCATCAAAACTCCTGCGGGCGAGGTTTGCGAAATGGAAGAGATTCTTCATCTCCTCTTCGCCGGTCTCATCACGGATCACAGGATAAGGTTTGCGGACGTTCACCGAAACAGGGACCGTCGTTTCCCCGCAGTCCGTGACCAGATAGATCTTCCCCTCAACGTGATCGCCGCCGCGGAGGCCCTCCATGCTGACGGTGAAACCGATCTCCTCGTGTTTTCCGAAAAAATGGGGTGTCAGGACACGAAAACGGGGTTCGTCTGTCATCACGAACCCTTCCACCGGCCTGCCGTTTAAAGAGGATGCACTGATATACTCCTCAACAGCTTCTCCCGGATCCACCGTGAGCGTGATCTTATCCTCGGAAAGGGACAGAATGCCGCGCTGGGGTTCCGGACTTTCTTCAATTATGCGATCGATGATATCCTGCATGACCCATATATTTTACACGATGCGCCGGGATTTGTCACGCAAAAAGCGACCGCTGGAAGCGGCCGCTTTTTGATGATGAAGCATGGTTCTCTGTCTTAATCCTGGAAGTAGCTGATGGTCTCCTGCAGATTGTCGGCGAGGACCTGCAGCTGCTGTGCGGATTCGCTGATCACGGAGAAGGTCGCGTTGAGTTCCTGCATGGAGGCGTTGGTCTCCTCTGTGGACGCCGCATTCTCCTCGGAGATCGCTGACAGATCCTGGATGATCTCGACCAGGCTCATCTTGGCATCGTTGAGCTGACGGACTCTGTCGGAGATCTGCTTGGAACTGGTCTCCACATTCTTGACGTTCATGGACATATCCTGCATATCCTGCTGCGTCGAAGAAAGCTGTTCGCCCTGTGCGGCGAAGTTCTCGTTCAGGCGGTTCATGACCTCAACAGAGGCATCGGAATCCGCGAGCAGTTTTTCCACGATATCCTTGATCTGATCCGCGCTGTTCTTGGACTGATCAGCAAGCTTCTGAATCTGGGAAGCGACAACCGCGAAGCCCTTGCCCGCTTCGCCGGCACGTGCCGCCTCGATCGAAGCGTTGAGGGAGAGCAGGTTCGTCTCTTCGGCGATATCCGTGATTGCATCCGAGAACTGGGAGATGCCCTTGGCACTCTCGTTGGTGGAGTGGATCGTGTTGTCGATCTCCTTGACGGAAGCCATAACCTCCTGGCTCTGGGAGATCAGCTTTTCCATTGCTTCCATGGCATCATCGCAGGACTTCTTCATCTGGCCCGTGTACTCATCAAGCTGAGAAACGTTATCGCTGATATCATCGATGTTGCGGCCGATGCCGTCGGTGTTGGCCGCTGCCGTCTGGATGCTCTCCGCCTGGGAGACCGCTCCTCTGGAGACTTCATTGACCGCCTCGGAAACCTGGCTGGAGGCTGTGGACGCCTGTCCGGCGGATTCGGTAAGTTCCGAACTGGAGCTGTGAAGTTCCTGGCTCATGCGCCTTGTTGTGCCGATAACCTCGGCGATCTTATCCTTAAACTGTCTCGTGCTGTCCGCGATCGTACCGAGTTCGTCATGGCGGGCAAGAAGCGATTCGTCAAGCTCAACCTTGAGATCGCCGGATGCCAGATCGTTGATGCTCGTTGCGATACCGGCCATCTTCTTGGAGGTCTTCAGCGCGACCAGCATGCCAAGCGCTGCGACAACAGCGACCAGCAGTGCCGCGATCAGGACCATGGTGATGACGTTGCGTGAGATCTCGGCATTGACATCCTCAGAGAGACGGCCGGAGAACGACATACCGACAACTTCCTTGGTGCCCGGCTGATAGATCGGCACATAGTAGCCGTAGTACTTGCTGCCCTCGATCGTGATATTCGGTGCGTAATACGTCTTGCCCTGTCCCAGGACCGCCGACTGCACCGCGTCGGAAGCGTCCGTACCGACCAGACGTCCGCCGCTCTTTTTCATGAGTGTCGTGACACGTCTCGTCTTGCCGTAGAAGATCGTGTAATCCAGACCTGTTCTGGACTTGAGTTCATCCATCAGGTTCTGGTATTCCTGCGTGACATCGGTGCCGCCCTTGAGCAGGCTCTCCCCGTCCAGATCCCACTCGCCGTCCCAGACACTTGACATCTCGGAATTGAGCTGATGAGAGGCCGTCATGATCGTCTCCTCGATCAGGCTCTCATAGGTGGACCTGAGCGTTGTTGCACTGATGACCGTCAGGATGACCGCCACTGAAACAACTGCCGCCAGCGCGATCAGGATGACCTTGATCAGGAGTTTTCCGTTGCGTTTCTTCTGTGCCATGTCTGTTCCCCTTTCTTTCTCGATCTTCCGTATCATTCTCCGCTCTGCGTGAATTTGAATCTGTCCGTGTCAGCCTGACTGCCCAGGCTCTCGTAAAACCTGACTGCCTCCTGCAGCTCCGCTTCGCCGGGCTTACCCTTAAATGCCCCGCCGATGAGCTTCAGCGGCCCGAAGGTGCAGTAGCCCTTGGTGTGCCATGTCCCGAGGACCCTGGCGTTACGCTTGTCGAGCAGCTGTCGGAGATCGTCACCGTACTTTTTGCCGTTCATCGCGCTCGTATAGATGATGAACGTCTCCTTGCGGTCCGGCAGATTGATCTGCGCAAACGTAAGCAGCTTTTTGGCGAACTGCCCGCCGTAGATCCCGGAGGCGAATCCGATCCTCTCATATCCCGAAAGATCTACCTCGATCTTAGTGGCCGCATCGATCAGCGTGACTTCCTCGTGTGCTGCCGCTATGGCCTCCACTACTTTGCGTGTGTTTCCATGATGCTCGGAAAAATACACTATTGCTGTCTTTTTCATCCATTCTCCCTGTCATGTGCCGGGATTAAGGGACACACAGAGAGATTTTAGCAGAAAAGCGATTAAATAGCAATAGGTATTTTTTTGATCTGCTCGCCGTGCTGATAGTTTTCAAGCGATACATCGTCGGATGTAAACTCGTAAAAGTCATGTTTTTCGGGGTTCAATGTGAACTTCGGCGCCGGATACGCCTGGCGGGCGATCAGTTCGCGTACGATCGGAACATGGCGGTCATAGATATGCGCATCAGCGATCACGTGGACCAGTTCCCCCGGGATCATATCGACGGCTCTCGCGATCATATGTACCAGCACAGAGTACTGCACAACGTTCCAGTTGTTTGCCGCGAGCACATCCTGGGACCGCTGGTTCAGGATCGCATTGAGAACGAGCTTATCCTGTCCCTGCTCCTGCGTGACATTGAAGGTCATGCTGTAGGCGCAGGGATAGAGATTCATCTCATGCAGATCCTGATGCACATAGATGTTTGTAAGGATCCTGCGGGAAAAAGGCGTGTGTTTCAGATCATAAAGCACCCGATCGATCTGATCGAAATCGCCCTCTTTATAGTGGTGTTTCACGCCCATCTGATAGCCGTACGCCTTGCCGATGGAGCCGTCCTCATCCGCCCACTCATCCCAGATGTGGGGCTTGAGGTCGTGGATGTTGTTGGACTTGCGCTGCCAGATCCAGAGAACCTCGTCCGTCGCCGACTTGATCCCTGTAGGTCTGAGGGTCAGGATCGGGAACTCCTTTCTCAGGTCATACCTGTTGACCACACCGAATTTCTTGATCGTGTAGGCACTCGCCCCGTCCTCCCAGTGCGGGCGGACAGCCTCCCCTTCCGTGGAGGTGCCGTTGTCAAGGATGTCCTGACACATGTTTACAAAGACTTCATCTGCGTAGCTCATCTTCTACCCTCTTTTACTGTTATCCCATTTATCGCACAGCGCCGTGACCTGATCGGCGAATTTTGCCAGATCCTTGTTCGGCAGACCCTCCGCACGCCCGATCACCGCGATGAGTCTGGCGCCGGCCGCCTTCAGGCGCTCAAAGACATCGGAAATACCGCGTTTCGCCTTCTTCTTGATCGGTACCGGCACCGCCTCACGGACATAGCGATTCGCCACAGGGTCAAAGATCGTCCCGCTGTACGGCGCATCCGCCTCAAATCCTCTGGTGCGGCGGATCAGGTCCGCGAATCCGGCCGAGACCGTATCCTCGCCGTGAACGACAAACACTCTGCGGGGCGTATTCGTAAAGCCGTCAAGCCAGCGCAGCAGACCATCCTTGTCCGCGTGGCCGGACAGTCCGGTGATCCGTGCGATCTCCGCGCGCACATCCACGGCCTCCCCGAAGAGTTTGACCTGCTCCGCGCCGTCGACGATCGCGCGTCCCAGCGTCCCAACAGACTGGTAACCGACAAACAGGATCGTAGACTCCTGCCGCCACAGATTGTGCTTGAGATGGTGCTTGATACGTCCGGCCTCGCACATGCCGGACGCGGAGATGATCACTGCCGGTTCGGTGACAAAATTGATCGCGCGGGATTCATCCGCCGTGATGGAAAGATGCAGGCCCGGAAAACTCAGGGGATTGATCCCTTTTCTAAGAAGCTCCGCGGCCTCCCCGTCGTAACAGCTGTGCTGATTCCGCCGGAAGATATCGGTCGCCTCGACCGCGAGCGGACTGTCCACATATACGGGAAAATCTTCGACGGTATGAACAAGATGCTCGATCTTGATGCGCCTGAGGAAGTAGAGCAGTTCCTGTGTGCGGCCGATCGCAAACGAAGGAATGACCACATTGCCGCCGCGCGCGAAGGTGCGGTCAAGAACGCTTACCAGATCCCCCAGAACATCAGGCTTCTGCGCGCTATGCAGCCGGTCGCCGTAGGTGGACTCCATGATCACATAGTCCGCCTCCTCCGTGCAGATCGGATTCCTGAGCAGGGGCTGGTCGCTGTTGCCGATATCTCCGGAAAAAACAAATTTGCGCTCCTGTACACCCTCCCGGGCCCAGACCTCAATGCTCGCGCTCCCGAGCAGGTGCCCGATATCCGTAAACCTGATCCGGATCGATCCCGCCCCCTGGTCGTCGCGCCAGACCTCGATCTCCTCGCCGTACGGGCAGGGGATAAAGCACTTCAGGATCTTCAGGACATCCTCCATGGAATACTGCGGCGTCTGCTGTTCGATATCACTGTTGCGCTTGCCCTTGCGGTTGCGCCACTCCGCCTCCTGTGCCTGAATATGCGCACAGTCGCGGAGCATGATGTCACAGAGATCGCAGGTCGCTTCCGTGGCAAAAACACGTCCGTCAAAGCCCTGCGCAGCAAGCAGCGGGAGCAGCCCCGAGTGATCCACATGGGCATGCGTCAGGAACACATAATCGATCTTGGCCGCGGATACCGGCAGCGGCGCATTTTCAAAAGTATCGCGCCCCTGCTCCATCCCGTAATCGACAAGGATGTGCTTCCCCGCGATCTCCAGGCAGTGACAGCTCCCCGTTACTTCATGATCGGCTCCGATAAATGTCAGTTGCATGTTTTCCCTCCAGGACGTATCATCTATTATACCATGACCGATGCTCTGATAAAAGAATTGAAGGATTTCCCTCCAGTCAGCCCCTTAAGCGGAAGTACTCTGAAACTGGTCGCCATCATCACCATGACGATCGATCATTTTGCGGCTGGGATCATCTATTTCATGCTTGTTACCTGGCGGTTCCCCGAGGATATAGGCTTTGAACGCCTGTACCAGATCTATCTGGTCCTTCGCGGGATCGGCCGGACCGCTTTTCCGATCTACTGCTTTCTGCTGATCGAAGGCCTGCTGCATACCCACAGCCGGATCAGATATCTCATCAATCTCCTGCTGTTCGCGGTGCTTTCCGAGCTGCCTTTTGATCTGATCGCCACGGACACGCTCACCGATCCGATGTCTCTGGATATCCCGAAGCTGATCTATGATAACCGGCCGGAGATCTATGAGCACCAGAATGTCTTCCTTACGCTCGCGATCGGTCTTGCCGCGTGCTGGATCATCGAAGAGTTCCGCCGCCGCTATGGCGTTCGTCCGATCACCTTTCTCGTCGCCGTTCCTGCCACAGCCGGCGCCTTCTATCTCGCAGAGGCCACGAACACCGACTACGGCGGGATCGGTGTCCTGGTGATCATGTGCTTTTATTTCCTCCACTCGATCCGTCTTGCGGCTTTGGGATGCGCGTTCTTTGTGCTTTCGCGCCTCTATCTGGAGGTATGGGCATTCCCGGCCTTTATCCTGATCCTGTTCTACAGTGGAAAACGCGGATTCATCGGCAACAGCCCCGCCAGAAAATACTTCTTCTACATCTACTATCCCGCGCACCTGTTTCTGTTCTTCCTGATGCGCACCTGGATCCTCGGAATGTTCTGACGCCCGGGTGCTCCGCGGCATGATCGATCAGGAATTCTTCCGCCAGGTCGAGGGCCTGAACAGGATGAGCATCGGCAGGATCTCCAGACGCCCCGCGAGCATGTTAAAGATGAATACCAGTTTGGAAAGAACGGAAAACTGCGCATAGTTTCCCGCGGGTCCCACCATGTTCAGGCCGGGACCGACATTGTTGAGTGTTGCGGCGACGGAGGTCAGGTTTGTCGAAAAATCAAAGCCGTCCGCGGAGACCATCAGGAAAGATACCACAAAGATCGCAAAATAGAGGACCGCATACGCGGCAACCGATTTCACGGTCTGCTCCTCGATGGATTTGCCGTCCATATGCACACGCCGTACACTCTTGCGGTGGATCACATAAACGATCTCATTGCGCGCGCTCTTTAACAGGATCAGCAGACGGGAGACCTTAAAGCCGCCGCCCGTGGAGCCCGCGCAGGCACCGATCATGCACAGGATCATCAGCACCGATCGCGAAAACTCCGGCCACAGATTGAAGTCTTTGGAGGCGAATCCCGTCGTCGAAGAAATGGAAGACACGTTGAACAGCGCGTGGTGAAAAGCCTCAAACGGATTGGTGAACGTCCCGCACATGACCAGGTTTACCGCGATCATCGCAGCGGCACCGAATACCATGAGCAGATAGGCACGGACCTCCTCCAGCTTGAACGCCTTGGCTGACCGGCCGATGAACAGCAGGAAATAGGCATTGAAATTGATGCTGCACACGATCATAAATACCGTGATCACGATCTGAGAAGCCGTCGAATAGGCAGCGACGCCTTCCCCTGTCAGCGCAAAGCCTCCGGTACCGACCGTGGAAAATGTGATGGTAAAGCAGTCAAAGACCGGCATGCCGGTGAAAAAGAGCGCAAGGATCTCCAAAACCGTGATGATCATGTAGATCACATACAGGATCTTCGCCGTACTGCCGAGCTTCGGGACCAGTTTGGACGCCTTGGGGCCCGGGCTCTCGGCGCGCATCAGATGCATTCCGTAGCCGTCCGCCATCGGCAGGATCGCCAGGATAAAGACAAGCACGCCCATACCGCCGATCCAGTGCGTAAAGCAGCGCCAGAAATGAACACAGTAGGAGATACCGTCCAGGGATGTCAGAATACTTCCTCCGGTCGTCGTGAATCCGGATACGGTCTCAAACAGTGCATCTATGTAGGACGGGCAGACGCCGGAGAGCGTAAACGGAAGCGCACCGACCAGACTCATCAGGATCCAGGAGAGGCTTGTCGCGACAAAGCCTTCTCTCGCGTAAAATTCCCGCGTCTTCGGCTTTCTTCTTGCGAGCAGGCCGCCCAGCAGCGCAGTGATGAGCGCCATGATCAGAAAGATCAGTCCGTCGCTCTCACCGTAGATCGCTCCCACAGCCGCCGGCAGAAGCAGCAGCGTACCGGTGACGATCAAAAGCCGTCCCAGAATGAATCTCAGAATCCCGATATTCATGCGAGCATATCCCTGATCCCGCGGATACTGCCGGTAGTCACAAGGATCACACTGTCACCGGAGCGGAGCTCATCATGTCCTCTGGGGATGATGATCTCCGTCTTCCGGATGATGCAGGCGATCAGGACGCCCTGCTTGAGTTTCATGTCCATCAGCCGTTTGCCGCAGGCGACGCTTTCATCCTCCACACGGAACTCGACGACCTCGACCTTGCCCTCCGAGATGCGGTACAGCGACTCCAGCCCGGCTCCGGCGCCGGCCATCCCGCGGACATAGCGCATGATGCGGTTTGCCGTGATATTGCGCGGGTAAAGGATACTGCCCAGATCCATACTGCCGATGATATCATCATAGGACACCCGGTGCACCCTGGTGATCCGCTTGGCCGATGAAACACTCTTGGCATACATGGAGAGCATGATATTCTCCTCATCCAGATTCGTCAGCGTAACAAACGCCTCCGTGCCGGCCAGTCCCTCCTCCAGGAGCAGTTCTTTTTCTGTGCCGTCTCCGTTGATGATGAGGGCCTCAGGCAACATGTCCGAAAGCTCCTCACAGCGGGCCTTGTCGCGCTCGAAGATTTTGACGCGGATCCCCATGGAGATCAGGTTGCTGGCAAGATAGTATCCGGTATCGCCGCCGCCCACCAGCATCGCGGAACGCACGCGCGTCGTCGGCAATCCCAGTTTCTTAAATAGGCGGATCATGTTTTTCTGCGCGCCGATAAAACTGATCTCGTCGCCGCGTCTGAGGACGAAGCTGCCGTTGGGGATGAACACCTCATCACCGCGCTGGACGACACCGACCAGAACCCCCTCCAGCAGATCCGTCGGAAGCTCCATCAGCGTCTTGTCGATCAGTCTGGAGTCCTCCTCCAGGCGGATACGCACCATTTCCGCTCTGCCCTTGGCAAAGGTCTCGATCGCGCTGGCCGAGGGAAACTTCAGGAGTCTCGCCGCTTCAGACGCGGCCGCCTCCTCGGGATTGATCACAAGGGAAAGTCCCAGTTCCTCTTTGATATAGCCGATCTCCCGCTTGTACACCGGATCGCGGACTCTGGCAATCGTATGGCAGTTGCCGGCCTTTTTGGCGATCAGGCAGCACAGGAGATTGCGCTCATCACTGGGGGTCACGGCGATCAGAAGATCCGCGTGCTCGATCCCCGCCTCATGCTGTACCTGGAAGCTGGCTCCGTTGCCGACGATACCCATGCAGTCGAGGCTGCCCTCAATACTTTCAATGACGCTCTCCTCGCTGTCAATGACCGTGATGGCATGTCCCTCTGCCAGAAGAAGACGCACCAGCGTCCCTCCTACATTTCCGCATCCTACAATGATGATCTGCATGTTAACGCCTTTCGCTTATCCCGGAGCTTCCTCAATAAACCGCGATCGTGGCGGCACTTTTCCGAAACTGCTCTTCAAACTCGTCATCCGAAGCACGGGCATATGTCACGGTAAAGATCCGGGTATCGGAGATCACGATATAGATCTCCTCCGTCACCGGTTTCGGCGCGCCGGTGATCTCCGCGTTCGCTCGAAACCCCGGAAAGACAGCGCCGTCCGAATCGCGCTTCAGTGTCATGGAGACAAACTTTGTCACCTTGAGCTGCAGGGGGTCTTCGAGTGTTTCGTTAAGAGCCGCCTCCAGCATATCCGCCGTCAGATTCGTATACTCGCGGCGTACCCTTGTCTGCGCTTCCCCGCGCTCTTCCATGGCGCGGCGTTCCGCGTTGGTAAACGCCGTCTCATCCTCAAGCAGTATCGTCTGCACCGCGATGTTTGCGGAGTCGAGCGGATATCTGCGGCAGATGAACCGCCCCGGTACGCTGTCCGGGACAAAATCGGCCGGGATCGTCACCGCAAAGGAGTCCGCGACAGGAAGCTTTATGCTCTCCGACCGGGACGCGCTGATCGCGGCTTCGGAATACACAACCTCATCTGTCTCTTCAAAGATCGTCTCGGCGTTCTCCGCACGGACGGCGTCCGAATGCAGCAGAGCACATACAAGGAGCGCGGCCAGTGCCGCGCCCGCTGTTTTAAATCTCCTGCGCAAGTTCAAGATTACGTTCCTTCATCTGCCGCTCGCACAGTGCAGCAAAGTCTTCCAAAGGAACTCCCTGCAGCTGTTTGTTGGATCCCCGTACATTGACGGATACCGTCTGCTCTGATGCCTCCTTGTCTCCGAGGACCAGGATATAGGGATCCTTGAGGTTTTTGAATTTCTTGATCTTTTCCTTCATATTGCTGTCGGAAAGATCGCTTTCGACGCGGATCCCGGCTGCCGTGAGCCTCTCCGCGACCTGCTGCGCATAGGCGTTGTGTTCCGGACGGATCGGAACGATCCCCACCTGATACGGCGAGAGCCAGAACGGGAAAACACCCTTGAAGTTCTCGATGATGATCCCGATGAAGCGCTCCAGAGAACCGTAGATCGCGCGGTGAATGACCACCGGCATCTGCAGGCTCCCGTCGGCCGCCTGATAGGTCAGGCCGAAATTATGCGGCAGCTGGAAGTCAAGCTGTACCGTGCCGCACTGCCATTCGCGCCCGAGCGCGTCCTTGATCTGCAGGTCGATCTTGGGGCCGTAAAAAGCGCCGTCGCCTTCGTTGACTTCATAACCGCCCTCTCCGTACTTTTTATCGAGGATCCTCTTGAGTGCCGCTTCCGCGCGGTCCCATACCTCGATATCGCCCATGAAATCCTCTGGCCTTGTAGAAAACTCGGCGCGGTACGTCACACCGAAGGTGGCGTAGATCTCGTCAGCGATTGCCATGATATCCGCGATCTCCTCCTCGATCTGGCTCTCCATGACAAAAGTATGATCATCGTCCTGCCGGAATTCCTGCACGCGGAAGAGACCGTTCATCTGGCCGGATTTCTCCTTGCGGTGCAGTACATCGTACTCACTGTATCGGATCGGCAGCTCCTTGTAGGAATGAACCGTCCGCTTGTAGGTCATCATCGCGTTCGGGCAGTTCATGGGCTTTGCTGCCATCGTATCGAGATTTTCACGGTTGTAGACCACCGTCTCCCTGCCAAGCCGTACCGTGATCTCTTTTGCGTCAGTATCGTCCAGCTCCCGGGCATCCTCCACGACCCTGGGAATCTCTGCGTCAGCCTTAAGCCATCCGGAGATGCCGGGGACCATGAACATATTGTTGATATAATGCGCCCAGTGGCCGCTGATCAGCCAGAGCTTCTTGTTATTGACCAGCGGTGCCGCGATCTCCGTATAGCCGTGCTTCTCCTGGATCTCACGGGAAAACTTCAGCAGCTCCTGATACACCTTCCAGCCGCGGGGCAGCCAGTACGGCATACCGGGCGCCGTCTCGTCGAACATGAACAGAGAGAGCTCCGCGCCGATTTTCTTGTGATCGCGATCCAGCGCCTCCTGCACAAGCCGCAGATGCTCCTTGAGCTCATCCTTGGACGGATAGGCGTAGAGATAGATGCGCTGCAGGCTGTCCCGCTTCTCATCGCCGCGCCAGTAGGCACCGGAAACCGCACGGATCTTGTATGCCACATTCATCAGTTCCTGCGAGTTTTCCACGTGCGGGCCGCGGCAGAGATCAATGAAATCATCACCCGTGCGGTAGACCGTGATCGTCTCGTCCTCGGGCAGATCCTGAATGAGCTCCGTCTTGAACTTCTGACCGTCAAAGAGCGACAGCGCCTCTGCGCGGGTGACCTCCTGTCTCGTCCAGTCCTCCCTGCGCTTGATGATCTCGCGCATCTTTTCCTCGATCGCCTTGAAATCCTCCTCACGTACGGAAGCAGGGATCAGAAAATCATAGTAACATCCGTCCTCAATCTGCGGTCCGATCGCATACTGCACCTCCCGGCCGTAGATCTCGATCACCGCCTTGGCGAGTATATGTGCCAATGAGTGACGGTATACCTCCAAAAAACGTTCCTTATCCATAGTCTTATCCTGTTCTCCGGCTCCGGCCGGTATGATTCATGCCTGATGATCCCGTCCTGCCTGCGGCTTACGCCTCAAAGCGGTTCGCGCCGTTCTTGCCGTGGCACTTTTTGTACTTTTTGCCGCTCCCGCACGGGCAGGGATCGTTAGGGTAAACCTTGACCGCCTTGCGAACGGTCTGGGAATCCTTCTGCTCCTTATAGAGTTCCTTGCGGCGTTCCTCCGTGAAGATCGGTTCCCACTGCGGAAGACCGTAAAGCCAGTCTGCACCCGCCGCGACCATATTCTTATACAGGAGCTCCTTGTCAAACTTCAGGCTTACTTCGGTATCCTCCCCCATCTCTTCGATGGGGTTCTTAGTTATCAGGGAATCATTGATACCGTCCAGGAAACCGGTCATCGTCATGATATCCACCTGATACTTATCGGCAAGCTCCCTGACCGTACCGCGAACCTCCTCGTCCGGGCTGGCCAGAAGCTGTTCATAGATCTCTTTTTCTCTGGCAAAATAATCAGTCCAGAGTTTCTTAAGCGCACCCTTGTCCGCTGTCTCCGAATATGCCTGCTCCTGCCATTGTTCCAATAAAGTCATGCTGTTCCTCCTGAACCATGGTCCCGTGATGCAGACGGATCTTTCCGCCTCACAACTCTGATATCATGATAGTTTAACACCACCGTATGGGAAAAACAAGGAAAAAGACTCCTTGCGTTTTTTGCCTGCCTATGCTAAAGTGGATATGTTGCGATTATGCAACGGTACTTTTTGTTTTTCTTTTAGGAGGTAACATCAATGAACAAGGGAACAGTCAAGTGGTTCAACAATCAGAAGGGGTACGGATTCATCTCTGATGAGAACGGCAACGATGTATTCGTACATTTCACCGGTCTGAACATGGAAGGCTTCAAGTCTCTCGACGAGAACGACCAGGTCGAGTACGATGTCATCCAGGGAACCAAGGGACCCCAGGCAGTTAACGTAACTAAGCTGAACTAATTATCGTTAACTACGAGCCAAGTATAAAAGGCAAAGAAAAACCGGGACGAGCCTGCTCGATCCCGGTTTTGTTTTGTCTGCAGAAAAGCGGCGACAGCCGCGCACGAGGGATTCGCGAAGCGAATTCCGAGTAACGCGTGGCTCGCAGCTACGCCCTAATGTCCCGCGTTACACGCCTCGATCACATCGTCCAGAGAAAGCGATCCGCCGAACAGTTCCAGTGCACTGCCGATCGTAACATCCAGACGGTTGCGTCCCAGGAGCTTGATCCGTGTGATATCCGCGGCTGCGCGGACGCCGCCCGCATAGACCATCGGGCGTCCCTCATAATTCCCCAGGATCTCCACCACGCCGGCCTCGATTCCCTTCTGACGTCCCTCAACATCCGCGGCGTGGATCAGGAACTCATCGCAGTAGTCGGAAAGCGTCTCAAGCGTCTCCCTGTTCAGTTCGACATCTGTCATATTCTGCCAGCGATCCGTCACAATAAAGTAATGCTGACTGTCCTTTTCCTTTTTCTTACAGCTGACATCGAGCACGACATGCTCCTTGCCGACTGCGCTCTTAAGTGCCTCCAGATGTTCAAAATTGATCTTGCCGCCCGAAAAAGCATAGGTCGTCACAACCACATGAGAAGCCCCGGCATCCAGCCAGAACGCGGCGTTTTCCGCATTGACACCGCCGCCGAGCTGCATCCCGCCGGGCCAGACCGAAAGCGCATCCAGTGCCTGTCTGCGTGTCGCCTCATACTGCGGTGAATCCGGCGTGTTCAGCAGGATGATATGCCCGCCGTAGACGTTTTTGGTCTGAAAAAGGGCCGCGTAATAGCCGGCGCTGTGTTCCGACACAAAATTGTTTACCGCGACATCCCCTTCATCGCGAAGACTGTCACCGATGATCTGCTTCACCTGACCGTTATGGATATCAATACAGGGCCTGAATCTCATCTTCCTTCCTCTCCTTATCAAACGCCGCTGAGGGCATCGCGCATCGTATACATCCCCGGTGCCCGGCCGGCCAGAAACGCTGCCGCCGTGATCGCACCCCGGGCAAAGATCGCGCGTGAATACGCGCGGTGGGAGATCGTAACCACCTCATCCGTTCCCGCAAAGATCACATCATGATCGCCGACGATCGTACCGCCGCGCACAGCAGAAACGCCGATCTCTCTGCGGTCGCGTCTGGCGCGGCGCCCTGTTCTGTCATAAACCTCTTCCAGCGAGTCATCCACAGCCGTGCGGATCTCTTCCGCCATCGCCTCTGCTGTCCCGCTGGGAGCATCCACCTTCTGGTTATGGTGCTTCTCCACGATCTCAATATCAAACCCGGCAGCGTAGAGCTTGGGGGCCACTTCCTTAAGGATAGCAAGGATCACGTTCACACCGACCGACATATTGCCGGATCTGAGGATCGCGATCTGCTGTGACGCTCGTTCCGCCGCCGCGATCTGCTCCTGCGACAGTCCCGTTGTACAGAGCACCAGCGGCAGTTTTCTGGAGACGCAGTACGAAAGCACACCGTCCACAGCCGTGGCGGTCGAGAAATCGATCAGGACATCCGCCGGCACATTACAGTCGTCCAGCGATGAAAAGAACGGGAAACTGCCGTCTCCCTCACCAAACACATCCACGCCGGCTGCGATCCTGAAGTCCGCTTCCTGAGCGCACAGCTGCGTGATCACTTTTCCCATGCGCCCCGAAGCGCCATGCATGATGATATCTGTCATTTGATCAACCCGTATTCTCGCATTGCCGTTTTCAGCTGTTCCTCATGCGCCGCGGAGATCCTTGTGAGCGGCAGGCGGATCGCGTCACAGTCGAAGCCGATCAGAGAAAGCGCTCTTTTGACCGGGATGGGATTGACCTCGCAGAACAGCGCATCCACAAGCGGCAGAGCATCCAGCTGCATCTGCGCCGCACCTTTGGTATCACCCGCAAAGTAACGTGCGCAGAGATCGTGTGTCTGCCGGGGGGCCACATTGGAAAGAACCGAGATCACCCCCAGACCTCCGAGCGAAAGGATCGGCACGATCAGTCCGTCCTCGCCGGAATACAGTTCAATGTCCACGTGCTGCCTGCGCGCGAGACTCATCATCTCCGTCGTCTGCGCAAGACTGCCCGCGGCATCCTTGATCCCGACAATATTCTTTACATCACGTACAAGCGATACCGCAGTCTCCGGCTGAATATTGCACCCGGTCCTGCCGGGTACGTTGTACATAATTACCGGAATACTGATCGCCTCGGCGATCGCCGTGAAATGCGCGATCAGTCCGCCCTGTGTCGCCTTATTGTAATAGGGTGTCACGGAAAGCACGGCATCTGCGCCGATCTTCTCCGCCTCCTGAGAGAGCATGATGGCTGTATCCGTCGCATTGGAACCCGCACCCGCGATCACCGGCACCCGGTGATTCACGTGCTCCACGCAGAACCGTATCACCTCGACGTGCTCCTCTTCGGAGAGTGTCGCTGATTCGCCGGTTGTCCCGCAGACGATGATCGCATCCGTGCCGTTGTCGATCTGGAAATCGATCAGCCTTGCAAATTCCTCATAATTGACCGAAAGATCCCCCTTCATCGGTGTGGCTATGGCGACTCCGGCTCCCTGAAAGACAGACATAACTTTCTTCCCCTTTCTTATTTGCGTTTCATTCCCGAAAAGTTTATCACCGAACCGCTTTATCGTCAATTTTGTATTGATTGCAACCATGTGATATGTTATAATTCATCCCATGTTTGAAGAAGGAACGCCAAAAAAGCACCGTCACAGGACCGGTTATACAGTCCAGATCATCCCGGATGATCCGGACGGCAAAGCCGGTATCTATCGGATCGGACATATAGGAAGCCAGATACTGGCGTTTACCCTGTTCTTTATCGTCGTAGCACTCTGCTGCCTGATCGTCTACGGTGTCCTGACCATTCTGGGACTCCGTGATGTCAACCATTTTCAGTCCGAGCAGATCACAGCACTCATCGCTGACAAGGACAGCCTTGCCCAGCAGAACAGTGAACTGAACGCCAAGGTCGATCAGCTCTCCAAATCCATCAGCCAGAAGGTTGTCAAAGAGACGTATGCGGAACAGGAAGACGCGGAAAAGCACCTGCCGACCGGCTCTCCGCTGACAGGCGCCGCCGTCATGACCGCTACCAAGGATCTGGAGGAGGCGGATTCGATCGAAGAAGCCATGGCCCAGCTTGCCGAACGCACTGCGAACGGTGAAGATGTGTCCTCTATCCCGGGAGACCCCATGCTCTATTTCACGGAGACAGCTGAGGGCTCCAGCATTGTCGCCACCGGAGACGGCAAGATCGCGGTCATTGACAAGGATAAAAAATACGGCAACCGGGTCGTCGTCGATCATGGCAACGGCTATAAGAGCATCTACCGCAATTCCGGCGATCCCATGATGCGCGTCGGCGACACTGTGGTACGGGGAAGCATTCTTTACGTCATAACGCAGGGCAATACCACTGTCGGCTACCAGATCACCAAGGACAATGAATTCATCGATCCCGAAACAATAACACAGATCGACGGATAACATACCTGTTCATAAGGAGGATAGCATGTTCGGAAGCAGATCAGACGATCCAACCAAGGAAAAGATCACGACCATTCTCGCCGCTGATGTCATCATAGATGGTTCCGTCACCGCAGAGAAAGGTGTCCGCATTGACGGCACGGTCAATGGATCCGTTCATACAAAAGAATCCGTGGTCGTCGGCATCGGCGCGGTCATCAAGGGCGGTGTTAAAGCGCGCAGCGTATACACCTCCGGTGAGATCCGCGGAGGTATCGAGGCTCCGGACGGTCGGATCGAGATCAGCGACACCGGCAAAGTATACGGCGATATCATTGCCGGCTCCCTCGTTGTTGACGAAAACGCCATCTTTGAAGGAACCTGTACCATGACCTCCGCCAAAGCACAGCAGGAATCCGCGGAAGCGGAAAAACCCGCCGAGGAATCCGAAAAGGCTCCCGAACCGGAAACTGTGCCGGAAGAAAAACAAGATGAATCCGTAAAAGAGGAGGAACCTGCAAAAGAGGAAGTCACCACGGAGCCCGAGGCTGTATCTGAAGAAAAAAAAGAGGAGCCCGTAAAAGAGGATGAACCCGCAAAAGAGGAAGTCCCCACGGAGCCTGAAACTGTATCAGAAGAAAAAAAGGATGAGCCTGTAGCGGAAGAGAAATCCGAGGAGACCCCCGCCGCGTCCGAAGAAAGCGCCGCGGAAACATCCGTGGAATCCACAGAATCCACAGGATCAGCAGAATCCACTGAATCAGCAGAATCCGCGGAAAACGCTTCGGAAACGCCCGAGGAATCCGCAGATTCTGAGGAAAACAAAAAGGGCTGGCGCAAAAAACGCCGCAAAAAGAGGGGCCGTTAACCGTCCCTGCCGGCAAGGCGCTCAAACGCCACGGAATATCCGTCGTTGCCGTAGTTCAGTGATCGTCCTACGCGGCTGATGGTCGCCGTCGACGCACCGGTCTTCGCGGCAATCTCCATATAGGTCATTCCGTCCCGAAGCATGGATGCAACTTCGAAGCGCTGTGCGACAGATACGATCTCACCGACCGTACAGACATCCTCAAAGAAGCGGTAGCATTCCTCCCTGGTCCTGAGCGTCAAGATGGCATCAAACAAAAGATCCACCGACGGACTGCGCAGATTTTTATTCATCGTTTTTCGCCTCCCGGATACAGTTTACCACAGTAAATCGTTAAAGCAAGAGGTTTCTTTTGTTTCACAGGAAAAATGGGCATGGATAAACGATCGCGGATCCGAAAACTGAGCTGGTTTTTCATCTTTGCCGCTTTCTGCACAGTCTCTGCCCTTCTGCGTTTTTATCTCCTCGGACAGGTTCCGAACGGTCTGAACCATGACGAAGCATCTATCGGATATGATGCTCTGTGCCTCGCGCGTTACGGCATCGACCGCAACGGCTATCCATGGCCGGTCTACCCGATCACCTGGGGGTCCGGCGGCGGAAGTCCGCTGATGATCTATCTGGTGGTGTTATCAACCCGGCTGCTGGGACGAAGCATTTTTTCTCTGCGCTTCTTTCCTGCCCTTCTGGGCAGTCTCACGCCGCTGCTGCTGGGGCTTATACCGTTTCTCAATAAGAGCACCGATACTGACATCACTGATCTTAAAGAGCAGTCCTGTGAGCGCAAAGTATTCTCGCTCCTGCTCATCTTCCTGACCGCCATCAATCCATGGCATCTTATGCTTTCACGCTGGGCTCTTGACGCAAATACCCTTCCCTTCTTTCTGACCCTTGCGATCCTGCTCTTTGTTTACGCTGCATGCAGCACCGTACACCGACTGCCGAAATATCTGCTGTCTGCCTGTGTTTTCGCGCTCTGTCCCTACGCTTACGGTTCCGCGACCATTGTGATCCCCGTCCTTCTGCTGCTCCTTGCTGCATGGTCGGTAAAAAACCGCCTGATGACGATCCGGGAAATGCTGCTGTCCGCACTTGTTTTTGCGCTGGTCATGGCACCGCTGGTGCTGTTTTTTGCGGTGAATGCCCTCCATCTCCCCGCCATCATCACCCCGTACTTCTCCATACCGACACTTACCGCGTCGCGGAGCGTCTTTCGTTCTGCGGCGCAGCTTCCTGCCACGCTGGCAGAAAATCTCCGCTATCTCCTGGTGTTTTTCACCATCGGCGCGGAACAGGGCGAGATCTCCTGCAACTATGTCCCGGGATATGCACAGATGTTCCGTTTCACGTTTCCGCTGACTTTTCTCGGCCTGTTCCTCAGTATAAAGAGCATAAAAAAAAGAAGCATCTCCGACATCAGTATGCTTCTTCTCACCGGTGTAACCGTTCTGTTCAGCCTTTTTATCGAACTCGATATCAACCGCATGACTCTGCTGCTCATTCCGTTGATCTGGTTCCAGGCGCGCGCACTCGCGTTCCTGTGCACACAGCGGGGGCTGATATTCCGTCTGGCCGCCTGTCTGTCATGCGCTGCGGTCCTCTGCGCGGGATGTCTGTTTCTTCATGATTATTTCGGAGAAAAGTATAACCGAATAAGCAAAGAAGAGGATTTCTTCATGCCCGGTTATGAGAAAGCCGCGCAGGAAGCAGCCATCCTCGCGGGAAACAGCCGATCAGTCGTCTCGACATACACCCATCTCTCTGCGCCCTTTATTCTGGCGCTCTACGGGACAGAAACGCCGCCTGAGGAGTTTCTGTCAACAGTCGTCTGGAAGGACGAATCCTCTGAATTCCGGGTCGCCTCCGCGTTTGGCCGGTTTTCCTTTGGTCTGCCCGCGGATCTGTCGGACATCGATCTCGACAGCACGGTTCTGATCCTGCATTCTTCCGAGCTGGATTCTCTTCCGGATACCGCGCACTGTACCGTAAGTACTTACGGGGATTTCTGCGTCATCTCCCGCTGAGCGTCACAGCGCAGCAGTCCTCGCACCAGTGCCCAGGCTGACCAGAGAAATGCAGCGATATATACCGTCACCAGCGGATCGATCGGCATCTGACAGACCTGCATGGCGCGAAGATAAGAGATAAATGTGCCGATGTTGAGTACAGCCGCGGGGAGCGCCGTCTCCTTTGGCAGCAGTACGATGAGCATGGAAAAGATCACCGCCGCACCGTAATCATAACGTTCATGCATCGAAGGCAGGAACATGTTGCAGGTCCAGATCTGCCAGGCAAGCAGCCAGAGCAGTTTTTCTTCATTCAGATTTTCCCTCTTATACAAAGCAAGCGCAACTGACAGAAGAAGGATCGCCGCAGTCATCAGAACCGCCGGGAGCGAGAACGTTTCCAGAAAATCATCGAGTCCGCAGTTATAAAGATTCGGATAAAACGCCACCATCCCGTAGTTTTCTGGAGTAGCATCCGTTCCGCTGGCGCTGCCCTCCATCATCTGCAGGAAATAGGTACCGTACGTCGCGCGCAGACCTCTTCTGCAGAAAACCGCCGGCAGACCGGCGAGCAGATAGATCCCGGGGATCCACAGAAACTGCAGGATACTGAATTTCTTTTTCAGGATATAAAGCAGCACGAAGAACGGGATAAAGAAAACCGCCTGCAGCTTAACGGAAAAGCTGACGCCCAGCAGGATAAACGACAGCGTATAGCGGTCTTTGAACATCATATACACCGCCAGCAGAGCGAAGAAAATGTAGATGACATCGCACTGTTTCCAGAGCGCACTGTTCATAAAGACAAACGGCAGATACAGGAACAGGACCGCCGTGTATGCCGCCTTCCAGCGGGCATTCCCATCACCTCTCCTATGCAGCAGTTCCCGTACCAGAAAAAAGATCACAAGTCCGGTCAGATAATCAAAGAGACAGGAAAAGATCGAAGCGAGTACCCAGGGCTCCCAGGGAGAGAGGCCGATGATCGCGTACATAATGTTCAGAGGCACATAATAATCCCCGATGACCTGACCCATGCCCTGCACAAATCCCAGTTCCCGATACGTCTCAGACCATCCTTTGATATAGACATCATAATCCGGTGAGAGTGCCAGTTCGGGTGCCAGCTTCCACCGCAGAACAGCAGAAAACAGAAGCAGGACAGCCAGCACCACCTGGTGCAGATGATCCTCCATAAGACCGATCAGAAAACGATCGACTGCGAACAGTTTATTCCGTTTCATTGTTTTCCTGTCTCCTTATTTTTCCCGAACAGCAGCTTTCCGGAAAACATACTCACCATGCCCATGGCCGCGAACGGCAAAAGCGCCAGTTCATAGCGGAGCGCGTATCTGCCGGAGGCTTCCCATAATTCGTGGAACAGCATCCCCCCGAAGATAAACAGCGGTAAAAGGATCTGCGCCTCACTGATCGTACGCTTTCCCCTGACATATGAACGCAGTCCGAAAAAAGCAAAAAAGTACAGCAGCAGATGAAAGGCATGCATTACTCCCTGCATCAGGTGATAGCCGCTGCCATAGATCATCGTCTGTGCAAACTGCGGCTGAACACCCTCCTGATGAAGACCGGTCAGCTCCTGTTCCCGCAGCGATACTTTGGTCGGGTCGGCCCACTGGGACAGAAACTTGATCCCATAAAACTTGAGCAGGGACTTGGGGTGTGTCACAAAAAAGCGGGCCCGCTCCGAAACAAAATCGCCGGCGGCAGAAGCCGCCTTCTGCGAATCCATACCGGCCTCCGTCAGATACCTTACATTATCTCCGCTGTACCAGCCGTACAAACCATTTCCGTTTTCGGTCATTCCCATGGCAAAATACGCCATCGCCGGGACGCCGTCC
>JAILFA010000008.1 GCA_024687125.1 Lachnospiraceae bacterium
TCGTTTTACTGTCGTTCATCGTTCCTATGGTATTGGATCATCGGCCCGCCAAAGGATATTACCACTACGACGGCAATGAATACTATTATCAGGGCACCTCCTGGTATTCCTACGATCCGTATGACGATACCTGGTCCTATGCCGATAACAGTGACCTATTGGACTCCGTGATCTACGATGATACGGATGATACGTATCAGAGCTACGGCAATGAGGGGACGCCCTTTGAAGATACGAACTGGTATGACAGCGGCTCCTCCGATGACGATTATGACTGGGATTCCGACAGCTCCTGGGATTCCTGGGACAGCAGCGATTCCTGGGATTCCTGGGATTCCGGCAGCTCCGACTGGGATTCGGACTGGTGAGTGGTCGGATCGCCATACCGAAGGCCGTCTATTCCCGGAAAGCCGCTGAGCGAAGCCGATGAGCAAAGTCAATGAGAGAAACTGACGAGCAAAGCCAATGAGCGAAACCGATGAAGTGATCTATGAACGGTTCCTGAGGGACCGAAGGGAGGAGGATCTTCTGATCCTGATCGGGCGTTACCGGGAGGGACTGGTGCTCTTCTTAAACGGCTTCGTTCATGATCTGCGGGAAGCCGAGGAACTGATGATGGATACCTTCGCAGAGGTCGCGGCGGGACCGACCTGGTTCTCCGGAAGGAGTTCTTTTAAGACATGGCTCTTTTCCGTCGGCAAGAATCTGGCGCTGATGCAACTCCGCAGATCCCGGCGGATTGTACTCTTTGCGGAGGAAACGGGGCGGGATGACGGAATGCCGGAAATAATGGCGGACGGTGGAAGATCGCTATCCGAACAGACGGACTCCCCGGAGCTTGAGATCTTAAGATCTGAGCTGAACCGGCAGATCTACGAGGCCATTGGTAAATTGAAGGAGGAGTACCGCAGGATCCTGATCCTTCTGTATTTTGAGGAGATGACACACGAGGAAGCGGGACAGGTCATGAGAAAGAGCAGACGGCAGATCTATCATCTGGCGGAACGGGGTCGCGCCGCGCTGAAGGCGGAGATGACAAGGATGGGGGTTACCTGTGAGATCACTGAATGATTATATTCCCGCGTTGATCCAACTCTTAGTGCTTGTCTACATCCTGATCCGACTGTATCAGACGAACGTTTGGACGGGACGGGCAGTATCCGTGATCTTCTTTTCCTTTGCGATCGTGAGCTGGCTGCTGAGCGATCTGTACTGGGTTGCCTATGATCTGTTGCATCCCTTGACGCGCATGCCCTTTGCCGCAAATGAGATCGCCGAATGGGCAATCTTTATATCCCTGGGGGTGACGCTTGCGGAACTGACCGGACCCGTTGTCGCTCCGATCCGGGCAGAGGTGATCGGGATCGTGTTGTTCATGACGGTCAATGTCGCGCTGTGGATCGCCTGGTCCGGCGAATGGGTACAGGATATCATGACGGGGATCGCGCTTGCATATTGCCTGATCCATCTAACACGGCACATGAGGCAGACAGGGGTACTGTCCCGTACGTGCCGGATCGCGCTTGGGCTTGTCTGTCTCCTGATCATCGCGGCCAATGCGGCGACGTTCTGCGTTCCCGAAAAGTATACCGGGATGTTGGAACTGACTGCGTATATCCTGATGATCCTGACGGAGCTGTATTTCACTGTTCGATCGGTCATCGCCCTGACAGGCAAAGGGGACCGGCAGGTCTTTGTCAGTCTTTCCTTTGCGGCCCACGCCTGGTGTCCCATATCCATGTACATGAGTTCGGGTGTCTTCTACAACATCGAGATGTATTTTTTCACATTTTCCGCCCTGCTCATGTTCACAGCGATCAGAAGGGAGGCGACGGCATGATCTACGCAGAGAACATCCTCGTCTGCATCGCCATTCCGTTGATCGTTTCCCTCCTGTTCATCCGCGGAGAAGTGAGACGTTATCTGTCCGCGTTTCTTCTGGGAATGGCGATGTGTCTGCTCTCTGCCTATATCGACGGTTATCTCGATCTGGTCACCGGCATGGGTGGAAATGAAACTTCCATCTATCTGTCTCCTGTTGTAGAGGAACTGATGAAACTGATGCCGTTGTTGCTGTATATTTTATTACTCGAACCGGGGGAGCGGATGCTGACCATGCTGGCGGTGGCAATCGGTGCGGGATTTGCTACCTATGAGAACTGCTGTTATATCCTGACGAGCGGTGCGGAGGATTTGGGTTACATCTTGATCCGCGGACTCGCCGTCGGCGTGATGCATATCGTGAGCATCCTCGCGCTCTCCATCTGGTTTGTCATCGCCAGGAGACTGAAGGTGTTCTCCTTTGTCTCGGTTGCAGTCGGGGTCTCCATCGCCATGATCTTCCACGCGCTGTACAATCTCCTCGTTTCCGAACCCGGTATCTCCACCATGATCGGGTTTGCCATGCCGGTCATGACCGCGTTTCTCCTGTTTCTCCTGTATCGCAGGCTTACGTCGGTTTCCGACGATACCTTCGGATCCTGAAATTATTCATCCGGCGATTTATCTGCTTATCGATTCCTGACCGAAGAATCGATAGCATCGTTCCGGCTTTTTTATAAATATCAAGCGATATTTATAAAAAGGTGGGTAAAATCCACCCGTACTGCAACTAACAGATGGAAGGATCGATCCGGATTTTCCTGAGGGAGGTGAGACGGATGAAATATACGGATGAGGAGATTCTCAAGGAAGCCCTGCAGCGGAGCAAAGATGTTCTGCGCAGGCGCCGGGAGCGCACCGGCCGTGTGCTCGCGGGTACCTGTGCCGTCCTTTTGGCGGCGCTGATCGCGGTGATCGGCCTGATGCCTGCACATCTGACCGGCACCTATTCGGAGAGTTCGCTCTACGGTTCCCTGATGCTGGGGCGTGAGACAGGCGGCTATGTGCTGGTTGCGGTAATCGCCTTTTTGTTGGGGGTGATCATGACGGTACTGTGCATGAAACTTCGGGATCAGACACCGCGTATCGGACAGGAATAAGACCGGTCAGAACAGGAGGGAGGAAACATCATGGCAAAAAAGCCTGCAGTGAAAAAGAGACGCTACACATCGAGAGACGCTTTTCTGGATCAGGCGATCGACAGGCTGGAGTACATCGACAGCGGATCGCACAAGGACACCGCCCTGTATCAGGGTGTCATGGATTCGATCCAGAGACTGCACACGATCACCAGCCGTTTCTATGACAGTCCGATCAAGACGGATACCGATCTGATGCAGATTCGTGCCGCGTATGAGGATGTGCGCGCGGCCTGCGATTCCTATCTGGAGAAGAACAGCGGACTGCATCTGCATCTCTACAAGAAGCAGCGGGAACACGGGATCCGGGCAATCCGGGATATCGTTGATCGCGATCTGTTTGCCATGGATCCCGAACATCACGCTTTTGATCCCAGCAAGAATCTGAAGGAGCTGCTGGAGTCCGCCCGCAAGTCCACCGTATCCGTGGATGATCCGGCCGCGATACGCAGTGTCGGCGGCAGTGCGAGCACCCGTATCCCGATCGCCATGAAGGGGGAAAGCGGGGAAGAGCGGGGATTCTTCACGGAACGCAGTCATGCGGAGACCGAAGACGAGATCGCCAAGAGGATCAATGACCGGTATCGTAAGAAACTTGCCCCCGGTCTGGATACGGATGATCTGACTGATGTCTATACGCCTGTGCAGAAACTGTGTAATTACAGCTCTTTCAATCGGGACAGAGAGACAGACTGTGCTTCGGTGGAAGATTTTCTCCCTGTATACAGAGATGTTCTGAGAACGCTCTATGGGTCGTCTGCGTCAGATGAATTATTAAAGAAAAAGATCCAGAGCCGCGAGGCGCGGGAAGCGATCTTCGATCTGTGCAAAGATTCCTATCAGAGTATCAGACAGCATGATTTCAATCACGACATAGCCGAGATCGATGAAGGACGCCCGATCGAAACCCGCAATGTGGCTATGTCACGTATGGCCGATCTCTTTGGAATGGAGGGACTTATCGCGCGATCAGAGACCATGGATCTGAGAGTCGGCGACCGCACGGTGAGCGGTGTTTTCATGCGGACAGCCGAGGGCGCGGATCTCAGTCTTGCGAAGAAAGGAGATCCGCTCGATGCCGTGTTCACGGATGAGAAATCGCTCATGCAGGGGATGGATTCGGCGCACGTGAAGTGTCAACTGGCGGATCTGCAGGTGTTGGATTATCTCTGCGGGAACACCGACCGCCATGAGAGGAATCTCATCTATCAGATGGGGAAGGATCAGCACGGAAATCCATGTGTCACCGGTATCACCGGTATTGATAATGACCTCTCCTTTGGTAAGATCCAAGGTGCCAAAGGCGCCATGGTACCACCCGACAGCATCCGGATCATGACCAGGGCCACCTACGATACCATCATGGGGATGACGCCGCAGGCGTTGAGTACCCAACTGGCGGATCTTGGTCTGGATGCGAAAGAGCAACAGGCGGCCGTGGCGAGACTGAATGCGCTGAAGGCACGCCTTGATCCCGCAAATGTGGTGATGAGCAGACCGGATATGCCGACGGATCTGCAGTATCAGAGTGCCAGGAACGGTATCCGGTTTGATCCCGCGCACCCGAATGATCTGCAGTACGCACAGCGCGGGAATCCGAATCCGGTCCTCGTTGTACAGGATGAGACCGGTTTTGACAGCATTTCCTTTGAAACTCTTGCACGGGGGTCTGACAAGAGCATGTTCGGTCAGCTGGCTGCGGCTCCCGAATCGCTCAGAGCGAGCGGATTATTGGGGAAGGATAAGGAGCCGCGCGGGATCCAGTATGCCGGTGCGACCCGGATCGGCGCATTCGTCGACCGCGTGGTCAAGAAATACGGCGTCCGAAAATCCCTTCGGGAGCTCCGTGCGCTTTCAGATGCGGATGCCGCCAGGGAAAAAGCTGAAAAGTCCGCCGGCGCGGCCGCACGGAAGCAGCAGCGGAAGCAGGCGGCAGCACCGGATCCGGCCGCTTCCGCACAAAAGGGAACTGTTACCGTTTAACGGAGAAAAGGAGGAGAATGATGAATCTTTTGCATGGACTCAGATATGATATGGATCGTGCCGGGCTGAACCCCCAGGAACTTGCCCCGATCCTGTATGCGGTATCACTTATGTTCACGCCTGATTCGGAATCAAAAGAAATACTGGATCGGATGGAGGAACTGCGAGCGGATTATGAGTCGGGAACCATTGGCGCAGATTGGATGCAGGAGACGAAATCACTCCTGGAACAAGCGCGTGATGTTTTGGAGGATCGGTACAAAAACAAAGAAGTAGGCGCATCACATTTTCAAATACAATATTCGGCGCATGTCGAACATGCAAGACAGGCATACGATTTCAGCGGAGTGGAGATCGGCGTTTCCGAGCGGGTTTCCCGTCAGATTCAGGATGATATCGAAGCGGCGCACACGCTTGAAGATATGAAGGCCATCGTGGATGCCGCGAAGGCGGCTCATCCGTCCTATACGGCAGGCACCGATGGCGGTCATCTGAAGAGGGCCGAAGACGAGATCACTCGTCTGATGCAGGATCCGGCCACGGCGATGAGCGTGACGGATGCGCAGGGAGTCACCCATACGGCGCATGTGGCGGACAAACATGACATGTTCGTGATCAAAGAGAGCTTGAAATCTTTCTGCAGAGTCCTGGAGGACCCTCGGAATCTGCCCGGTAATGCAGAAAGAGGGAAGGCCATGTCACAGAGCTACGGTGGCCGCTATGCAGCTGAAAAGAAGAATCATCAACCTTCACGTGATGCTGCCGTTGTGTCCGACCATATCGGACAGCTGCAGGAAAAGATCGAGAGCGTGCGGGATATCCAGTCGAAGATGCATGCCGAGGATCGCGGTCATCACAAGGATTCTCCGGAATATGCGGCAATGGAAGCGAAGGTGAATGCGATCTGTGAGATGACGAAGAATGGATTTGACCCTGATGACAGGGCGGCTGTCGAGAAGATCGATCAGGCGATGAAGGAGCTGTATGCGGTCTCCAAGGACTACGCGGAGAAGAAAGCGCTGAAAACCAAGGCATCGACAAGAGGGATCGAGCGCAAGAATACCGCGCTGGCACTGTTAGACATCGCCGATCCGGAGCGGGCACAGAAGGAGGTCTTTGGACACGTAAAGGATCTGCGCGGCTCCGACAGGAAAAAGGCCGTCAGCCTGAAGGAACTGTTATCATCGGAGAGAAAGGACAACAGGGAAAGACAGCGTGTATCAGGTACGCCCGAGCGCAGAAGGGTGCGGAAACGCGGTGCGGTAGGAGAGAAAGCCAGTGACAGTCATGTCCCCGGATATCCGAAGAGATAGGTACTTGCAGGGAGCAAGACAAAAAGAGGGTGGCATCGCCGCCCTCTTTTGTGAAGATTGATGTCCTGATTCGGCAGAAATCCATGTGATTTTTG
>JAILFA010000013.1 GCA_024687125.1 Lachnospiraceae bacterium
CCGCCAAAGGGGAAAAACATCTGGGGTTCGGTGACGATAAATGAACGAGGTCAGCTGGTGATACCGAAGAATGTACGTGAAATGTTCGGTCTTTCCGGAGGACAGAGACTGTAAGCCCTCAAACATGAGTACCATAGAATAAAAGAACCGCCGTATTTCAGGCGGTTTGGACAGATCAGCACATTGACATTACTGTTTCAAATATTTCGTGTTGGTGCAGAGTTTTTTTGCTTCCTTTGACCAGGGGAGCAGGCGGGTGATGTAATTCTCTTTGGGATCATCGGCGTGGGCGGATAACTCTCTTAAGAGATATTCCAGGTAGGCGTTGACATTCAGACCGTTCGCTTTGGCGGTTTCAACGATGCTGTAGATCACGGCGCTTGCCTGGGCACCATTCGTGGAGAACATGTTGACCCAGTTCTTCCGACCCAGAGTGAACGGACGGATAGCCTGTTCCGCACGGTTATTATCCATGGGTACGTTGGCATCGTCAAGAAAGACACGAAGGTATTTTTCCTGATTGATGCAATACTGCAGGGCATCAGCAGTCTTCCCCTTTGCGGGGATTTTACCGATGGCGTCTTTTGCCCATGTAAAGAAAGCGTCGACCTTAGGCTTCACCTCCTTGCGCCGTCTGCGTTTTCGTTCTGTTTTGGTCAGATCATCCAGTTGGTTGTCGAGGTGGAAGATCTCGGATATCCGGTCGGCCGCATTGATCGCAATCACATGATCCGGTTTATCCGGACCGAATGCTTTTCACGATCTCGGAAAAACCGCGTTTTGCGTGGATCCAGCAGCCGGCAACGGTCAGGTCATCCCTCTTTTTTTCCAGGGAGTGGTAGACCTGGTAGCCGTCTGTGACCAGTATTCCGGAGTAATCTTTCAGGAATTCTTCCGGGTGGTCGGTCCGGCGTGTTGGCTGGTAATCGTAGAGGACAACCGGTCTGCTGTCGTTGCAGGCTCCGTTGCGATATACCCACATATAGCTGTTTGTAGAAGTATCACGCCCGTCTTTGATCACCTTAAAGGGAGTCTCGTCTGCATGGATCACGTGGGAGTCATACAGATATTTATGCAGCTCATCATATATGGTGGTCAGGTATTTATCCACGGATCGGATCATCCAGTTTGCCAGGGTATTGGAGTTGAGCTGAACTCCGAAATTCTTAAAGTAAGAAGCCTGGCGTTCCAAAGGCAGATGATTGACATACTTGCCGGCCATCAGGGCAGCTACCAGTGCGGGTGTTGCAAGGCTGTTGCGGAACAGGTCAGCCGGTCGATCTGCCTTGACGATCCTGTCATCGTTCTTTTTGGAGGCATATACATGCACATGATGCTCATCCACTATGAACGTCTGGGGAATCATATATAAACGCTTATACGTTTCGGGGGGGAGCTCCTTGTAACCGTCCGGGAATATTTCGGCGAGTTTATCTTTGTCGATGGTATGCTCAAATACACGCGAAGGAAGCCCTTCGAGCTTCTCTTCCCTGGAAGTCTTTTTCTTCCGGGTATAGGAAGAGATGATGACCTCATTTACTTCAGGTTCGGGAGAAGCGTCGGTGAGGATTTCGGGTTCATTGAAAATGTTGTCCTGATAGAACTCCTCAAATGTCATCTGATGAGGAACCTGATCGGATCTTTCGGTCTTGCGTCCGAAGGAACGCTGGTTCATCAGGGCGATCTGCTCCGTGAGATAATTCAGCTGGGCGCTGATGGAATTCAACTGAGACTGCAGGGCTCCTATGATCGTGATCAGGACCTGCTTATCCATCTTTTCGAGCTGTTCCGGTGTGAGTTTTGAGAAATCTGTCATGAAAAGGCACCTCAAATCGTTAAGACTATTATAGCAGAAACGCAGTAAATACGCCAGTTCCGGGGATTTTGGGCTTCGTCAGAATGCCCAATGCCTGTGAGGGCGTACGATGATGACTGATGGCGTAATAAAAAAAGGGGGAATCGGAAAAGAAAGATCCCCGTACAGCAGCTCTACATGTCGGAACAGAAGCGACAGTGCGCTCCGGACAAGCCATACGGGGAAAAAGAAAGCATAAAAAAGGGTGCAAAAAAAATCTGCGTTTTGCACAAATCTTACGCCGGTCTTTCCGGATAGGAGATGCGGATCGGCGGATCGATGCTGAAACCTTTCATGAGCCATTCGTATTCCTGATGTGTCAGTTGCCTTGCTTCGGAAGCATAGCGGGGCCAGGAGAAACGCCCTTCTTCGATGCGTTTAGTAAGGAGCAGGAAACCGTCTCCTTCCCAGATCAGCCCCTTGATCTTATTCGCATGTCTTCCGCAGAACAGGAAAAGCGTATCGGGAACAAACAGGTCCAGATGGTATCTGGACTCGATGAGGGCAGCAAGGGTATCGATACCATAGCGCATGTCGGTGTATCCGCAGACCACATAAACCGCAGCGAATGATCCGGGATCAGCGTTCCTAAGCATAGCGCACCGCCTTGATCACGCGGAGGATCAGATCATCCGAAGCAGAAGCGCTGAAGCGGATCTGAACATCGTCGGTCGATAAGGAAACGGCATCAGAGACAGAAGGGTCGGGAGCTTCTGATGTGGTGGTTTCGCTTGAGTTGTACGAGTCGCGCGACTCGAGTGATGAAGACTGAGGATCCGGAAGCGGATCATTCATGGGGAGCGGAACGATCTCCGGGATAATGGAGCGGACATAAGCTTCCTTGGCGAGATGCTTCCAGTAATAAAAGGCATGTTGGGAAATGTCATTTTGGGAACACCATTCCTTAACGGAAAGACCGCTTTCCTTCTGCTCGTGAAAGAGCGCTGCCCACTTGGCCAGATTGGCCTGATGAAGAGCCTGACGTGCATTCATGAGAAAACCTCCTTGTGGTGATTGCTCGAGTTGCGCGACTTGTACAACTCGCGCAACTCGTGTGAACTGATGGTGCGATTATCTCACGAAAGTGATATGATAGACAGGTACTGGTAATTGAGGACTTACGGAGAGTGGATGCGGAAAGGCTCTCGTTTATACGCTTTGGTGATGATATCCGCCTGTATTGCGCAAGCAGGGA
>JAILFA010000027.1 GCA_024687125.1 Lachnospiraceae bacterium
ATGGATTATGAGCCGCGGACACTGGAGGAAATTGACGAAGGATATGAAAGGATTTATCCCAAGGAGAAAATTGATAAAGAACTTTAATAGGGTAAGTAGATCAAAGAGAATCCGATTGACAGAAGGGAGAAGAAATTATGCCAAAAGTTTCTTTTGTTATAGGGGCGGCGGCTTCAGGAAAAACTTATTATATCGACCAGCATTTTGCGGGCAGGGATGTTGTAATCCTGAATATTTATGATTATCAGCAGAAAGCCTATGAAGAATCAGGGTTTAAGCATATGGATATGATGCCTATGCCGGTTAAGCTTCGGTGCTTGATGAAGGCAAATGACGATCTTCTGAATGACATTATTGAAAAGCTGAAGCAGGGCAAGGAAGTTGTCGCAGAACAGACCTTGTTTAAGGCAAAGCGTCGAATTGCCTATGTTGATGCGATCCGTAAAGCTGTTGATGCAGACATTGAAATATATGTTATGTGCCCGGGTGAAGAAAGGTGGCAGGAAAACATCAGCTTGAGAAAACTGGAAAACGATCGTGGTTACATTGTAAGTACTGCCGCAGACATAGAATTTCCGAATCCGGCGGAGGGGTTTGATTCCATTTATGAGGTGTCAGATGATGGAACGAAGCTGAGGATGGATCAACCGTTGGAAAAACAGTTTTTGGAAGATGCAAGGAGAGAGATCGCAGAGGAAAAAGAACGCATAGAAAAAGAAGATGAGAAAACAAGAAGACAATTAGAATTATTAGAGAGTATGAAGACCCGCCCATTTTGGCATTACTGTGAAGTGTGCGGGAAAAAGGAGTTCATTACCGATGAGGAGGCGTTCAACAGTGGGTGGGATTACCCGCCGAGAATCGGGTTCTTTGGAATGCTTGGCCCCCGGACATGCGGCAGTTGTCAGATGACGGATACTCTGTATTGGAAGATCCAGACATCCGGGCAATTGCCGATCGTTATGGAAGGGGATCTGAACGACAAAGAGCTGGTAACATGGAGGCGTATCAAAGGGGAACCGGAGAGCCTTCTTGAGGAAGAAAAAGGACAGGGAGATCCGGAATAGTGGCAACTTATATCATCGGCGATATTCATAATGCGGCAAAAAAACTGGATAAGCTGCTCACGCTGATATCACCTTCAATGCAGGATCGTATTTTCTTTTTGGGAGATCTCTTTGACCGTGGAGGTGCCGATCCGGATCCGGTTGGCGTTTATCGCAGAATTTCCGGGTTAAACGCAAATGTAACGTGGATCCGGGGCAATCACGACAAGCTTCTTGCTTCACAAATCTATGCTTACTATGGGACTGATGAAAAGAATCGGAGCAGCTTGCGGCCATACCGGTATAATTCCTTTGATCTGATGAAGGACAGGCTTTCCCGGGGAGACATGCTGGATCTTGCCGATCTGATCATGCGGCTGCCCCTGCAGATTGAGATCGAGGCCGGTTCCGCAAAATACCTTCTGGCGCACGCTATGACTTTTGATCCGGCCGCAGGAGAACAGGAGGAAAAAGCATATCTTGAAGGCCTTGGCGATATGCATGCGTATTTCGAACATGGTGTCGAAGGCTATGTATCTTTGGTAGGACATCATGACACGAGTTATCAGCATGGGAATCCCCGGGGGAGATATCTCGATGAAGCGTCAGCTTCCATATGGGTCAATGATCAGGGCAGCTTATATTTGATGGATTGCGGCTGCGGCCTTCCGGGCGGGAGACTTGCATGCATCTGTCTGGAAACGGGAGAGAGGTTTTACGCATAAAGGAGGAGATCATGGCCAAAGTGTTTATCGTACCTGACGTACACCTGAAGCACTGGATGTTTGATGATGCGGACAAGCTTCTTGCGTCTCTGAAGGTCGACCGGGTCGTGCTGCTCGGCGATCTTGTTGACGACTGGAACTGTGAAACGGAATTTGATCTCTACAGGGATACCCTGAAGCGCGCGACGAAATTCATCAAGGAGCATGATGCGCTTTTCTGCTATGGGAACCATGACTGCAGCTATCTGTGGGAGAGGGATGAAAGCGGCTATTCTCCTGCCGCAAGGCAGGTGGTACTGGATGGTCTGTGGGAACTGGAGGATTCCGTGCGCGAGGAGAACAGGGCGTTCATGCACCGGATCGACAATACCCTGTTTTCACATGCGGGCCTCACTTCCGCGTTTGTGGATGATTTCCTGGGCGGCGTGTCCGATGATATAGAGGAGATGCTGGGGGATATCAACCATATGGGGGAGGATCTGTGGAACGAGGAGTCGCCCATCTGGGCCAGACCGCAGGATTATGAAGGATACCTGCATCTCTGCCCGGAAGAGATGTTTCAGGTGGTCGGTCATACGCCGGTCAGTGAACCGCTAAGGCAGGGCCAGCTTCTGACCCTTGACACCTTTTCCACTTATCCCAACGGCCGGCCGATCGGTGACGGGCGCTTCGTGATCGTCGACTCCGTCGACGGTTCGTGGCGATATGCGGATGATGAAGAATAAGGAGGAAAATACCATGGACGAAGAAGAGATCATCTTTACGAACGACCGCGGACGCACGCTGCATATCCGGCCGGAGGGCGACGGCTTCCGGCTGATGCTGTGCCGATGCGATCAGGACGAAGACGATGATATCGTGGAAGACGAAATATCCGTACCGGACGAAGAAGCCCTGGCTGATCTCCTGGATACGCGCTTTAAGGGCTTTGTTTCGGAAGACGACTACATGGAGATCTATGAGATCGCGGTCGAGGCAAACCTTGATGCCGGCGAGATGCTGAAGAAACGCTTCCCTGGTATTGAAGGAGAGATCGCCGCGCAGATGGATGAGCATTTCGATGAGAACATCTGCCACATTCTCGACGATGATTTCACGGAGTGCTGGAATGAGGAACACGACCTTCTTGCGTCGGATGAAGCAGAAAACTGGACGGATGAGTACAAGAATGTCGTGGCAGGATTCTACAGCACTGTCATAGATGATGTGATCGCCTTTGTTCACGGGAAGGAAGCGGAATAGTTGCTGCGGATCTATAAAGACGTTTCTGCATTTTGGAGCAAAGAGAGCCGGAACCGCCCAAAACCGCGGCACTGGCTCTTTCTCATCAGGTTATACTTCTACAAAACGCCCGGAAGTGCTTGTGCTTTGGGCGAAAACGGCATAGAACCACTGATTTCGCCCAAGTGTGATTGATATTATGAATGGATTTGGGCGAAATTGCCAATAACATCCAATTTTCGCCCACGTACAACTGAAAATGTGACAGAAAGTAGGGTAAAATCACCACAAAAGTATGAATTACGCCCAAATCCGACAAGTGGAAGGTTGGGATTTGGGCTAAATCAGCATAAACCCCCAGATTACGCCCAAGCGCAGCCGGCAAACGCCCAAACGCGGCGACAAAGTGCCTAAACGCAACAGACTTAGCCGGAAAAGTGTTCGAATGCAGCAGGAAAATGCCCACACGCAGGAAGATCCGGACTGAAATTCGGACTGAAATAGAGGGATTGCCAATACCTCAAAATCCACTTGCGTTTGCCGGGGCCGAGTGATATAATCGCTCGCGGTGTTCAGAAAAGTGAAATACCGGGCATAAATACCGGCAGAAGAAGGAGGAAGAAGAAATGAAGAAGAAGTTACTTGCAGTGCTGATGGCAGGCGTTCTGGGAGCAGCTCTGCTCACCGGCTGCGGCGGCAACAAGGACACAAAGAAGGAAGAGACGAAGACAGAGGCAGCTGACAAGACTGAGGATAAGGCCGAGGCGAAGACCGAAGAAGCTGCTGATGACGCTGAAGGCGCGTCCGAGGATGGAGCAGCGGTACCTGTCACGTTTGTGGATGGTTTTTATGCGTCTAACGGAAGCGATGACTTCGTGATCGCGTTCTATACCGCGGAGAACGGTGCTGAGCTTGCATACGTCAACGATGGAAAAAATGAAGTGATCGCTGAGTACGCTGTCGAGAAGGCTACGCTGGATGACGGAACGGAGTACCTTGTCGTAGGCGTTGGTCAGACATTTCTGGGATACTACGAGGACGAGGAAAACGTCTATCTGATCGACGATGAGGGCAATGTATACATTGCCGATCATCTGACCGAGGAAGAGGCGGAGACCCTCGCGGAGATCGCCAACAGCTGAAACTGACGAAGCTTCAGTCAGATCGAACCTTGAAGAACAGCATTCCCCCGGCCGTGGCCGGGGGAATTTTTTACGGAAGAGGTTGCACTTGTCTAACTGCTGAAAAACATATATAATTAATGGTTGTTTTCAAGGAGAGCACTCAGATATATGTTGCGGTTTATTTACACCATTTTCATCAATCTGTTCCGTATACCGTATATGATGCACAAAATGCGGTATTACGCGGATCATCCGGAGAAATACTCTGAAGAGGAATGCTATGCCCTCGCGAGGCGTGTCGCCAATATGATCCGGCGGACAGCTTGGGTACGCACGGAGGGAAGCGGCGAGGAAAATCTGCCCGAAGAGGGCGGTTATCTTCTCTATCCCAATCATCAGGGGAAATACGATGTGCTGGGCATCATGCTCACGCACAGGAAACCGGTTTCCTTTATCATCGATGATAAGGCTTCCCATGGATGGCTGATCAGCGAGTTCACGGATCTGGTGCGCGGAGGGCGGATCCAGCTCGACGATCTCAGGCAGACCCTGCAGCTGTTCAGGGACCGCGCGGCGCAGATCGCTGCAGGTCAGCACTGCATCATTTTTCCGGAGGGCGTCTATACCTATGGGAAAAAGAACAGCTTAAACGAGTTCAAGCCCGGCAGCTTCAAGCTTGCGAAAATGGCGCGCATGCCGATCGTTCCGGTCGTGCTCAAGGATTCCTACAAGCCGTTCAACAGCTGGTGCTTCGGGCCGATCAGGACATACGTGCGGTATCTTGAGCCGATCCCATATGAGGAATATAAAGACAAGAGAACGCAGGAGGTCGCGGAGATGGTTCATGACCGCATCAGCCTGGCGTTAAAGGAAATGGGAGCGTAAGCAGCTTTCAGGACAGACCGTTCATCCGCCGGAATTTCATCTCGGCGATCTTCCAGTCATCCATTGTATCGATATCCTGCACCTCTGTCTCATCCATGATCAGAGGTGCAGTCTTTGCGGGCACCAGCGTATGCCCGCTCAGCATGACGTCCGTCTTGATAAAATAGAACTGCCCCGCATCGTGATAAAAGGGCTCCAGATCCTGCGAGCGCGAGAATTCGTATTCCGGCCATTTGTACCTCAGCAGATCATCCGAAAGCACGAAGCACCGCTGCGGCGGATAGGAAAAGCGCACGACCGGGATCACGGCGTCCGCGCCGCTGCTTTCAAAGAGGGAAGCGGCCTTCCGGAGTTTTTCGGCGGTCACGAAGGGTGCGGTCGGGTAGATGCAGCACACGGATTCCGGGTTTTTTCCGAGCTTTCTGTATTCCTCCGCCACCTCGCACATGACATCGATGGTGGCCGCGTGGTCACCGGCTGTCTCGGGGCTTCTCGGAAACGGAAAGGACGCTCCGTAAGTCTGCGCGATGCGTGCAATCTCTTCATCCTCAGTGGAGATCATGACTTCATCAAAAACACCGCTCTTCAGCGCCGCTTCTATGGAATAGGCAAGGATCGGCTTTCCGCAGAAATCCAGGATGTTTTTGCGGGGGATCCGCTTGCTTCCGCCTCTGGCGGTGATCATGGCGATCTTCATAGACCGTAGGCCTCCTCTTTTTTCATAAAGAATATCATTTCTGCCACTGACTGACAACAACTTGCCACGATACCGTGTAAGGTTGTATAATAATACTTTAACGAAATCGATCCGGCAGGGGTCAGGGAAGACATCATGAAGAATAGGGAAAAGAGCATTTCGACAAAGATTATATGGCTGGTAGTACTGATGCTGATCCTTTCCAACAGCATCATCTGCCTGGTCTCCATTACCCGATCCCGCATGTCCATCCGTGAATCTATCCAGCAGAGGATGCTGGATATCGCGAACTGCGCCTCGGGAGGAGTGAACGGAGACGTCCTGAAAAGGCTCACAGCGCAGGACCAGGGGACGCTGGACTATCAGACGATCCTGGATCAGCTCGCGGTCTTTCGGGATAATGTGGAACTGGAATATGTCTACGGCATCCGAGATGAAGGGGAAGGGCGTTTTTCCTTTACCGTGGATCCCGCGATCGAGGATCCGGCCGCCTTCGGAGACGAGGTGGTTACCACGGAAGCGCTGATCACTGCCAGCGAGGGAACGCCGGCAGTGGATGAAGTCCCGTATCAGGACGAGTGGGGGTGGTTCTACAGCGCCTACAGCCCTGTGTTTGATTCGGCCGGGGGGATCGCCGGGATCATCGCTGTGGATTTCTCCGTGGACTGGTTTGAAAGCCAGCTGACCAGCCAGATACGTTCCACGATGATCGTATATATGGTCGTACTCCTGCTGATCCTGATCGCCGCGGCGATCGTGACCTTCTTTTCCGTCAGGACGATCACGGATCCGCTGAAAAAGATCACCCAGATGGCCCGGCAGTACGAGCAGGGCAACTATGAGGACGAGATCTTTATCGACAGCAACGATGAGGTAGGCAAGCTTTCCAGAACACTCCGCAACATGTCCGCGACAATCCGCGAGAGAACCGAGCAGGAACGGAATGCGGCCGGCGCTGTGCAGAAAAGCAGCCATATCGTCATCGTGGATGACGAGCGCATGGTCCTGAAAACAGTCGGGCACACGCTGACAAAAGCGGGTATGCATGTGACGCAGCTCCATGCGGGCAAGGAGCTTCTTTCCTGGATCCGCGACGGAAACAGCGCTGATCTGATCCTGCTGGATATTCTGATGCCGGAGATGGACGGCTTTGAGACGCTTGCCGCACTCAGGGCGCTGGAGGCCGAAGAGCGGAGGCGGGAGGAGATCCCGGTCATCTTCCTGACAAGTGACGAGGATAAGGAATCGGAATCCAGGGGGTTTTCCATGGGAGCGGTGGACTATATCCGCAAGCCCATCGGGGATGATGTGCTGGTACACAGGATCGAGAATGTGCTGTCGAAGCAGCACCAGATCCAGATGCTTTCCGAGGAAAATCTGACGGATCCTCTGACGGGCATGCTCAACAAGATGAGCACCAGCCGTCTGCTCGAGGAGCTCTGTGCGGTAGAACCCGGAATCCTGATGGTCATCGATCTGGACAACTTCAAGATGGTCAATGACATCTACGGCCATGACAACGGAGACAAGATCCTGACGGCGTTCGCCCGGATCCTGAAATCAAGCTTCCGCTCTCAGGATATCCTCGGACGCATCGGCGGAGATGAGTTCATCGCCTTTCTGAAGCGGGCGGAAAAGGAGAGCCTGGTAGCTGATGCGACAAGACAGCTGAATGACAAGATCCGGCGTGAGGCGGTCAGTATCCTCGGACAGGAGATGAAGCTGCCTCTGGGTGTTTCTGTCGGTGCGGCGATCAGCATCGGAAACACAGAGTATGAGTCGCTCTTCAAACGTGCGGACAGAGAGCTTCTGACCGTCAAACAGGAAGGAAAGCACGGGTACAGGATCTGGCACGAGGAGAACAGGACGCCGGCAGAAGCAAAGCAGCCGGAGATCAACAGCATGCAGAAGATCAAGATGATCCTTGATGAAAGGACCGTCAATAGTCATGCACTCTGGCTCGGGCAGGAGGACTTCGGCAAGATCTACCGTTATATGCTCAGGTATTTCAGCCGCTATCGCGCGAAAGCGTACCGTGTCCTGATCCTGCTTACGAGCCCGGAGAACGAAGATCTTACCAGAGCCGGAGAAATGCTGGGAGAAGTCCTGAAGAAGAATCTGCGCAGCAGTGATCTGATGATGCAGTGCGACAAAGCCAGTTTTCTGGTGCTCCTTCCCACGGTCACGGAGCGGGATATCAGCAGAGTGCTGGATCGTATCCGTGAGAAGTGGGAGAACCAGGCTGCCGGCGACATGGTGAGCATCCGTTTTGAACAGGAGCCGGTAATTCTGCCGGACGCCGGTCAGGACGGGAAGAATAAAGGAGAATAAAAATATGAAGGTACCGTTTCTTGATTTTGCACCCATGCATGATCCGATCCGGGGGGAGCTGGATACGGCAGCGACGCGCGTTGTGCACTCGGACTACTACATCCGGGGAGCGGAGTGCGAAGCGTTTGAAAAGGCATACGCGGAGTATATCGGCACAAAGTACTGTGTCGGTGTCGGTAACGGCCTGGATGCGATCCAGCTGATCCTGCGCGCTATGGATATCGGCGCGGGGGACGAGGTGATCGTTCCTTCCAACACCTATATCGCGACGGCGCTGGCAGCCAGTTATGTCGGCGCGATGCCCGTGTTTGTGGAGCCGAACCTTGATACTGCCGAGATCGATCCCACAAAGATCGAGGAAAAGATCACCCCCCGCACAAAAGCGATCTGTGTGGTACATCTGCAGGGACGCCCCTGTGACATGGATCCGATCCGTGAGATCGCTGAAAAGCATCATCTGCATCTGCTGGAGGACTGCGCGCAGGCCCACGGGGCGACTTACAAGGGAAAAAGGATCGGAAGCCTGTCCGAAGCGGCCGCGTTCTCATTTTACCCGGGCAAGAATCTGGGGGCTCTCGGCGACGGCGGCGGCGTGACGACAAACGATAAAGCGCTTGCCGACAAAGTGCGCTACATCGCCAACTATGGTTCGGATGTAAAATACCATCATATCTACAAGGGCTTCAACAGCCGGCTGGATGAGATGCAGGCGGCATTTCTGTCCGTCAAGCTTCCGCACCTGGATGCCTGGAACGCGGATCGCGTGAAGATCGCCGAGAAATATCGGAGCCTGATCACCGCCGATGAGGTCGCGCAGCCGCTTCCGCCTGACGCGGATTTCGGGCCGGTGTACCATGTATACGGCATTCGTGTTCTGAACGGAAAGCGCGATGAACTGGCAGCGTATCTGGCGGAGCGTGAGATCGGCACGATCATGCACTATCCGACGCCTATGCATCTGCAGGAAGCCTATGCGGATCTGCGGATTCCCAAAGGGGCGCTGCCGCTCGCAGAGGAGTTCTCGGCTACAGAGCTTTCCATCCCGATGTTCCCCGGGATGATCGACGAGCAGATCGGATATGTGGCGGACGCGATAAACGGATTCTTTTCATAGAGGGTCGGACGATGAAGAATGATCGCTGGGTGTATTACCGGGATGTGAAGCCGGAGGATCAGGGAAACGGTGTGGTGCGCAGAGTGCTTGCCTATTCCGCTGATGTGATGGCCGTGGAAAACACCTTTTCAGAGGGGGCGGTCGGTGCGCTTCATTCCCATCCGCACACGCAGATCACCTATGTGGTGAGCGGCGCGTTTGAGTTTGAGATCGACGGGGAAAAGCATATCGTGCGCGCGGGAGATACCCTGCTTAAGACGGACGGTGTCGTCCATGGCTGTATATGCAAGGAGGCCGGCGTGCTTTTGGATATTTTCACACCGGCCAGGGAGGACTTCGTAGAGGATCTGTAACGGTTCCGCGGGAGATTATCCCAGATATTTTTCCAGCGTTTTCTTCACTGCGGAGGTTCCGCAGGAGAGCTCCGTGAAATACGCTTTTACTGTGTCTGCCATACCGATCGCGTTAAGGTCGACACCAAAGATCTTGTCATTGGAGAGCAGTCCGTCAAGCTGCTTCAGGTCTTTCGCCGCGTCAGAGAGTTCGTAGCCGCGTACATATTCCTGTGAGGAAGCAAGCAACGGATCGGGACTCGGCTCAAAAGCATTTCCTTCATCATCGACCGCCATCAGATAGCGGAGCCATCCGGCGTAGACCAGAGGGATGAACTTCAGATCCTGTACATGCAGCTGATCAGAGGCGGCGTAGGCTTTGATCGTCTCGCCGAAACGGATCGGAAGCTTCTGCGAGGTGTCGCAGGCGATGCGTTGCGGCGTGTCGGGCATGAAGGGGTTGGGAATCCGGGTGTTCACCACCTCGTCGATGAACTTTTTCGGATCGAGGATCCCGGGGTTCACCACCACGGGAAGACCTTCGACATATCCCACCTTTTCTACAAATTTCTTAAGCAGAGGATTCTTCATCTCCTCCGAGATCAGCGTGTAGCCGAGCAGGCATCCGTAAACCGCGAGAGTGGTGTGCAGCGGGTTCAGACAGGTGCATACCTTCATCTTTTCTACTTTATCGACGGTAGCGCGGTCGGTATAGATGATCCCTTCTCTGTCAAGCGGCAGCTTCCCATTGGGGAACAGATCCTCGATCACCAGATACTGGCATTCCTCGGCGTTGACAAAGGGGGCGACCCAGGTCTTTTTGGAGGTGACGATGGGTTCGAGACCGCCGATATTGTCACGGTTCAGCATTTCTTCGACGCGGGCGTCCGGGCGGGGCGTGATCTTGTCGATCATGCTCCAGGGGAAGGATACCTTGGAGGCATCGTGGATATAGTCCAGAAAGCCCCTTTCCGCGAGCTCCTTTTCGCACCAGGCATTCGCAAATGCCTCAGCTGCAGCCTTCAGCTTGTCACCGTTGTGAGAACAGTTGTCCATACTCACCATGGCAATGGGAAGACGTCCAGCCTGATACCTGGCATACAGCAGAGAAAAGACCTTGCCAAGATAACTGTCCGCGCCGTCAGGCCCTGCGGCAAAATCCGCTTCGATCGCGGCCGGCGTCCTGCCGGTACCGTCCGTTACGGCATATCCCTTTTCGGTGATCGTGAAACTCGCCATTTTCAGTGAGGGATTCGCGAAGATCTGCCTGAGCCGTGCGAAATCGGCATCGTTTGACCGGTCCAGGATCAGGGACTCGACGATACTGCCGATGACTGTCTTGTCAACGGTGGCGTCCGCCTTCAGCGTGGCGAGGATGCTCAGATTATCGTGAGGCCGATAACTTTTTTCTATTATTTCGTAATCATATCCCTCGACAGCAACGAGTCCGGTGTCAACAGAGCCGCTGTTCATGAGGTTCTGCATGACGTTCGCCTGGAATGCGCGGAAGATGTTGCCGGCTCCGAAGTGTACCCATTCGGGACGCACGTCGGTGTTCTTTTTTACCGAGTCATAGTCGAAGACAGGCAGTGCGTAGCCTGCGCTCTCAAATGCCGCCCGATCTTCGCTGATGCTTTTTCTGGTGAGTTCCATGGTTTTCCCTTCCTCTTAAGTGATTTACCTTGCTGTAATGCCGCGCTCGTGTGACTTTACGATCGCTTCCCACAGACCGTTCAGGTACGTTGCGCCGAGAGCGCGGTCATAGAGACCGTAGCCGGGCATGGCTACCTCGTCCCAGATCATGCGTCCGTGGTCGGGACGGATCGGGCCGTCAAAGCCGATGTCGTAGAGCGCCAGCATGAGTTCATACATATCAAAGCTGCCGTCGCTGGAGAGGTGTGCCGCTTCCTCAAAATCCTGCTGCGAGTTGAACTTCAGGTTACGGACATGGGCGAAGTGGATGCGGCCCTTGAGCGAACGGATCATGTCCGGAAGATCGTTCTCCAGGTTCGTGCCGTAGGAGCCGGAGCAGAAGGTCACGCCGTTGTGCGGGTTATCCACCATCTGCATCATGCGCAGGATGTTCTTTTTGTTGATGATGATGCGGGGCAGACCGAAGACGCTCCACGCGGGATCGTCCGGATGGATCGCCATATTGATGTCGTATTTGTCGCAGACCGGCATGATGCGCTCGAGGAAGTATTTCAGATTGGCGAAAAGCTTTTCGTCGTCTACATCTTTATAGGCTTCAAACAGTTCTTTGACGTGCGCCATACGCTCCGGCTCCCAGCCGGGCATGACGGTACCGTTCATCTCGCCGGAGATGGTCTCAAACATCTTTTCCGGGACGATCGCGTCGATCGCCGCCTGGTTGTAGGCAAGGACCGTGGATCCGTCAGGACGCTTTCTTGCCAGCTCGGAGCGCGTCCAGTCAAAGACAGGCATGAAATTGTAGCAGATCATGTGGACATCCGCCTGTCCCAGACGCTCCAGCGTGGTGATGTAGTTTTCGATATACTGTTCGCGGTCCGGCGTACCGATCTTGATCGCGTCGTGGATGTTGACGCTTTCGATACCGGCAAGCGTAAGGCCGGCTGCTTCGATCTGCTGTTTGAGTGTGAGGATATCCTCCGTCTTCCAGACCTCGCCCGGCTGTGTGCCGTAGAGGGTTGAGATCACGCCGGTCACACCGGGGATCTGACGGATCTGTTTCAGGGTTACGGTATCATATCCTTCACCGTACCATCTGAGCGTCATCTGCATGGCTGTACTCCTTTCGGGCATGATTGTCGCGCGAAACGCGCCTCTGACACCATTATACATCCGCCAAATATGCAAAAAAGTTCATTTATTGTCCAATAAACTGCAAAAATTGCGCAGTCAGCGTATAATAATAGCAACATCCGCCGGAAGTGCGTATCATGATACAGGATAACGTGCTCATCAGAGAAGAGGAGACGCCATGAGAAAGAGGATCGACCGTCTGCGCGTCGTGGATGCCGCGGAAGAACGTCAGTACATGCTCGGGGATGCCTACGAGGTATATGAAAAGATCGGCCCGCCGGTCGGGGCGACAACCTTTCACTGCCATGATTTCTTTGAACTGATCTATGTCGCGGAGGGCCTGTTCGCCTCCCAGGTCGGGGATGTGATGCATGAGCTGCGAAAGGGGGATTTTCTTCTGATCGACAGGAACACGCTGCACCGCTATTATCCGCAGGGGAGAAAGCACGACAATTCCCGCCGCATCATCCTGTGGATCCGAAGGGAAGCACTGATGGAACTTTCCGGCAGAGATGCCGATCTCTCCGCCTGTTTTCAGGCGGACAGCGCGGTGATCTACCATTTCCCACTGAATTATGAAGATATCCTGAGCGGCTTCCTGATCAAGCTCGCGATGTCGGAGCTGATCGATGACGTGGATCCGGGCATGCGTGCGATCATGGACCGCAGTTATCTGGCGCTGTTCTTTACTTATCTGAACGTACTGTGCAAGAGACACAATTATATCCATGCCGACTCGGCGATCATGGAGAATTCCCTCGTGGAGAAGATTGACAATTATATCTCCGGACATATGCAGGAAAAGATCATGATCGATGAACTCGCGGATGCCGTACATCTGTCAAAGTATCATTTTATCCGGCGGTTCAAGGAACTGACCGGGCTTACGGCGCACGCCTATCTGACGGGCCGCCGGCTGATGCGCGCCTGCGAGCTGCTCGAAGAGGGCGAGGATGTCATGAATGTATACAGTATGGTCGGATTCTCGGACTACTCCGTGTTTCTGCGGAATTTCCGCAAGGTCTACGGGATCTCTCCGAGGGAGTACCGCAGGGAAAAAACATGATATGAGCAATTTCAGTACGAAAACGAAGCAATAATTGCATTGTAACAGGCTTTACAAGAGCAAAAAATGCAAGTATAATGAGCACAGTTAAGGATGTTCCGTACTGCTTCGGCTCGCGGAACTGAGTTTACACAGGTATCCGAGGTGTTTCGGATCAAAGTGTTGCTAAATGCATAACACAAGGAGGTCAACAATGAAGAAGAGAGTACTCAGTATCATGTTGTCAGCGGCTATGGTCATGGCATCGCTGGCCGGATGCGGCCTTGGCGGAGGACAGACCGCCACCAGCGGCACAGACGCGGCACAGAACAGCCAGCCTGCTGCTCAGACAGAAGAGAAGACAGAGGCGGCTCCGGCTGCTTCCGGTGAGGTGATCACCCTGACCTACGCGGAGGTCAACCCGCTCGACACCATCGTCGGTCAGATGGCCACCAAGTTCAAGGAAGAGGTGGAGTCCCGTTCGAACGGCACCATCATCATCGACATTCAGGCATCCGGCGTGCTCGGTACCGAGAATGAGGTTCTGGACGGCATGCTCGCTCAGACCGGCACGGTTGATATCTCCCGTATCTCCGCTTTCGCGCTGACAAGCTACGGCGGCGAGAAGTCCAAGCTCCTTTCCCTGCCTTACACGTTTGTGAGCAGAGAGCATTTCTGGAACTTCGCGAATTCCGATCTGGCGCAGGAGTTCCTCAATGAGCCCCATGACAACGGAACACCGCTCGTGGGTCTGTTCTATGGCGAGGAGGGCTTCCGCCACTTCTTTACCAAGGATCCGGTCAGCGGCATCGCTGATTTCAAGGGCAAGAAGATCCGCGTGTCCAATGACCCTGTTATGGTCGGCCTTGTGAACGGTCTTGGCGCCGATGCTACAGAGGTTGCTTTCACAGAGCTTTATTCCGCACTGCAGACGGGTGTCTGTGACGGCGCGGAGCAGCCGATCGCGAACTACAAGTCCAATGCCTTTGACGAGGTCGCACCGAACATGATCCTCGACGGCCACACGCTTGGCGCTATCCAGGTTGTCGTTGCCGATGCGGCATGGAACAAGCTCACTCCCGAGCAGCAGAAGATCCTGCAGGAGGCGGGCAAGGCCGCTGCAGATTATGACCGCCAGATCTCCGAGTCCAAGGAGAACGAGGTTCTCGAAGGCCTGAAGGCGAGCGGCGTCACGGTTGTTGATGTTCCCGACAAGTCCGAGTGGCAGGCTGCTACCAAGCAGGTGATCGCGGACAACACCAAGGGACAGGAAGAGCTCTACCAGAAGATCCTTGATCTTCAGTAATCCGTAACGAAAGGCTGCCGTATCGAAAGATGCGGCAGCCTTCTTGTATTTTGACGAGGGAACCGCCATGAAATTCTTTGAGACAGTGGATAAGCTCCGGCCGGTTTACGATGCGGCATATAAGATCGTGCTGTTTATCTGTAAGCTGCTTCTGGTCGGCGATATTCTCATCACATCGTTTGCTGTTCTCGGCAGATATATTTCCTTTATCCCGGCGCCTGCCTGGACGCAGGACGTTGTTCTGACGTTTATGTGTTACATGGCGGTGCTCTCCGCGGCGCTGGCCATCCGTAAAAAGTCCCATATCCGGATGACGGCGTTTGACCGGTATCTGCCGGAAGCGGCTCTCAGGGCGCTGGATATCCTCGCGGATATCGCCGTTCTGTGCCTTGCGGTCATCATGATGGTGACCGGCTGGCAGTTTGCCAGCACCCTTGGCTCCATGGGTACTTATGTGAGTATTCCGTGGCTTTCCAAATTCTGGTTATATTTTCCGATCCCGCTGGCGGGTGTAGCGATGTTCCTGTTTGAGATCGAGGCTCTTTACGGGCATATCCGGGGGATCTTCATCAAGGATGAACAGGGAAAGGAGGCGGCGAAATGACGGTAAATGGTGCGGCGATCGCCGTTCTTCTGGTAAGCTTTCTGGTAATGATCCTGCTGCGGTTTCCGATCGCTTATGCGGTCGCGCTTTCCTCGATCCTCTGCCTCTGGTATCAAGGACTTCCGTTCATGACGATCTCACAGCAGATGATCAAGGGCATCAACTCTTTTTCCCTGATGGCGGTTCCGTTCTTTATCACCATGGGTGTTCTCATGGGGCAGGGCGGGATCTCGGATAAACTGATCGCGCTGGCGAATTCACTGGTGGGCTGGATGACCGGCGGCATGGCCATGGTCAATATCGTTGCCTCCTATTTCTTCGGCGGGATCTCCGGCTCCGCGGCAGCGGATACGGCTTCTCTGGGAAGCATCCTGATCCCGATGATGGTGGAGCAGGGATACGATGATGATTTTTCTACAGCGGTGACGATCACGTCGTCCTGTGAGGGGCTGTTGGTCCCGCCCAGCCATAACATGGTCATCTATGCGATGAGCGCTGGCGGCCTTTCCGTCGGTTCTCTTTTCCTTGCGGGGTATCTGCCGGGAGCGCTGCTGGCGGTATCGCTGATGGTCGGTTCCTATATCATCTCCAAAAAGCGCAGGTATCCCAAGGGAGAGAAATTCCATCTGCTCAATTTCCTGAAGCAGCTGGTCTCATCCTTCTGGGCACTGGCGGCGGTCATCATCGTGGTCGTCGGCGTTGTCGGCGGGTGGTTTACGGCGACGGAATCCGCCGCGATCGCGGTCATCTATTCGCTGCTCGTGAGCGTGTTCATCTATCGGGGACTGAACTGGAAGGGTGTCTGGAAGGCGCTGGAGCAGTGCGTCGACACGCTGGCGATCGTCCTGATCCTGATCTCGACCTCCAGTATTTTCGGATACTGCCTTACGACCCTGCATGTCCCGGATCTCGCGGCCAACGCGGTGCGCCAGGTGTCCGACAATCCTTATGTCATCGCGCTGCTGCTCAATCTGATCCTGCTGATCCTGGGTATGATCATGGATATGGCGCCGATCATCCTGATCGCGACGCCGATCCTGCTTCCGCTGGCACAGTCCATCGGCATCGATCCGATCCAGTTTGGTATCATGATGGTCCTGAACTGCGGCATCGGTCTGCTCACACCGCCGGTCGGCGCCGTGCTCTTTATCGGCTCTGCTGTGGGCAAGGTCAAGATGGAAAAGGTCGTCAAAGCGACGCTCCCGTTCTATCTGTGCATGATCGTCGCGCTCCTGCTGATCACCTTTGTTCCGGAGATCAGTCTCTGCATCCCGTGGGCATTCGGCTACACCGGGGGCAGGTAAGACGGCTTCCGTTCATTAGTGACATACGGCCTCCCGTTCCGCCTGCGCGGAGCGGGAGGTTTTTTCTTGCCTGACAAAGCCCTGGGTGATAGAATAAGAGCGACATGCGCTACGAATATACCTATCGCAACACGCCGGGGGATTATTGGCGGTTTTATATGAGCAATATCTACCACCAGTGGACGGCTGTGGTGAACATCGTTTTCACGCTGGCGGCTCTGGTGCTGATCATTGCCAGATGGCGGGGAGCACATCCGATCCTGCAGGGGCTGATGGCGCTTGCGTTTCTGCTGTTCCCGGCGCTGCAGCCCCTTGCCGTGTATCTGCGGTCGAGGAGGCAGGCCGCGGCGATCCGCGAGGATACGACGCTGACGATTGAAGACGGCGGCTTCGGGATCCGGGTCAGAGTGCACAGGCAGAAGATCCTGTGGAAGGATTTTCACGGAGCAATGTCCCGCGCAGGCCTCATTGTGCTGATGCCCGATGAGATCCACGCGTACCTTCTGCCGGATCGTGTGACTGGGGGCGACAGGGAGAAGCTTGTGCAGGATCTGAAACGTGTACTTCCGCCGGAGGCGGATCATTTGAAGACTACCTGAGAACAGGAGAGAGAAGATGGAAAAACTTGCGATCAACGGCGGATTTCCCGTTCGGAGCGGAAAACTGGAATATGGCAGACAGTGGGTGATTGAGGAGGACATCGCGGAGGTCGCGCAGGTTCTTCGCGGAGATTTCATCACCTGCGGCGCCAAGGTAGATGAGGCGGAACGCACGATCGAATCCGTGACGGGCGCAAAGCATGCCGTGGTGGTCTCCAACGGCACGGCGGCATTGCACTGCGCGATGATCGCCGCCGGTGTGGGACCCGGGGATGAGGTGATCACAACGCCGCTCACTTTCGCCGCGAGCGCCAACTGCGCTCTGTACTGCGGTGCTCGTCCGGTCTTCGCGGATGTAGACAGGGATACCTACAACATCGACCCGGAGGATATTGAGCGTAAGATCACCGTGCACACAAAGGCGGTCGTCGCTGTGGATTTCACGGGACAGGCCGTGAAGCACAAAGAGATCCGGGAGATCTGTGACCGCCATCATCTGATCTTTGTCGAGGATGCCGCCCACGCCATCGGAACGACATATAACGGGAGGCCGATCGGTTCTCTGGCGGATATGACCACCTTTTCCTTCCATCCGGTCAAGACAGTCACCTCCGGTGAGGGCGGCGCCATCACTACGGATGACGACGAACTGTACAGGAAGCTGGTTCTGGCCCACACACACGGGATCACCAAGGATCCGCAGCTGATGGAGGAGCCGGAGCATGAGGGCCCCTGGTACTATGAGCAGCTAAGTCTCGGATACAACTACCGCATGACGGATTTTCAGGCGGCTCTTCTGTGCAGCCAGTTAAAGCGGCTTTCTTCCTTTAAGGAGCGCCGTCAGGAGATCGTCCGGAAATATGACCGGGCATTCTCTGATCTGGACGGGATCATCGTACAGAAGGAGATCCCGGAATCCGATACCTGCAGACATCTCTACATCATCCGCCTGGATCTTTCCGGACTGACCTGTACGCGCAGACAGTTCTTTGACGCCATGGCAGCGGAGAATATCCAGCCCCAGATCCATTATGTCCCGGTGTACTGGTTCCCGTACTATCAGCATCTGGGATACGAAAAGGGACTCTGCCCCGTCGCCGAGGAGATCTATGCGGGGATCATGAGCATTCCGCTGTATCCGAAGATGACGGATCAGGATGTGGATGACGTGATCCATGCCGTCCGCAAGGTGGTCAGCAACTATCGCAAGGGCGGACCGCTTCCCGGAACCGATGATGAAAGACGATGAACTGCGCGCCATCCGGGATGCGATCGATGCGGATCGTCCGATCCCGGAGCCGGAGGATCCGGCGTTATACCCGGTCTACGAGTCTTTAGAGCTGCTGAAGCAGCGTTATGAATCACGGATCCGCGAGCTGGAACAGGCGGCCTCGGAGAGAGACGCCTTTTACAGCGACATGCAGCAGATGCGTTCCGAGCATCACATGGCGGAGGAGATCCAGCGGAGTCTTTTGCCCGGTGATGCCGACGGTTTCCGTGAGAGCCATCACGCGGATCTTTACGCGGATATGGATACCGCCTGGGAGATCGGCGGTGATTTCTACGACTATTTTCCCCTGGATGAGGAGCATCTTTTCTTCTGTATCGGCGACGTCTCCGGAAAAGGAGTATCCGCCGCGCTGTTCTGCGCGATCGTAAAGACGGCGATCGCCATGTCAATGCAGACAGGGACTGATCCGGCACAGGTCTGCACGGAGGTTTCTGCCAGACTCTATCAGACACAGCGGGGCAAAAGCAGGATGTTCGCAACGCTATGGGCGGGAGTGCTGGAGAAAACGAGCGGCATTGTCACGTATGTGAACGCGGGACATGAGCTGCCGCTTCTTGTGCGGAAAAAGGGTGAGATCATCGCGGCCGGAGAGCGCACGGGATTTCCGGTGGCGTCCTGGTATGACAGGAACCATCCGGAAAAAAACACCTATACCTCCGGAACACTTGCGATGGAGGCCGGCGACGCGCTGGTTCTGTTCACCGACGGACTTACGGATTCCGAAAACGAGGAAGGACAGCGGTTCGGCGCGCAGCGCATCAGAGAAAGCCTGGCGGATTTCCCGGTACGGGAGCAGGATGCCAGGGAGACGGTATCCTATCTGGAGAGGAGGATCGGCGCATTCGCCGACCACGGTATCCGTGACGACGATATCACGCTGCTGATGCTTAGATTTCTTGGTGATCTTCCGGCTCAGACGCCGGATTGAGCCGGCTGTCTTTTTCCTGTTCCGGCGTACTCAGATTGGCATAGGAGGTCAGGGACGGATGGCGTTTCGCCAGATCGTCACGGCTCGTCCCATACCGGTAGCCCTCAACACTGCGCATGTACGCGCACCAGCGCCGGTGCTCGGTTACGGCGGCTTCCGCCTCACTGGACGTCAGCTTCCTGCGATAGGGCAGGTGCAGCGCCGTGGCCATCGAGGAGCGGCGGAAGTATTCATACATCTCAAAGGTCTTTTCTTCCCCCACCTGGCAGTGGAGGCGCCGTGCCTCTTCTTCGAGCGGATCGTGCAGCAGACGCTCCATGTCATACATATCCCGGTTTTTCCCGATGGTCTCGATCCTGTAGTACTGTCCGCGGAAGTTGGAGAGCGTATCATAGTCGACGAGCTGTGCCTGCTCATCGTTTCTGACGACGGTCTGGATGCGCGGGACAGGAACAGTGTCCCGGTCATGGGAGACGAAGATGCCGCGGTCCAGCTGCTGTCCGGAATAAAACGACCGGAGGGACAGGGCGGCGGAGATGTCCGCACTGTCCGATCCCAGATCGATGAAGACCAGAGATGCTTCCGGGAGCTCTGCGAGCTTATGGAAAAAGGAAGCGTGGTCCGGATCCAGCCCAGGATGAAAGTGCAGGTCGTAATAATCCTCACCCATGCGGGGATTGCTGCCGCGTTCGGCGATCCCGGGGCATCGTGCGTAAAAGCGTTCCTCCGCGTCGGGCGAACGGTCAAAGATGTTGATCCTGAGATAGTACCGTTCCATCTGACAGAACCAGAGCATTGTAGAAAGATACATCCGGCCGAAATCCCCCAGCCCGATAATCACAAGATCGATCCAGCGCTCTTTGTAGAGCGTTTTTGCGTTTTCAAAGGGAGAATGGGCCGCGAGATCCCGGTAGATCGCGTCACGCTCGGGCAGAACCCTGCGGATCTTCGGCGGATGCAGATGATGCCGGTAGTTCCGGATATTCAGGTTGTCGATGAGCGCCTCGCTCTCCGGGGCGGAGGTGTAGGTATAGATCTGCACGTCGCCGCAGCTGTCAAAGTGCTCAGCCGCACGCACCGCGTCGGTGAGATTCTTATGCTCGTCATCGGAGATCATGAGGATGATCTTGGGCGTTTTGTTTAACCTAAGCGTGTCAAGCAGTGTGTGGATGTCCTCGCGGTGAAGCAGGAAACCGTCCGTTTCGGCACGGCCGGTCAGATCCGAGCCCGTGACGGCATGGGTATCAACGCCGGCGAAATGGATCTCGGAATGCGTCCTGTCCTGCACGGATTCTGCCAGACAAAGCGATCTTTCGGACAGACAGGACAATACATAACAGTTCATCGGCAGAATTCCTTTCCGGCGGTGCTTTCGGTGTTCCATTAGTGATTGTATCAGAAAACGGAATTGTTGTATAATCATTCCATGTTTTCAAGATCGGAATTTGAGACGGTATACCGGGAGAATTACAGACCGATCTACCTCTATATCAGAAAGCATGTGAACAGCCAGGAGGATGCCGAGGACCTGACGGCGACTGCTTTTACGCTGGCCTGGAAGTCCAGGGACAGCTATGATGAGACGCGCTGTCCGATCCGTGCCTGGCTCTACATCATCGCCGGCAATCTTCTCAAGAACTACTACAGGGACAGCAAGCCCCGTGTTTCCATTGATGACGAACAGTTCCCCGAGGAAATGCTGGCTTCTTCACAGATGGAATCCGCGCAGGCGCTTACGGAGATGCGTCAGATCCTTGCGGATGCGCTGCATGTCCTCGATGACCGGGAAAAGACGGTCATCATCAACAAGTATTTCCGTGATGTCAAAAATTCCGCCATCGCGTCGTTTCTGGGGATCAGCGAGGGCAATGTACGGGTGATCGCATCCCGCGCGCTGGATAAGATGCAGCGGTATCTTTCGGGCAAGGGGATCACGCTTTGATCGCGCGGACCCGCACGGTATACCAGGCGCAGATCGCCGAATGCGGCGCCGCGGCTCTGGGGATGATCCTGGCGTATCACGGCTGTCATGTACCGCTGGAGCAGCTGCGCATCGATACGGGAATAACGCGGGACGGCTGCAACGCCTGCCATATCCTCGAGGGGGCGGAAAAGTACGGCCTTAAGGGAAGGGGAAGGCGTCTCGGCGCGTCACAGCTTTCACATGTACAGATGCCCTGCATCCTGCACTGGCAGCAGAACCACTTTGTCGTGCTGGAGGGGTTTTCGGGCCGTGAGGCCTGCATCAATGATCCGCAGCGCGGCAGGCTGAGGATCCCGATGGATCGGTTTAACAGGGACTACTCCGGTGTCGTGCTGCTGTTTGAAAAGACAGAGCGCTTTACACAGATACCGGGAAGGGATTCTCTGCTGCAGGCATTTCTGACCCGGATCAAAGAGCAGCCGGCCGCGGCTGCCGCGACGGTCTTTGCGCATCTTCTCTCCGTCGAATTCTTTCTGCTGTTTCTGCTCGCTGTGAGAACAGGCATCGATCAGATGCGCACGGGCACCATATCCGGCCGCGTGCATCTGATGCTTCTGATCCTGCCCGCGGCGCTTCTTATGCTTGGATATCTCCGGGGCGTTTTTACGGAGAAGCTTCGGACAGAGGCTGATGTGCTGGGGGTCCGCGATCTGGTCCGGCGCTTTCTGCATCTGCCGGATCTCTTTTATGAGCAGAGGTTTCTCGGAGATCTTTTCCTGCGTACGGACAGTGTGCTGCAGGTAAACCGCTTTTTCTGCGGGGAGCTGCTCCTGCTTCCCGGGACCGTCCTTTTATCGCTTTCCTGTCTTGCTGCCGCGTTTGCTCTGAGCCTGCCGATCACGCTCCTTGTCCTCCTGTTCCTGGTGATCTTTCTTTTCATACTTGCCCTGCTCCTCAGAAAGTGCAGGGACAGTGCGGAAAAATGGACCGTGGAGGGAGGCCAGCTGGCCGGTGCCGCGGTGAATGCCTTTTCCGTCACCGGTACCATAAAGACCGCGGGACTCGAGCAGGAAGCGACTGCGGAACTGACAGCGGCGGAAGAAAAATGCGGGGATCTGCGGGCAGAGATGAAGCGCCGGGAGGAACTGGCGCGTCTGGCGGGAGTCCTGCTTCTGGCTGCCTGCGTGATCGTCTGCGCAGCTGTCGGAAGTACGCTTCCCGGCGGGTCGGGGATCACGGCTGGAACCCTTGTGGTACTCCCTGTGCTGTATGCTGCCGCGGCGCTGTCCGCAGCGAGGCTTCCCTCTTTTCTGACATCCCTCAGAAGAGCGTCGGCGCAGTTCAGCAGGGTCGAGGATACCGGGGTGATTTCCGAGGAAACAACGGACAGGGCCGAGGCAGAGGCATTTCACGGCAAACTTTCCGGGGCGCTTTGTGCCCGTGATATCACGGGCGGATACGGCAGACTGCAGGGACTCATCGTCTCCGGGATCAGTCTGGAAGCGGAGTCCGGCAAGAGGATCGCCATCATCGGTGCCTCCGGCTCCGGCAAATCCACACTCCTCAAGATCCTTTCGGGTGCTATGGATCCCTGGGAGGGGACGCTGCTGTTTGACGGGAGGGAGCGCCGCGAGATCCTGGACAATATCCTCCACGCCAGCATGGCAACGGTACAGCAGGAGGTGGTCCTGTTCGGCGGTACGATCCGCGACAATCTGACACTATGGAACCAGAACATTATGGAGGAGGATGTCCTGCGGGCCGCCCGGGATGCGCAGATCCACGACGTTATCCTGGAGAAGAAAAGCGGCTACGATCATGTTCTCTCCGAAAACGGAAGCAATTTCTCCGGCGGGGAAAGACAGTGCCTTGAGATCGCCAGAGCACTGGCCGGAAATCCCTCCATCCTGTTCCTGGATGAGGCGACGAGCCGTATGGACGCAGCCACGGAAAAAGAGGTACTCCGTGCCGTCAGAAGAAGGGGGTGCACCTGTGTCATGGTATCCCACCGGCCGGAGGCGGTCCGCAGCTGCGATGAGATCCTGGTGCTGCAGAACGGCAGAGTGGCCGCGCGCGGAAGACATGAGGAACTGGTGAAAGACTGCGGGATCTACCGGGAACTGATGGGCTTTGAGCAGGGAGGTTCTCATGCGTGAACTGCTGCAGGGAGCGGATATCAGGATCACCCGTCCTGGGGAGGGGAGCCTTGTGGTGGCCCGTGGGACGGTGCTCGTCTATGTTGCTCCGTTTGCCGGGGAGACCGAAGACACCGCGCTGGGAAGGCGGCTGTTTCTCGCGGAATGTACTGTTGGGACAGTGATCCCGGATCTGTTCTACACGGATGAGGAAGGAACGCTTTACCGTTTCCTGATCACCGCACGCGAAGAGGCGGTCGAGCTCGAGATCCGTTCCGATCTCGACCCGGCCAGGGTACGCGCGGAGTTTGCTCTCGCCGGCGGCATTCCGCACGCGGAACGCCTCGGTTTTGAGGAGGCGGTGGCGGAGCTGTACCGCATGCATCAGGTCAGGGATGACGCGTATATTTACCGTGCGGACAGGGACCGCATATTCTATGAGGAAGAGGGGCAGCGCAGGATCGACCGGCGCCTGCATAAAAATGCGGCGGAGCAGAGGGGGAGGAGCAGAAACCCTCTGTATCTGGCGCTTTTCAGACTCTGCGAGGAGCAGGGGATGCAGCCGCCTTCTCCGGAAAAAACGGGCGCCGGACAGAGCGGAAATCCCCCGATCCCGCAGGTACTGGACAGATGCGGCATTGTCTGGCGCAGGATCCCTCTGACTCAGATACGGACCCGGGACAGGGGAGAGACTTTTCTTGCGGAGACAGTGCAGGATCACCGGGTCGTGCTCGTCAGGAAGACGGGGGGCGGCGAGTGGCGGCTGCTGGATCCTGACTCCGGCAGTACGCTCTGTTCGGGACAGGATGCCGCGGACAGGATCCGGGAGGTGTACAGGATCATTCCGCCGCTTCCGGACACAGCCGGCGATCCCGGCATTCTCGGCAGGTATATCCGCAGCAGGATCCGGCCGTCCGAATGGCTGCTGGCCGGAGCCGCTTCGGCCCTTACCGCGGCTTTCCTGGTGTGTCTGCTGCTTCTTTTACACGGGTATCACGGAACGCCTCTCCTGGCGGACTGCGCAGTTGCCGGTACCGCGGCTGCCGCGGCATGGCTCACCGCGCGTGCGGCCTTTGCCGGAGCTGAGGAGCGGATCGGGTACAGGCTGCAGGCGGCGCTGTATCACCGGGCTTTTTCTCTGCCGCAGGCGCTCCTTGCGGATACGGACAGTGCCTGCCTGGCTGAGTTCACGGCCGGTGCCGGCTGCCGTACGGCGCGTGAGCAGTCCGGACGGATCCTCGGAGGTTTTCTGGCCGCTCCGCTTTTGCTGTGCGGCTGTGTGGGGATGATTTCTGCCGGGAGCACAGCGGCAGCGGTGGTCCTGTCCGTCGAGGGCGTGCTCTTTCTGCTGTTTCTTTCCGCGAGCGGCGGCGGTGTCCGTGCCCGCTCAGCATGCGCAAAACTCAGGAGCGGTCTGGATTCCGAGCTTTATCAGGATCTGCGCGGTGTCTCCAAGATCAGGACCGCCGGTGCCTCGGCGGGTGTGCTGTACCGCTATATCCGCGGCCTTCTGGACTTCAGTCTGCAGAGGGACAGGGCAGAGCACCTGTCGCATTTCCGAAAGCTGATCCTTTCTGCGCTGTGGTTCGTATCGCCACCCGCCGTCCTGCTGCTGTCCGGCACCGCCTTCGGACCTCCGGCACAGCGGCAGGCTATGCTGTTTCTTGCGGGCGGCGTTCTGTTTTCCGCGGGTATCAGCGCCGCGGCGGTCCTTGTCCACAAAAGCCGTATGCAGGAGGCAGCCGCTGCTCCTCTCTGCAGGCTCCTGTCCGTTCCAGGAGAGGACGCGGCTGCCGGAGCCGTCCCTGAGGAGGTGACGGGACGGATCGATATCGATCATCTGACCTTTACCCGGCCGGGAGAGGAGACGCCCGTCCTGAACGACATTTCCGTTCATATCGCCCCGGGCGAGTATATCGGGATCGCCGGAAGCTGCGGCTCAGGCAAGTCCACCCTGCTGGGGCTTCTGCTCGGATTCCTGACCCCGGAGCGGGGGCGGATCTACTATGACCACAGAGATCTGGAGGCGCTGGATAAGCGCGTGCTGCGCAGGGAAATGGGCGTCGTGCTCCAGGATGATCATCTGATCAGCGGTTCCATCGCGGATAACCTGGCGGTGAGAGATCCGGAGCTTTCGGAAAAGAGAATGTGGGAGCTGCTGGAGAGCGTCGGGATGAAGGAGACGGTCGAGGCGATGCCGATGGGTCTGATGACCATGCTTGACGGGGAGAGCCCCGCACTCTCTGGCGGGGAAAAGCAGCGTCTCATACTCGCGAGAGCTCTGTCCGCGCATCCGAAGATCCTGCTTCTCGACGAGCCGACGAGTGCGCTGGATGACATTACGCAGCGCAGGATCTGTGATACAATAAAGGGGCTTTCGGCGACACGTGTCGTCGTCGCACATCGGCCGGATATGCTGGCTGACTGCGACCGGATCCTGGTACTCGACAAAGGCCGGATCATAAAACAGGGAAAACCGGAAGAAGTTCTGTAACGATTTTTGCCGGACAGGTGTATATGACAGACGGAGGATAGGAGCATGTACGAGACCAGGATACCGGCAAAGCTCGCGGCGTGGAACGAAGCGCGGAGAGAACTGGAGGAGGAACTCTCCCGGTATGGATTTACGCCGGCCGAAGCGGTCTCCTTTCTGGTGGCGGCGGAAGAGGCGTTTGCGAATATCGCTTCCTATGCCTATCCGGAGCGGGACGGAGAATGCGTGATACGGCTGGAGGACGCCGGGGAAAACGGTGTGAGACTGACGTTTACGGATCGGGGGATCCCGTTCGATCCGACGGCATATACGCCGCGGGAACCGATCAGACAGGCCAGAGGGGAGAAGCCCGGCGGTTTCGGGATCGCCATGATGAGAGAGAGAACCGACGAGATCAGGTATGAGCAGGCGGACGGCCGAAACAGGCTCACACTGATCAGATATCATAAAGAGGGGGAACAGTGATGAATTACCGAGAGGAACTCAGGGACAGGCAGCTCAGGCTGATCGTACAGGGGGATCTGAAGACGTCGGATGCCAAACTCTTTGAACAGAAGCTGCTCATGGGACTGGAAAAGAACCACCATGTGCTGGTGGATATGGAAGCGGTCGGTTTTATCTGCAGTTCCGCTCTGAGGGGACTTCTCGCGGCGCAGCAGAAGGCGGATGAGATGGGGGACGGCGAGCTTGTGCTCACGCATGTCGGGGAGGAGGTCATGAACGTCTTTCGCTCGACAGGGTTTCAGCACATACTGACGATCCGTGAGTCATAAGTTAAGGAGGGAGCTATGGGAAACCGGATGGAAGAAGAACTGCTCCGTGCAGGACGGTCGGAAGAAGCAATGTCCGGCAGTGATGCGCTTTCGGGGATGATCGATGCCTATGCGATCCCGGGTGAAGAGGACCTCTCCCGGGAGGAACTGCTTTCCGTGACAGGCGGCCGGCAGGATCCCGGTGACCGGATCTGGCAGAGGATCCTGGAAAAGAGCGGGAATCTCGAGGAATAAATAAGCAGAAAGATTTTTTACCTGATCTGTAACAAAACAATCCGTGTCGGGTATACATAGTCGGAACCGATGGAAAGACCGGCCGACGCCGGACAGTTACAGAGGAGGTAAAAGATGAGGATCATGACTAAGATCAGGCGGATGACAGCATCTGCCATGGCAGTGATCTCAGCGGCGATGCTGGGGATGACTGCCGCGCCGTCCCTGACGGCACTTACAGCCCACGCATATTCCATCACACCGGTCCGCAGCACCGAGGAGGTCACCCAGCGGCTCGACGAGATGGAATCGATCTACAAGGGCAAGCACTGGGGCAGCACCGGCTCCGTAAAGAGCAAGCAGGACCTGATCAACGCGGTGAACGCCGGCTACAGCGATCCCGGAATGGGATTCTCGATGGCGGACAGAGAGAGCGCACTGGGCCTGTCGGATTACGGGACCAAAAAAGTCAGCGGTGTGAACAGCAACAAGTTTTCGGGTACGCAGTGCTGGGGCTTTGCCGTCTACATGGGCTATGTCCTGACCGGCAGTATCCCCAAGATGGGCTCCACGGGCAACGGCTATACCTGCTATAAGGGTAATGCACTGAACGGTTTTACCCTGCGTCCGGGCGACATCATCCGCAACGAGGGCTATACGGACTGGGACGGCACCTGGCAGAGTGAGCATGTAGGGCTTGTCTGGCGGGTCGACGGTTCGCAGGTCACAGTCGTGGAGAGTAATGTACGTTCCTCCGACTACGGCGCCAACTGGATCAACTGGGGAACCATGGGCTACCACGCGAGCCGGTCCAAGCTCAAGGACAACGGCAATCTGGTGCGGCTTGCCAGAGAGAGCGGCGGCTATGTCATGCGCCCGGATCTGAGCGGCAGCTCGCAGCCGGCGGCGAATACACCATCCACCCTGTCCCTTGCGGTGACGAGTGCTCCGTCGAAGATCGCGGTCGGTGAACTGTACGGCCTCCGGGGCAGCATCAGTTCCAACTACAATATCACCGAGGTGATCGGCAGGATCTACAACGCATCCGGCAGCGCAGTGCAGGAGACACACGATTATCCGAATAAGACAAGCGTCAATATCCGATACCTGAACGCCAATCAGAAGCTGTACTTCAACTACCTGGATGCCGGTTACTACACACTGGAGATCGTCGCGACGGACGGCAGGGAGACCAGAAGCTTCCGTCAGGACTTTACCGTAGGCGATCCTGCTCCCGCGGATGTGCCCTCCACGATCAGTGTTTCGGTGACCAGTGCACCTTCGCAGTTAAACGTAGGACAACTTTACGGCTTGCGCGGGACCATCAGTTCCAATTATAATATCACCGAAGTGATCGGACGGATCTACGACGCATACGGCAACGTGGTCCAGGAAACACATGACTGGCCGAATACGACGAGCTGCAACATCAAGTACCTCAACGCCAACCAGCAGCTGTACTTCAACTATCTGGACACCGGCTATTACACGATGGAGATCGTCGCGACAGACGGCAAAGGAACCGATGGGTACAAAAAAGACTTTACGGTAGGCGATCCCGCAGCCGCTGAGGCGCAGGCAAGGGCAGAAGCCGAAGCAAGACGTGCCGAAGAAGAAGCGAGAGCGCAGGCGGAGGCACAGGCCCGTGCTCAGGAGCAGGCCAGAGCCGAGGAAGAAGCAAGGCGTGCGGCCGAGGCACAGGCAAGAGCGGCTGAGGAAGAGTCCAGGAGACAGCAGGAAGCTTATGAGCAGATCTGTGTGGTACCGGATGAGGACAATCTGCCGGTCAGCGTGAGCGGAGACACGGGAGCCTTTGAACTGCATCTCTGCAGCAATTCTTCTACGGCAGCGTTCACGGCGGCATCGGACAAGATCTGGATCGTCACGAGGGGCAATGTAGAAGATCTTCGGAACGGGAATATCTACACCGACGCGAACAAGCACTTTATCATGAGCTTCTATGATGTGACCGGCGGCGGTATGAGCTATGCGGGCGGCTACTACGCCAACTGCGACAATATTGAGGGCGGCCTGGAATTCTCCGTCAGAGCAGGACATCAGTACAGGATCTTCCTGGAGACCGAAGGTCTGGGCCAGACAGAAGCGGTGATCGGAGACGGACACATCTACGGCGTCCGCTGAAGCAGATCCGCAGGCGCATGCAGCGTAAGCGGCACCTGTAGAAAAATCAGAACCGGAATCCGGGGACCGGGTCGCGCACAGCGCGATCCGGTCTCTGGCGGGCAAAAGAGGATGTGGATGGAAGAACGGACGGAAGAGCAGAAGCGCAGATATGTGGCGTTCATCAGTTACCGCCATGTGTCCCCGGACAGGGAGATCGCGCGCAGGATCCATACCAGGATCGAGCATTTCAGGATCCCGGAGGAATACCGGAAAGCCTATGGGAGCGATAAGCTCGGGCTTGCTTTCCGCGACGAGGAAGAACTCCCCGCATCGAGCAATCTTTCCGACAATATCAGGGAGGCGCTGGACAACAGTGCTTTCCTGATCGTCGTCTGCACCACGAACACGCCGGAATCCGTCTGGGTGGAGCGGGAGATCACCTATTTCATGGAGCATCACGACCGCGATCATGTGCTCGCGGTCCTCGTGGAAGGAAGACCCGAGGCTTCTTTTCCGAAGCCGCTTCTGCAAAAGATCAACGAGCAGGGGGAGGTCGAAGAGGTGGAACCTCTGGCCGCCAATCTGACGGAGGGAGGAACGCATCTAAAGGGCGGACGCTTTTCCAGGGAGATCACGAGGATCTTCGCGGCGATCCTGGGCTGCCCCTTTGACGGACTGTGGCAGAGAGAGCGAAGGTACCGTACGAGGCGCCTCGCGACCATTCTTGGCGTGGGTCTGGCTGCGGCGCTGGTCTTCCTGGGCGTTGTGGTCGTGCAGAACCGGCAGATCCGTGAGCAGAACCGTCAGATCAGCGAGCAGAGCCGGCAGATCGAGGCGGACAGCCAGGCGATCAGTCAGCAGAACGCTGAGATCCGTGAAAAGAACGATCAGATCCTCGCGCAGGTGGAGGAACTTAAGGAGAGGGAAAACGTCATCCTGACCAATCAGGGAAATCTCCTGCTGGAAAAGGGTGACCGCAGAGGAGCTGTGGAGAGTGCTCTGGAAGCGCTGGATACCACCGGTGGGGACAGGCCCTACTATCCCGAAGCGGAACGGCTCATGCTGAAAGCATTGGGTGCGTATCGGGGAGGAAACGATGACTTTGAGCCGGCGCTGCTCATTACGCAGGATCAGTCGGTCGTCACCTGTGTGATGAGCACGGACGGTACGCTCCTTGCGACGATGGATGAAACGTCTGTTGTCTCCCTGTATGAAGCGGAAAAAGGAGAGCTTCTGTGGGAGTATCAGACACCGGGGATCGACAACGGATCCTATAGAGAAAGAATCCTTGAGCATGCGGATACCGAAGGCTGCAATCTTCAGATCGATGAAAAAAACCGGGCGGTGATCGTGACCCTCCCCGGTAAAGTACAGGCTCTGTCCGTCGAAACGGGAGAAGAACTCTGGACGGTCACGGGAACGGACACCTCTGTCCGGACCATGAGCCCTGACGGCACAAAGATGATGATCATGAGCTTTACGGAGGATGGTCTGCCGGAACTGCGTTTGATCGACCTGGCAGACGGGAAGACCCTGCAGAGCCTGGAGGTCGAACCGCCGAATGAACAGTTCCGCGAAAAAACCCGCGTGCTGACAGAGTACGCGGTGGATAATCCGAAACTCGGTGTTTTCTCCGCGGATGGAAAGAGCTATGCTTTTGCCGTTCAATACGTGCTGAGTAAGGATGCCGATCAGGAAAGCAGTGTTCTCGTAGACTGGAACAGGGGAGGGCTCGTGCTGTATTATCGATGGGATCTTGAGACAGACGAGGTATCCCTTCTGGGAACGGACGATGCCTATGGCTCGGCTTCCTATTCCAATGAGATCTTCGGCATGGTGCTGAATGACGAAGGCGACCTGGTGGTCTACTGGTATGATTCCTATGATCACACCGTCAATTCCAGTCATCAGGACGGTACTGGAGACGCGGGGCACTCTGGGGGCCAGACGCAGCTCCTGCGGAGCTTCTGGGACGAGGATACACAGGTGGAGAACCGGTACTGCTTCCTCCCCGGAAAGACCTATACACTCCTCGCGGTCAATAATATGCTTTACATATACCATACGAAAACCGGCAGCTACAGGGGCAGCCACAATGAAGGACAGGATATCGAGGCACTGTACTGGAGGGATCCGGAGCAGCTGCTCTTTGATATGATCACGGAGAGCGGAAACAGGCCGACCAACAAGATCGATGCCGAGGAGGAGTATCTCTTCAGTATCAGTGCCTATGGGTATCTTCTTTCCATGGGAGAGATACGGATCCTGGCTTCTACACCATCGATCTTTGCTGAGGAAGAAAACTTCCGGGAGGCGGATGATCCTCTTCCGGGTGCGGCGGTCGCCATCGTTCGGAGGTCCCATCCGGACGAGGTAGTCGTCTTCCGCCCGCTGGGAGATCCGCATGGGGATAAGATCCAGTATGACCCCAAGGAAGCGGGGGATGCCTGGAACGAGAAACGGCAGGCGCAGGCGGAACAGGTCAGAGCCGCAGCGGAGGCGGGCGAGCCGCTGGAGGCATTGCTTGACTGGGATGATGAACGGATTCAGTCGAAGGGCATATTCCTGTGGGAAGATGAAAAGGAAGACCCTTATCTGTTTCCTGTTCTGGAGTTTACCATAGGGGCCCGGATCCGCACCGAGGACGGACGCTATGAGGTTTTAAGCGATGAACTGGCAAACCGGGTTACTGTTACGGATCTGGATACAGGCGACGTCGTCTTTGAAAAAACGGACTACATGAGCAGCCTGCGTGTCTGGAATGATACCGGGCACCAACGGCTGTATATCGGGAGCGGCAGTTCCATGATCTGTCTGGATACCGATTCCTATACAGAGCTCTTCGATCTGTACGATATTGTTGATTTTCTGCCCGAAGAGAATCGCCTGATCGCGCATCACCATACGGGAGATGAGTATTACTCCTATCCGGCCTATACCGTGGAGGAACTGGTCGAGTGGGGGAAGCAGTGGCTTGCCGGAGAGACAGGGGCAGGAAGATACGAAAAAGGAGGAGATCGATGATCAGCTATCTCTTTTTCGTCAGCGGACAGGAAAGAAGGAACGCGGATGACGCGGCAGCAGTACCGGACCGGGTCTATGTATCCGCGGAGGACGGCGCGAAGGCGTACGCCGCCTCTCTTTTTCCTGAAAAGCGCGCTGTGGAGATCACGTCGTTTTCCGCCGATCCCTCTGCGGACGGAAATTACAGAGAACACATCCTGGCGGCTTTTGACACATTGGTCGGAAATTTCCGCGTCCTGTATCAGGACGCTGAGAGAACGGTCCGCATCGCGTTTGTCCTGCCGGAAACGGTCACGGCAGTGATCCTGGATGCCCGCCTTAACGGGGGCCTTTCCGCGGCAGAGGGTATCTCTCCCGGCCGGGTCATCACCACCCGCGGCGAAGGCGGCCGTCTGGCTCTTATGTAGGACGGGAGGCAGTATGCAGCCGGAGGGACAGACGCGCAGATATGTGGCGTTCATCAGTTACCGCCATGTGTCGCCGGACAGAGGGATCGCACGCAGGATCCACACGAAGATCGAACATTTCAGGATCCCGGAGGAATACCGGGAAGCCTATGGGAGCGACAGGCTCGGACTCGCTTTTCGCGATGAGGAGGAGCTTCCCGCTTCGAGCAATCTTTCCGACAATATCAGGGAAGCGCTGGATAACAGCGATTTCCTGGTCGTCGTCTGCACGCCGAAGACCCCGGAATCTGCCTGGGTCGGGCGTGAGATCACCTATTTCATGGAGCATCATGAGCGTGATCATGTGCTGGCCGTCCTGGCGGCCGGTACTCCCGAGACGTCTTTTCCGCGGCCTCTGCTGGAACAGCTCAATGAAGCCGGCGAGACCGAGGAGGTGGAACCGCTGGCTGCCAATCTGACGGAAGGCGGAACACACCTGGCGGGAGGCCGGTTTTCCAGGGAGATCACCAGGATCTTTGCCGCGATCCTGGGCTGCCCCTTTGACGGGCTGTGGCAGCGGGAACGCAGATACCGCACCAGGCGCATTGCGACCATCCTCGGTGCGGGACTTGCCGCGGCGCTTGTCTTTCTGGGGGTCGTGCTTGCACAGAACCGGCGGATCCGTGAGCAGTCCGAGCAGATCGAGGCGGACAGCGCCGCGATCAGTGAACAGAACCGGGAGATCAGCGAGAAGAACGGGCAGATCCTCACGCAGGTCGAGGAACTCAAGGAGAGGGAGAATATCATCCTCACGAATCAGGGAGAACTGCTCCTGGATAAGGGTGACCGCAAGGGGGCCGCGGAGAGCGCACTGGAGGCACTGGACGGAGAAGAGGAGGAACGCCCGTATTACCCGCAGGCGGAGAAGCTTCTGCTGGGGACACTGGGAGCCTATCAGAACGGTTATTACTTTGCGCCGTTTTCGATCATTTCACTGAAGGATGATGTGGTCACCTCCGTGCTGAGCAGGGACGGTTCGCTCCTTGCCGCGATGGACCGGGATGCAGTGGTCTCCTTATATGAAACGGCGGGAGCCAAACTGCTCTGGCAGTACAACGCTTCCTACATCATGCAGGAATCGCTCGACGCGCGGGGATCGATCCGCGAATTGGACACTCACGGGCGGAATCTTCTGATCGATGAGATCAACCATGCAGTGATCGTGACGCTTCCCGGCGAGATCCACTCCCTGTCGGTCGATACGGGAGAGGAACGCTGGGCGGTCACGGATGTGAAAAGCTATGTCCGATCCGTGAGTCCCGACGGGACCCGGATGACTGTGATGGGCTTCGGAGAAAACAACGGTCCGGAGCTCAGGCTCATCGATCTGTCGGATGGCAGCCTTGTGAAAAAGATAAAGGTCCCGCCGTTGAGCGAGGATTTTAAAGAGAAATATTACGTGGCGACCGGGTACGCGCAGGAGAATCCCGAAAACGGCGTTTTCTCTCCGGACGGAAAAAGCTTCGCTTTTGCGGTCGCCTGTGCCCTGAAAACGGAGGACGGAGAGATACCGGATGATGCTTCCTATGAAAGCAGCGTACCTTCGGTCCTGTTATATTACCGGTGGGACATTAACACCAGTGGGCTGAAATTATACGGATATGAAGGTATCCAGGGAGTCACCTCCAATAAGATCTACGGTATGACGCTGGACAACAGCGGAGAGTTTACGATCTATCGGTATGATCAGGTCGAGCATAAGGTGGTCTCAGGACATTACACGGGCCGTGAACTGCAGACAAAACGGGGGGAAGGCGAACAGCTCGTTCAGCGGACTTCACTGGAGAACAGATCCTGCTTTCTGCCCGGAAAAAAGTTCACGCTGCTTTCGGTCAACAACATACTGTACGTCTATGATGCTTCGACCGGAGTACGACAGCTGAGCCACAATGAGGGACAGGATATCGAGGCGCTCTGCTGGCGCGATCAGGAGCAGACATTTTTTGATCTGGTCACGGAGGACGGGGTCAGGTGGGAGTATGTGATCGGCGATGAGGATAACAACTATCACTTTGTATACATTCCGTCGCGCTGGCCGCTGGTTTCCATGGGAGAGATCTGTGAACTGGCTTCCACACCGGCGCTTTTTCCGGAGGGAGAGTACAGCGGCTGGCTGACGGAACCGCTCACGGACGCGGCGGTTGCGATCGTGAGGAGATCACGCCCGCGGGAGATCATTTTCTTCCGGCCTCTTGCGGATCCCCACGGAGAAGTGACCGACTATGACGAGGAAGCGGTTGAAGAAGCCCGGGATGCGATCCGGGAAGAGCAGGCCGGGCAGGCGGAAGCGGAAGACGAGAAGCCGGGGGATCCTTTTCTGTTTAAGCTGGGGGACCGTATCCGCACCGAAGACGGCCGGTATGAGATTCTGTTTATCGACCGGGACGGTGCGCGGCTCATCGTCAGAGATCTTGTGTCCGGCCGGGAGATCTTTGACGATCCGGACAGATCCTGCTGCGATCTTTTTGCGTGGCATGACGAGACAAACCACCGCCTGTATATCCTCTATAATACGATCTACGGAAACATGCTGTGTCTTGATACCGGCTCCGGCGAGGTGCTTTTCGATATCGAGGACGCGGCGGATTATCTGCCCGCGGAAAACCGGCTGATCATGAAGAGGAGCACGGGTGACGGCACGTTTTTCGCCTATCCGGCCTATACGACCGGAGAGCTGATCTCGTGGGGCAGAGAGTGGCTTCACGAACGGAAATGAGACGGTGCGGCGGATCTCAGAAAATGCATTGTTATTTCGATAATATAATGATATAATTATTCTGTTTCGTTATCTATCTGTTTCGGGGGGGGCGGGGACCTCAGAAAGGGATACGGAAATGAAGAATATCAGCGTCAAATTGAAACTGCTCATCCTCACGCTGCCTCTGATCGCGTGCATCATCGCACTTGTCATCTTTGCGGCCATGCAGATCCGCAGCACGGAGGAAAAGGTTTCGGAGGTGTATTATGATACCCTCTACAAGTCAGCCGAGCTGCTGATTAACGCGGACCGAGATCTGTATCAGGCGGATGTGAACGTGGTTCAGATCCTTCTTGCCAGGGAGTATATCCCGGATGATCAGTTCGCGGATATGGTCGCCGATTACGAGGAGAATGTCCAGCAGGTCTATGACAGGATCCATCAGGCCGACGACATCGCCAAAAAAGTCCCTTCTCTGTATAATGAAGTCCTGCAGGGCTCGAGCGCTTCGTTCGGAGAACTGATGAAGAGCACAGAGAATGAACTGAATACCTGGTATGCCATGGTCGATCTGCAGAATGGCGGCGGTGAAGATTTTGAGGCTGCCAGAGAGCAGTTCGGCAAGGTCCGCGATCCCCTCGGCGAGATGGGTGATGTGGTCGAGCAGTGGGCCGATTCGGAACGCAAGACCGTCGAGGCGGATAATACGCGCACCATCGTGATCAGCGCCGTGATCTTCATCGTGATCTCTATCCTCCTCCTGTTGCTTTCGATCTATATCATGATGATCATCTCCAAGGGATTGAACGAAGCTACCGAAAAGATCAATCTCCTTGCGGACGGTAATCTGAACATCGATTTCGATGAGTCCAGAGTCGGCAACGATGAAGTCGGCACGATCTATAAGAGTGCAGCCAAGCTTGCCGAGAAACTGGGCAGTGTCATCCGGCAGACCAAGCAGATGTCCGGCAATCTCAAATCCTCCGGCAGTGAGCTGGCGGATTCCTCCGGGCAGGCCTCCGCGGCTTCCGGTCAGGTTTCCGATGCTGTCAACGAGGTCAGCAAGGGCGCTGTTTCTCAGGCAGAGAGTGTGCAGACGGCAGCAACCGATACCGACGGCATCGGCCGCGACATCGAGACCATTACGGACAATGTCGGCCAGCTCGATAACTATGCCAACGAGATGAAGCTTTCCTGCGACCGCACCATGGAAGCCATGGAACAGCTGATCACACAGAGCAAGGATGTGACGGATTCCGTTCATGAGATCGACAAGACGATCCAGTCCACCAACGAATCCGCCCGCGGGATTGCCAAGTTCTCCGAAGCGATTATGGATATCGCCAGCCAGACGAACCTGCTGTCCCTGAATGCCTCCATCGAAGCGGCACGTGCCGGCGAAGCAGGCAAGGGCTTTGCGGTTGTCGCGGATGAGATCCGCCAGCTCGCCGATCAGTCCCGCAAGAGCGCGGATGAGATCAAGGCCATCGTTGAGACGCTGCTCGTGGATGCGGAGGCTTCCGTCGATGTCATGAAGCGTCTCAATGAAAACTTCGCGCAGCAGAGTCAGATGCTGGATTCCACGCAGCAGGAAGTGGCCGGCATGTCCGCCAATGTGCAGAATGTTTCCGGCAGTGCGGTACAGATCTCGGATCGTATCCAGACACTGAACACAGCCAAGGCAAACCTTGTGGAGATCATCCAGGATCTGTCCGCGATCTCCGAGGAGAACGCGGCATCGACGCAGGAGACCAACGCTTCGATGCAGGAGCTCAACGCCACCTTCTCCGTGATCAACGATTCCGCCGGACAGCTGCAGCAGCTTGCCGATGAGCTGGAGGAGACGATCTCTTACTTCAGGGATTGATCGAAATTTGTCTTGACGCGGCGGGAAAAATCGTGTTTAATTAGTAGGCGCCTTTGAAACAGCAGATGCAGGCGCACAGAAATAACCCGGTCAGTCATATACTCGTCGGGACTGAAAGGGGGGAGAAAGATGGCAACTGTAATCGTAAAAGAAAACGAATCACTGGACGGCGCGTTAAGGCGCTTTAAGAGAAGTTGCGCGAAAGCGGGGATCCAGCAGGAGATCCGCAAGCGTGAACACTATGAGAAGCCGAGCGTCAAGCGGAAGAAGAAATCCGAGGCGGCGCGCAAGAGAAAGTTCAGCTGAGAAGAAATGCAGACCCCCGGCTTTGCCGGGGGTCTTTTACAGGCACGGGGCACTTATGAAAAGAGGATGGAAGCTACTCGCAGCCGCGGCAGCGGCTGCCGCCGCTGCCGGCGGGACGGTGTATATGGACACGCATCGTTTCAGGATCCGCCGGTACACGGTCTCTTCTGAAAAGATCAGAAAGAATACGCGGATCGTCCTGCTGGCGGATCTGCATGATCAGGTGTACGGACGGCACAATGAAAAGCTTCTGCGTGCTGTGGACCGTGTGCACCCGGATATCGTCATCTCCGCGGGAGATCTGATCACCGCCCATCATGACCCGAAGGCACAGCAGGGCGAAGAATCCACGGCGCTGCTGATGACACTGGCAAGACGCTATCCGATGATCGCGATCAACGGGAATCACGAAACCCGCATTGATGAACGCCGGAACACCTACGGTGACCGCTACGATGATTATGAAGCCATGGTGCACAGCGCGGGCGGGATCCTGCTTCGCAACGAGCATGTGCTTCTTGCGGACCGCGGCATCATGGTGACGGGACTCGAGCTCCCTACGAAATTCTTCGGGCATTTCCTGAAAAAGCGTCTCGGAAAGAAGAAACTGAAGAAAAAGATCGGCTGCTGTGACGGGCAGTATTACAACATCCTCATCGCGCACCATCCGGACTATTTTCCGAAGTACCGGAAGTGGGGCGCCGATCTGGTGCTGTCCGGTCACATTCACGGGGGCGTGGTCAGGCTGCCCTTTGTGGGCGGCGTGATCTCTCCGACAGGCAGGATCTTTCCGAAGTATGACGGCGGGCGGTTTCAGGAAAAGGGCAGCACGATGATCCTGTCGCGGGGCCTGGGAATGCACACCATCCACTTCAGACTTTTCAATCCGGGAGAACTGGTCGTGATCGACTGTCATGCCGGCGGAGCACAGGATAATGGCACTTGAGATCAAACTGCAGGTGTTTGAAGGTCCTCTCGACCTTCTCCTTCACCTGATCGACAAAAACAAGATCGATATCTATGACATCCCGATCATCCTGATCACGGAGCAGTACATGGCCTACATCGAGGCAATGGACCAGGCCGATATGGACGTGACGAGCGAATTCCTCGTCATGGCGGCGACGCTCATGGAGATCAAATGCCGGATGCTCCTGCCCAGGGAAAAGAACGAGGAGGGCGAGGAGGAGGATCCGCGCGCGGAACTCGTCCAGAAGCTGCTCGAATACAAGATGTACAAGTATATGGCGCTGGAACTCAGGGACCGGCAGGTGGACGCCGATCTGTCCCTGTACAGGAAGCGGCAGATCCCGGAGGAGGTGGCATCCTACGAGCCGCCCGTCGATCTCGAGGCGCTCGTGGGGGATACAACGCTCGCCAGACTGAATGATATCTTTCAGGGCCTGCTCAAGCGCATGGATGACCGAGTGGATCCGATCCGTTCTACGTTCGGCCGCATTGAAAGGGAGGATGTGGATCTGGATGAGCGCACGCGCTATATCCGCACCTTTGTCCGTAACAACGCGAGATTTTCGTTTCGGGAGCTGCTGTCCGCCCAGCGGACAAAGACCGAGATCATCGTGGCCTTTCTGGTGATCCTGGAGGAGATCAAACGCGGCGAGGTTACGGTGGAACAGGAAAAGACATGCGGGGAGATCTTCATCATCTCCAACTGCGTTGGGGAGGAGCTCACCGAGGTGACCTCGGAGATCGCGTGACCGCGGAGGAGACAGGGAGAGAACAATGACGGTTAAAGAAGGGGCAGCGGCGATCGAGGCGATCCTTTTCGCCATGGGGGATTCCGTAAAGCTCGCGGAGCTTGAAAAGGCGCTTGATGAGACAGCGATCGAGCTTCGGGCGCAGATCGAGTATCTTAAGGAAAAGTACGCGCAGGAGGACAGCGGTATCGGCCTCGTGGAGCTTGAGGACGCGGTGCAGCTCTGCACAAAAAAGGAGCAGTATGAGGTCCTGATCCGCATCGCCAGGACACCGAAGCGGGTGAGCCTGACGGATTCTCTGCTCGAGACGCTTTCGATCATTGCGTACAAGCAGCCGATCACACGCATGGAGGTCGAGAAGATCCGCGGTGTCAGCTCGGATCACGCGGTCAACCGGCTGGTGGAGCTCGGATTTGTCGAGGAGATCGGACGGCTTGACGCACCGGGAAAGCCGCTGCTGTTCGGAACGACCGAGCAGTTCCTCAGGAGCTTCGGCGTGCGCAGCCTTGACGATTTGCCGTCCATCGACGCGACGCAGGTGGAGGAGTTCAAGATCGAAGCCGAGGAAGAGATCAAGGTCAAGATGGATATATAATAAAACGATGGTTTCATCAACGTTTGCGAAGTTCAATCTTGTAGTAAGCGCTGTTTTATGTTACGATAATTGATGTGTGTTTTTTTGGGTTTCATCAACCAGTTTTATCAGGAGGAAAACAAATGAGCAGTACGTCACAGGTAAGGGGGAGGATCGACGCCCTTCTCGACGAGAACAGCTTCATTGAGATCGGTTCCCGCGTAACGGCGAGAAACACGGATTTCAATCAGAACGCTGAACAGACGCCGTCAGATGGTGTGGTTACGGGGTACGGCGTGATCGACGGTAATCTCGTCTATGTCTATGCACAGGATGCGTCCGTTCTCGGCGGCAGCATCGGCGAGATGCACGCCAGAAAGATCACACGGCTCTATGAGCTGGCGATGAAGACCGGAGCACCGGTCATCGCACTGATCGATTCGGCGGGACTCAGGCTTCAGGAGGGCGTGGATGCCCTGCAGGCGTTCGGCGGGATCTATCTGAGCCAGGTCAACGCGTCCGGCGTGGTGCCGCAGATCACTGCAGTCTTCGGAAACTGCGGCGGCGGTCTGTCCGTACTGTCAGCGCTTTCCGATTTCACACTGATGGAGAATAAGGCCAGACTCTTCCTGAATTCCCCCAATGCCCTGGACGGCAATTATACCGAAAAGTGCAATACAGCTTCCGCGGATTTCCAGAGCGGCGATGCGGGCACCGTTGATTTTGTCGGTGACGAAGGTGAGATTCTCGCCCAGATCCGCCAGCTCGTTTCCTTCCTTCCGTCCAACAATGAAGCTGACGATGCGCAGATCGAGTGCACGGATGACCTGAACCGTGTCTGCGACGGTCTGGACGGCGCGGCCGCTGATCCGGCTGTCTTCTTTACGATGATCTCCGACAACGGCGAGTTCTTTGAGGCGAAAAAAGCCTATGCCAAAGACATGGTGACCGGCTTTATCCGTCTGAACGGTCAGACAGTCGGCGCTGTCGGCAACCGTACGGCACTCTTTGATGAGAACGGCGAGAAAAAAGAGACCTTTGACGCTGTGCTCTCCGCCAAAGGCGCGGAAAAGGCAGCGGATTTTGTGAAATTCTGCGATGCCTTTGATATCCCGGTGCTTTCCGTGACGGATGTAAACGGCTTCAAAGCATGCATGTGCAACGAAAAACGTCTTCCCCGCGCACTGGCGTCCCTGACAGCCGCCTTTGCCGGCGCGACGGTTCCCAAGATCAATCTGGTCGCAGGAAAAGCCTATGGCAGTGCGGCCGTGATCATGAATTCCCAGGCGCTCGGCGCGGATATCACGATCGCGTGGCCGGATGCGCAGATCGGCACGATGGCTGCCGACGCGGCGGCAAAGATCCTCTGTGCGGGAGATGCCGCCGGACAGGCACAGTGCGCCAAAGCTTACGCCGAGGCACAGACCGATGTAACCGGCGCGGCGAGACGCGGTTATGTCGATGAGATCGTAGAACCTGCCGATACCCGTAAATACATCATCGGCGCTCTGGAGATGCTCTACACCAAGCGCGATGATCGCCCGGCTAAGAAGCACAGCGCAGTCTGACGGGGGTGGATACTATGACGATGATACTTGCGGCCGGAGAAACGGCCAGTTTTGCGGACAGAATGGGGCGTGCGGGTCTGAATACGCTCCTGGGGATGGGCATGGCGTTCTTCGTCCTCATCCTGGTCATGTTCGTGATCATGCTGTTCCCGCTGTTCTTCCGCGAAAAGAAGAAGCCGTCCCAGACACGGGCGGAGCTCGCGGAAAAGGCGATCGACAATACGATCAGCCAGATCGAAGAACACGAGGCGCAGGATGACAGTGAACTCGTTGCCGTCATTGCGGCAGCGATCGCAGCGTATGAGGGCAGCAGTGCGGACGGAGTCGTGATCCGTTCCATCCGCAGACGCGGTGCCAGAAAACAGTGGCAGAGAGCTTGATGCTCATCAACAATAATGGAGGTTGAAAGATGAAAAACTATACCATCACGGTAAACGGCAACGTATATGATGTCACGGTAGAAGAGGGCGCAGGCGGCGGTGCGGCTCCTGCGGCAAGACCCGCTGCCCCCGCTGTCAAGGCTCCCGCAGCAGCTCCCAAGAAGGCAGCAGCCGGTGCAGGCAGCGTCAAGGTATCCGCTGGCGCAGCCGGCAAGGTTGTCAGACTTGACACCAAGGTCGGCGATGCGGTCAAGGCCGGTGACGCGGTTCTCACCATCGAGTCCATGAAGATGGAGATCCCGGTAGCGGCTCCTCAGGACGGTACTGTTGCTTCTATCGACTGTGCGGTGGGCGATGCCTGTGAAGCCGGACAGCTGCTCGCGACGCTGAACTGAGCATCGGCAGCATAGCTGTCTGGAACGGAGGATCTACTGATGGATTATATTGCAAATACGCTGTCCAATCTGTGGCAGCAAACAGCGTTCACCACGATGGACGTGAAGAGCCTCATCATGATCGGTGTGGCACTGTTCTTCCTCTATCTGGCGATCCGCTGGGATTTTGAACCGCTTCTGCTGGTTCCGATCTCGTTCGGGATGCTGCTTGTCAACATCTACCCGCAGATCATGGCTGAGCCGCAGGATGGTGCGGCAGGCGGCCTGTTATACTATTTCTTCCAGCTGGATGAGTGGGCGATCCTGCCTTCCCTGATCTTCATGGGCGTTGGCGCGATGACGGACTTCGGTCCCCTGATCGCCAATCCCAAGAGCTTCCTGCTGGGCGCCGCGGCGCAGTTCGGTATCTTTGCCGCGTATTTCATGGCGATCGCCATGGGCTTCAATGATGAGTCGGCGGCCGCGATCTCCATCATCGGCGGCGCGGACGGCCCGACTTCGATCTTCCTGGCCAGCAAACTCAAGCAGACGGAACTGCTCGGACCCATCGCCGTGGCGGCGTATTCCTACATGTCGCTGGTTCCGATCATCCAGCCGCCGATCATGAAGCTGCTGACCACCAAAAAGGAAAAGACGATCAAGATGGAGCAGCTCCGGCCGGTTTCCAAGCTGGAAAAGATCTGCTTCCCGATCGTCGTCACGATCGTGGTCTGCATGATCCTGCCCACCACTGCACCGCTTGTCGGCATGCTGATGCTCGGCAATCTGTTCCGTGAGAGCGGAGTTGTCAAGCAGCTGCAGGAGACGGCCAGCAACGCGCTGATGTACATCGTCGTCATCATGCTGGGAACCTCCGTCGGTGCAACGACCAGTGCGGAGCGCTTCCTGACACCCACAACGCTCAAGATCGTTCTTCTGGGTCTGATCGCTTTCGCTGTCGGAACAGCTGCCGGCGTTCTGTTCGGCAAACTCATGTGCGTAGTGACCGGAGGCAAGGTAAATCCGCTGATCGGTTCAGCCGGCGTTTCCGCGGTGCCGATGGCGGCACGTGTCTCGCAAAAGGTCGGCGCGCAGTACGATCCTACCAACTTCCTGCTGATGCATGCCATGGGACCTAACGTCGCCGGTGTTGTCGGAACGGCAGTCGCGGCCGGTACCTTTATGGCGGTGTTCGGGGTGTTCTAAGACTGAAAGGGGAATAAGAAAATGTCAGAACAAGTGGCGAAGAAGCCTATCAAGATCACAGAAACGATCCTCAGGGATGCGCATCAGTCGCTGATCGCGACGCGTATGCCGATCGAGCAGATGCTCCCCATCGCGGCCACCATGGATAAGGTAGGGTACAACGCGGTGGAGTGCTGGGGCGGTGCGACCTTTGACGCGTGCCTCAGATTCCTTAAGGAAGATCCGTGGGAGAGACTGCGCAAGCTGAAAAAGGAATTCAAAAACACCAAGCTGCAGATGCTGCTCCGCGGACAGAACATCCTCGGCTACAAGCATTATCCGGACGATGTTGTCGAGTATTTCGTACAGAAATCCATCGCCAACGGTATGGATATCATCCGTATCTTTGACTGCCTCAACGACCTCCGCAACCTGGAGACCTCCGTCAAGGCCACGAAGAAGGAAGGCGGCCATGCGCAGGTGACTCTGGTCTATACGCTGGGCGATGCCTACACGATGGACTACTGGATGAACATCTCCAAGGAGATCGAATCCATGGGCGCGGATTCCATCTGCATCAAGGATATGTCCGGTCTGCTGCTCCCGGTAGCGGCGGAAGAGCTGATCCGCAGCATGAAGAAGTCAACGACGCTGCCGATCGAGCTGCACACACACTACACCTCCGGTGTCGCGAGCATGACCTACATGAAAGCGGCCGAGGCGGGTGTCGATATCATCGACTGCGCGATCTCTCCGTTTGCTCTGGGTACTTCCCAGCCGGCTACCGAGGTTATGGTCGAGGCCTTCAAGGGCACGCCGTACGACACAGGACTGGATCAGAACCTGCTCGCGCAGATCGCGGATCATTTCCGTCCGTATCGCGAGGAGTGCTTAAAGAGCGGCCTCATGGATCCCAAGGTTCTGGGCGTCAACATCAAGACGCTGCTCTATCAGGTGCCGGGCGGCATGCTCTCCAACATGGTGAGCCAGCTCAAGGAGCAGAACGCGAGCGACAAGTATCAGGAAGTGCTGGAGGAGATCCCGCGCGTCCGCAAGGACTTCGGCGAGCCTCCGCTGGTCACGCCTTCTTCTCAGATCGTCGGTACACAGGCTGTCATGAACGTCCTGATGGGCCGCTACAAAGTTGCCACCGAGCAGACCAAGGACCTGCTTTCTGGTCACTACGGCAAGACGGTCAAGCCCTTCAATCCCGAGGTGCAGAAGCAGATCCTCGGCGACCGCGAGGTTATCACCTGCCGTCCCGCCGACCTGCTCGAGCCCGGACTGGCCAAGTTTGAGGAGGAGATCAAAGAGTGGAAGCAGCAGGACGAGGATGTCCTCTCCTATGCGCTGTTCCCGCAGGTAGCCGTTGACTTCTTCAAGTACCGCATGGCCCAGCAGACCAAGGTCGACCTCGGCGAAGCGGACACGAAGAACGGAGCGTATCCTGCATAATGTGATCCTCTGAAACAGAACACAACAGAGAAAACCGGCGGCCGAAGAATGGCCGCCGGTTTTATGTTTTCTCATGAGAGGACAAGATGCGGATGAGAAGTGGGCGAAAATCGGGCTTTGGGGCTGTTTACGCCCAGATCATGTCATTTAGTTGTTTGCGTTTGGGCAAAATCCGGACTTTTATGCTGATTTAGCCCAGGTTTCTTCATAGTTGCTTCGTTCTGGCCCGACTGAACCACCGTGGCACAGCGGATCCCTCCCGGTGAATAGACGGCATAAGCGGCGCACGGTCGGTTCAGCGAGGAACTCCGAGAGGACCTGCCACTCCCTGTCTTCCTGTGCAGGGTCTTCCCCTGCAGCACCGGCAAATGTCATCAGAAACTCTTTAAATTTCTCACCCATGGTTTTTCTTCCTGAATCTGAAACAGCAGTGTCATATCATTATTCCACATACCTGACACAAATGCCTGCGGCAGAAGCTTTTCAAGAGCAGCGGAAAAGATTTCACATTATGCCCTTGATGAGATTCGTCTTTCGAGGTATTATTGGGTATTATTGATTTCAGGAAGGTATATTTTGATGAAAGTTCTGCGACTGATCCGCAATTATTTCTTTTACTGCGGGATCGAAAGAGAAGAGTACCGCGAGCTGAAGCGCGATGCCTATATATCGAATTTCAAGCTGTGGCGTGCGCTGCATATCATGCTGGTTGTCGTTTTCGCCACATTGTTCATCAGTTCCCTGCTGAACGGCCTGATGAGCGTCAACCGCCTGTTTTATCTGGCAGCCCTGCTTTATTCGGTAGGCGCTGCGCTTTGCTTTTTCATACTCAAGAAAGACTCGCTGATCGCGCAGTTTCTGATCTATCTGACGATCTCGCTGCTGTTCCTGCTCGGCTGCTTTGTCACGGCCAATAAGCCGGAGCTGCCCGCTACGGCGTTCATCGTGTTCATTCTGATCGCGCCGATGTTCATGATCGACAAGCCTTATTTCATGGCGATCGAGCTCAGTGTCGCGGCGATCGTGTTCCTCGTCTGGATGTATCAGGTCAAGCCCTTTGAGATCTGGCGGATCGATCTGATCAACGTGCTCATGTTTACGCCCGTCGGCGTGGTCCTCAATGTCCTCGCGAACTCGATCCGCATCAAGGAATTCGTCCTGACAAGACAGATCAACATCCAGAAGGATACGGATGAGCTGACAGGCCTGAAAAACAAGAGCGCCCTGACCAGAGCGATCAACCGCTTCCTGTCGGACGATTCCACGGACAAAGGGATCATGTTCCTGTTTGATATCGACCGTTTCAAGGCGATCAATGACACCTACGGCCACGACGTCGGGGATGATGTCATCAGCCAGCTCGGCAGGCAGCTGGGAGGCCTGTTTACCGCCGATGAGATCGTGGGACGCTTCGGCGGAGATGAATTCATCGTATTTCTCAAAAACACCGATGACCGCGAAAAAGCGTGCAGTGTGGCCCGTGACATCCTCAGGGTCACGGAGGAAAATGTGACGCTGCCGGATCGGGCACAGAAGGTCGACGTAAGCATTGGGATCGCCATCTACAGCGGCAGCGAAACAGATTATTCAAAGATCTTCAGGAAAGCCGATAAGGCGATGTACCGGGCCAAGGCCGATCCGGAGAACAAATACTGCATCTTCTCAGAATAAGACCAGCCCAGCGGCCTTCCCCGCTGAGCCTGATCCTGCGCCGATCGCACGCCTGATCAGGCGCCGATCCCCGGCCGCCTCACACCCCGACCGTATCCACCATCTGCTCGAGCACGATGGCGGCCTTTTTCTCCTTGTTGTTGCGGATCATGGCAATATATCGCTTCGGCATTTTTTCTTTGAGATTCACCTTGAACACTGACTTTTCCTTAAGCGCCTGCTCCGCGTCTTTGGGGTGGATCACACCCACGCCCAGATCTTCGATCGTATAGGTCAGCGTCTGTCCGGTACTTACCGTCTCAACCGCGGGGGTATACACGAGCCCGTGATCGGCAAAAAAGTTCCTGTAGAGCTCATAGGTTTCCGTACCGTTGCGCAGGCTGATGATCGGGTAGTCCGCCATCTCGGCAAGATGCACCTCTCTGCCGGCCAGGGAACGGTACTGCGGCCCGGCGATCACGATGTCATGGTAGGAAAACATCAGCTTTTCGTGGTAAGCCTTCTTTCCGGCGTTCCCTGCGGGCGTTGTGACAAAGGCCGCGTCCATCAGATTTTCGGCGATTTCCGACATCAGAGAAAAAGAAGAAGCGTGCAGGATCTTGAGCTTCACCCCGGGGTATGCCTTGTGAAAGGCATGTATGACGGGGATGATCATGTCATGCATGGTCATCTGCGTAAGACCGACGGAGATGCCGATCGTCAGGACGTCCTGCTTTAAGTCCGTCGCGGCGGCAATGGCCTCTTCTCCGGCAGCCAGGTGCCGGTAAGCCGCTTCCACATGGGCAAACAGTTTCTCGCCGGCCTCCGTCAGGGTGACGCCGGTGGAGGAGCGCTTGAACAGCCTGCAGCCCAGCTGTGCCTCCAGATTGGAGATGGAACGCGAGATATTGGGCTGGCTGTTTGACAGCACTGCGGCCGCACGATTGAAGCTATGGTAAGTGGCAACATAGTAGAAAATCCTGTAATAATCGTAAGATATCGTCATCCCGTGCGCCTCGCCTTCCATCAAAATGTTTTATGCCGATGCATTTATATAATACTTTTTCATGACGTTTCAAGTCAATGCTATATCATTATGATATAACCATTCTATGATAATGATAATACAAATTTCCCTGCCGAAATGCTATAGTATTGACGTTTCCAGGAATATGTACTGTCGCGGGTCCGAGGGGATCCGCTTGTAAAAACGAAAGGAGAAAATGAGGCATGAACAGATTCACATTACCCAGAGATCTCTATCACGGCAAGGGTGCGCTTGAGGCGCTGAAAAACCTCAAGGGCAAGCGCGCCATCATCTGCGTCGGCGGCGGATCGATGAAGAAATTCGGTTTCCTTGACCGTGCGGAGAACTATCTCAAAGAGGCCGGCATGGAGGTCAAGATCTTTGAAGGGATCGAGCCCGATCCGTCCGTTGAGACAGTCATGAAGGGCGCTGCGGTCATGCAGGAGTTCCAGCCCGACTGGATCGTAGCCATCGGCGGCGGCAGCCCCATTGACGCGGCCAAGGCGATGTGGATCAAGTATGAATATCCGGAGAGCACCTTTGAGGATATGTGCAAGGTCTTCGGCATCCCGGAGCTTCGCAAGAAGGCGCATTTCGTGGCGGTTTCCTCTACCAGCGGCACAGCGACCGAGGTGACGGCATTCTCCATCATCACGGACTATCAGAAGGGCATCAAGTACCCGATCGCTGACTTCGAGATCACGCCGGACGTAGCCATTGTCGATCCCGAGCTCGCAGAGACCATGCCCAAGAAGTTGGTCGCGCACACCGGTATGGACGCCCTCACGCACGCGGTTGAAGCCTACGTTTCCACGGCGAACTGCGATTACACCGATCCGCTGGCGATCCATGCCATCGAGATGATCCAGCGCGATCTGGTCAATTCCTACAACGGCGACATGACAGCCCGCGACAACATGCACAACGCGCAGTGTCTGGCCGGCATGGCGTTCTCCAACGCGCTCCTGGGCATCGTGCACTCCATGGCGCACAAGACCGGTGCCGCTTTCGCGGATCACGGCGCACACATCATCCACGGCGCGGCCAACGCCATGTACCTGCCCAAGGTCATCGCCTTCAACGCCAAGGACGCGACGGCGAAGAAGCGCTATGGCGTGATCGTCGACTACATGGGCCTCGGCGGCTCCAACGACGATGAAAAGGTGCAGAAGCTCATTGCCTTCTGCCGCGACATGAACGACAAGCTCAACATCCCGCACAGCATCGGCACCTACGGCGCTGACAGCTATCCGACCGAGAAGGGCTTCGTGCCGGAGGAGGTCTTCCTTGAGAGACTTCCCGAGATCGCGAAGAACGCCATCGGCGACGCCTGCACGGGCTCCAATCCGAGACAGCCCAGCCAGGAGGAGATGGAAAAGCTTCTCAAGTGCTGCTACTACGATACAGATGTAGATTTCTAAGACAAACCACGAATCAGAGCAAGAAAAAGCGGAGGGGCGGTCAGCCCCTCCGTTTCGTTTCATAAGTCTCACACACCTATATGCTCCCGCAGCGTTTCCTCGATCGCCCCATATTCATAACGTTCGGCCTTTGCCTTCAGATCCCTGATGAGCTCCGCGTCTCCGGGAGGAAATGCGTAATCCCCGATCGTCGTAAAGAGTTCTTCGATCGTGTCGCAGTCCATATCCTGCGCGGCAGTCAGTAATTCATCGTAGAATCCCGTTATGAGAGCTTCATCAGCCATCTCTTTTTCGGCCGGTTCCTCTTTCCTGATCAGAGGCTCCAGAAGCCCTGCGACCGCTCTGACATCATCGAGGAAACGCGCATGATGGGAATCAATGTATTCCGTGTCGCCGGCTTTCCCCGCATTTTCCAGCGCCTGTGCGTCTTCCCGGAGCTTCTGGGCCCCGATGATCCCCGCGGAGCTCTTGAGCGCATGCACTTTGATGGTATAGTTCTGCAGATCCTTATCCGCATAGAACGCGTCGATCTCAGATATCTTTTCCTCTACCGTCTCGGAAAAGATCCGGAGCATCTTCAGATAGTCCTGTGCTGACCCGCTGTTCATGATCCCGGTCTTTGTGCTGATCAGCTCCTGATCCTTAAGTGCGGAAAGAAGAGAGGCGGACGCATCCGAAGAAGGCGCAGTCTCAGCAGCCGGCTCCCCGTCCTTTTCATCCGCATGTGCGAACAGGACCCTGTCCGAGGGCAGATAGCGCAGCAGCATCTTTTCCAGCGCGTCAGGATCGATCGGCTTGGTCAGGTAATCGTCAAAACCGGCCTCAAGATATTCCTCCCTGGCGCCGCTGATCGCGTTGGCCGTAAGGCAGACCGCCGGGGTGTTCTCATTGGGATCGTGATCCCTCGCCCGCAGCTCCTTGAGCGTCTCGATACCGTCCTTGACCGGCATCATGTGGTCAAGGAAGATGATGTCATATCTGTTATTCGCGCAGAGCTGCAGCCCCTCATCACCGCTTGCCGCTGTGTCTGTCCGGATCTGCGTCTTTTTGATCAGTCCCCTGAACACCTCGAGATTCATCTGATTGTCATCTACGATCAGTACCCGTGCATCAGGAGCGGTAAAGGATTCCCTGTAGTTTTCCTTGTTTCTCGCGTAGGACTGGTAGGCCGCCTCATAATCGCCCAGCTCCTCCCAGTCGATCACGCCCTGCTTCAGATCGAAATGGAAGCACGAGCCCTCCCCGTAGACACTTTCCACCTGAAGCGAGGATCCCATCATTTCCAGGAATCCCTGGGTGATGCTCAGGCCCAGTCCGGTACCTTCGATCCGGCGGTTTCTCTTTTCATCGATCCTTTGAAACTCGGAAAAGACCTTTTCCAGATCCGCTTCCCGGATCCCGATCCCGGTGTCCCTGACGGCCACATGCATGATGACCGACTTGTCGTCGGACGCCGTCCTGTCATAGGATATCTGAAAAAGGATACTGCCTTCTTCCGTGTATTTGACCGCATTAGTCAATATATTGGTGATGATCTGCTTGACGCGGACCTCATCGCCGTGCAGGTGCTTGGGGATGGCGGGATCGATCTCCAGCTTAAGTTCCAGACCCTTCGTCTCCGCCCGTTTCCGGATGATGTTGACCAGGTCGTTGATCACCGAGGAAAGGTCATAATCCACGAGGACGAGGTCCATCTTGCCGGATTCGATCTTGGAAAAATCAAGGATATCGTTGATCAGGCTCAGCAGCGTGCCTCCGGCCGCACGGATGTTTTCCGAATAGGCAAGGATCTCTTCGTCCGCGGATTCCCTGCGGATCATTTCGTTCATCCCGAGAACGGCATTGATGGGCGTCCGTATCTCGTGAGACATGTTTGCGAGGAATACACTTTTTGCCCGGTTCGCTTCTTCCGCGTTCCGGATCTGTTCGGTCAGCGAGGTCGCCATGGACTGGAGAGAGCGGGAGAGCACGCCGATCTCGTCCTCCCGTTCCACCTCCAGCTTTTCGCTGAAGTCATTTCTCCCATATTTTTCTGCGACGACCGTGATATGTTCGAGAGGTTTTGTGATGGCCCTGATCTGCACGAAGCAGAAGATCCCGGCGATGATCATGGCGATAAAGAGGATATTGAGATAAACGGTGATGGAGCTTTTCGTCTGTGAGCGGAGCTGCTTTTCGTACCAGGAAACAGTGAAATCGACGCCGATGATCCCGGCGACTTTTCCGTCCGAATCGAATACCGGACTATAGGCGCTGTAAAAGGTGCCCCATTCGTCCGTGTGATGTTTGCTGTTCGCGGCAGCGACCCCCTGCGCCGCGGACGTCAGTGCATCCGTGACCTGGATCTCCTGCCCTAAGGCCGCGCTGTTCTCGGGATCCGTATCAATGATAAAGGTGAACCTGCCGTCTCCTTCGTCCCTGACAGCGTAGACATATCTGGTATCCGCACTTTCCCCGTAGGCGGCCAGGGCATCGTAGATCCTGCGGTATTTTTCGGTGCCCTCATCCTCTTTTGTCAGACTCTCCAGATCATCGCCGTTTACGGATACGGCGGCGCAGTTCGCGATATCAAGCATCCTCTGTCTGATGCCTGACTTGCTCGTTTCCTGGGACATGATGAACGAAACGATGCAGACCAGCCCGCAGGCCAGCATCACGACGATCAGGATCGTCACCCATATTCTTATGACGATGCTGTCTTTGCGGATCAATGAGCTACCTTTCTTTTTCAGGAGCGCTGCTGCTGTCAGCACAGCCGGAACCGGAAGTGCCCGCGCCGGCTGCGCTGTTCAGGGTTTTCGGCTTCTGCAGGAGTTTCGTGACAGGAGGGATCGAGATGATGACAAGGGTCAGCAGAGCCTCCGCCCCGATATACGTGCCGTTATACTGGATGGAATAGACGAGCGGATGCATCCCTTCGGGCGCGTACTCCGCAAAGAACAGAACCCCGGAGAGCACGCTGAAAAAGCATCTTCCCAGAATACCGATCAGGTAGCCGAGCTGAAGCCCCAGCTTCCTGTTCGAAAGAATACCGGATATTCCCATGATACCGAAGGCCAGCACATAATCGCACAGCATCTGCGGCACATTGACGATATAGGGGTCCGTGATCAGCTGCAGCAGACCGTATGCCACGGAAGCGGATAAACCAACACGCGCCCCGTAGAGATAGCCGACATAGGTGATAAAGAACATGCTGCACAGCGTCACCTCGCCGCCCATGGGCATCTGATAGATCGTGATGTTCGTGGCCAGAAAAGCGACGGCCATACACGCGATGGACAGGATCAGCTGCATTCCGCTGATCCCCTTTTTCCCTTTCCCGTTTCCGGAAAAATATCCCGCGGACACGATACACAAAAGGATAAGAATAAATATCACCACATAGCCGATCGTGGTGATATTGTACATCTCATAACCGTCCTCTACGAAACGCTCCAGAAAAAGTGACATGGACATCTCCTTTCCGGTGATCAGATCCGACGCTGCGATAGGCGTCTGCCCAGAAACCTGTTCTACAGCGAAATTATATAATGACGGGATTTTCGTGTCAATTGAGGGGGTGGGGAGGCGGTTTCCGGCGCCCCGCATGACTCATTTTGGGAAAAGTTGAATTGCGGTCATGCCGAGCCGGCGCCCCGGATGACTCATTTTGGGAAAAGTCGATTTGCGGTCATGCCGAGCCGGCGCCCCGCATGACTCATTTGGGGAAAAGTCGATTTGCGGTCATGCCGAGCCTTTTTGGGGGCAGCGAATCTATTAAGAAGAGGAGAGGAACATGAAGAATGTGATCTTACTGGGGGATTCCATCAGGATGCAGTATCAGGAGCCGGTGGGAAAAAAGCTCGCTGACATTGCGACGGTCAGCGGACCGGAGGAGAACGGCCGCTGGAGCGGATATGTGCTGAATTCCCTTCGCTTCTGGCTTCCGGAACTGCCTTCTCCAGATCTGGTGCAGTGGAACGCCGGTCTCTGGGACATGGGAGATGATTACCAGGAGGGCCGGCATTTCTATCCGCCGGATCTGTACGAGGAGACCAGCCATCGGATCTGCCGGATCCTTCGCAAGGTCACGGACAAGCCGGACCTCCCGATCGTGATCGCCACCACAACGCCCACCCTGCACGGGGATCATGGGGATATCCTGATCTACAACGATATCCTGAAGAAGGTCGCCGCGGAAGAGAACGCCGCCGTGAACGATCTTTTTTCCGTCGTTGCTCCGGTCAAGGAAAAAGTGATCGGCGAGGACCATCTCCACCTGACCCCGGAAGGAGTCGAGGCCGTCGCCGAGCAGACGGCAGGCATCATAAGGCGGATGCTGGTATGAAAGGTTCAGCGGCCGAATGATCGCGGATATCCATATGCATCTGATCCCGGGCGTTGATGACGGCGCGGACAGCATGAAGATGTCACTGGAAATGATCCGCCTGGCCAGGGAGCAGGGGGTGCGGACGATCTTCTGCACGCCCCATGATATCGGATATCGCGGCAAAGCGGAGGAGGTCGGGAAACGTTTTCTGGAGCTGCGCGACGTCTGCGCGGACACTTTTCCCGAGATCCGCCTGTACAAGGGGTGCGAGCTGTACTGCAATCTGTACAAGATGGAGAGCAATTTCGAGTATCTGGCGGACGGAACCTATCCGACCATGAACGGTACCGGCTATGTCCTGACGGAGTTCCCGATACGGGAGCTCCGTTTTGCGCAGATCAGGGAGATGTGCGCGCAGCTAAGGGAGCATGGGCTGACGCCGATCCTTGCGCATACGGAGCGCTTTCATGAGGTGATCGAGGAGATCGACAATGTGGCGCTTCTTAAGGAAATGGGATGCCTGGTTCAGGTGAACGCGTGCAGTCTGGCGGAGGAGGCGGACCCGGCG
>JAILFA010000049.1 GCA_024687125.1 Lachnospiraceae bacterium
CCGTAGGATCTTGCGCCTTTTCAGGCTTCTCGTCGCTTTCGCCGGAATCTGTTACACCGGCTTCGTCACCTTGCCCGTCTTCATCCTTCTCTCCGTCGTCATCATCCGCATCTTCTTTATCGACAGAAGCTTCCTGCTCCGAAGACTTCTTTTTGGAGGACTTCTTTTCCGTATCCCCCGCATCCCCGCAGCCGGCGAGGATCAGGAGCAGTACCAGAAAAAATGTGAGCAGTCTTCTTTTCATATCCGCCCCTTTCTATCCGCTTATCAGCGATATCTGCCTGACGCGATCGCCGCAAGCAGGTCTTCACGGGACATGTAATCCAGGAGCGGCGTCTCCATGCCTTCCGCGGTCTCCGAGATCGCATACAGCTTCATCTCATCGCGCGCATTGATGGCAGCCTGATACTCCTGCGCCGGGATCACCTCGTTACCGTGCCTGTACGTCATCACCGGATTCCCCTGCGCATCGAGAACGGTATTCCAATCCTCATCACGGTCGGCGGACGCGAAGTACGCTTCCGAACTGACCGAACCGTTTCTCATGTCATAAAAGGTATCCGAAAAAGTCAGACCGTCATCGCTGCGGTATTTGTTGCGGATCCTCCCGTCCTCCGGTGAGATCAGGATGGCGTCCGTCGAAAGGTACCAGCTGGGACCCGCTTCCACGAGGCCGTTCTCCCACCAGACCACACACATCGTACGCTCGCCGACGGCGACCATCTCCGGCTCCGCGCCCTCTCGTTCCAGAATAGCGAACCTGTCATACGGGGACAACTCCGGATCGCCGAATTCGCTGTTCAGCAGATCCGCGTACGCCTCGATCGCGCTGTCCGCGCCCTCACCCTTAAGATAAGTCCGCACATACTCAACGGAAACACCGGCCTGCCAGCCGATCGGCGTCTTTCCCTCCCACATGTCATCTACATTTTTCCAGTACTCTTCCTCCTTGACATGCTTTCCGTCCCAGGTATACGCGTAGTCTTCTCCGGGCTCTGCTTCATCGGAATACTGTGCCTCCGTCCATTCGCCGGTAATGACACCTTCCCAGCCATTCTCCCCGATCCGGAAAAAATCATCGAAATAGTAGCCGCTGTGTCCGTCAGCGTTGTCGATCAGGTTCCCGTGATCGGCATAGCAGAAACCCAGACGCATCGTCTGATAAGGCACCGCCTTGCCGTCAATGACTGTCACGATCTGGTTGCCTGCTGCCTCGTAGCAGGAGCTCGCGACCAGCTCCGGGATATCATCCTCGTCAACATAGATAAAGCCGAACTGCCAGGACAGGATACTTTCGCCGTTCTTCGTGCAGTCCTTTTCCAGCTGGTCCAGATATTTCAGATAGGCATCCTTCCATTCTGCGGGTCCTGTTGGCAGCGGCACGAAGGCCGGCTCGCCGGATGCATCCTCTTCCCAGCCGTTATTCATCTGATCGACAAGGTCGCCCGACAGATTGATGCTCTCGTTCTCTTCCTCTTTCTCCCAGTCCGCCTCCGCCGGCGCTTCCTCTTCTTTTTTCTCTTCTTTCGCTTCTTCCTCTTCTTCGTCTTCCTCTTCTTCCTCGTCTTCTTCGTCTTCGTCCTCTTCCTCGTCTTCTTCGTCTTCGTCCTCTTCCTGAGCGTGCTTTTTGCTGCTCTTTGAGCTTTCCTCAGAGCCGCAGGCGACGAGGGATGTCGCCATCATCAGAGAAAGCAGCAGGCATACGATCTTTTTCTTCATGGTCAGTTTCCTCCCATTCGGGGCTGGTTTCCAGCCGAAGTTAAGAGTTGTTCCGTCATATATACACGGATTATTCCGCGTTTCGTTGCAGCGTCGGAAAAATGTCCGCACATGTCGCACAGCAGAAGCGGCGCCAAAATATTATTATACCAAAATGCGTGCCTTTATACAACCAGCCGGACACTGCTCCCGGCGCTTCCTGATTTTTTGACGACGATCTGCCGGTCGATCCGCTCGCGCAGACCGTCGACATGGGAGATGATCCCGACCAGCCGGTCTCCTTCGGTCAGCGAGGCGAGTGCCCGGTAGGCCTGATCGAGGGCCTCGGGATCCAGGGAGCCGAACCCCTCGTCCACGAACATCGTCTCGATCCGGATTCCGCCGGCGGACGACTGCACCTCATCGGACAGTCCCAGTGCGAGCGACAGGGACGCCATGAATGACTCACCGCCGGAGAGCGTCCGCACGCTTCGCTGCGTGCCGTTGAAATGGTCGGTCACGCCCAGATCAAGTCCCCCCTGACTCTTCGCGTTTGCGTTGTCCTTAAGACGGATCAGCTCATACTGTCCGGAGGACATGGTCATGAGTCTCAGATTCGCGCGCCTGAGGATCCGGTCCAGATAAGACATCTGGATAAAGGTCTCAAGCATGATCTTGTCCTTGCCGGAGAGCTTGCCGCTGGCCGTGTCGGCGAGCGTCCCGATCCAGGCCCGCTTTTTCTCCGTCTCGGAGAGCTCCGCGCTTCTTCTGATCAGGCCATCGCGGATCCGCGCATTATTGTCATATCGTGCGGCGATCACCTTGCCGCGGGCATGACAGTCCTCCTGCTGCCTCTTCAGTGCGGTCTGTTTTTCTCTCTCTGCCGGCAGATCGACTGCGCGGGCGTCCTCCAGTGTCTTCCTGCACTGCGTGATCGTGATCTCCAGCGCTTTGACCGTCTCCTGCTTCTCCTGATAAGCGTTCTCCGCCTTCTCAAAATCCTTCTGCAGCGCAAGCGCCTGATCCGCCAGAGCAGCGGCGGCTTCCGCAGCCTCCTCTCCCGAGGTAAAGGTCAGATCTTTCATGACCTCTCCGAGCCGTTCCTCGCTCTCCTGAAGCTTTGTCGCATACTCCGCGATCGCCGTTCTGCGCTTTTCCATGACCGCAGCGCGCTCTGCCGCTTCCTTCTGTGCCGCGGGGATCAGTTTTTCCAGCGCTCCGGCTCTCTCTGCCTGCTGCTGTTTCTCTCTGATGGCCGTGGAAAGCTCGTTCTTCGCCGCTTTCTGCTCCTCCTGCGCTTTCCCGCAGAGATCCTTCGCTTCTGTGAGATCTTCCGTGTTCAGAAGCTTCCCTGTCTTCTTCTTAAGCTCCGCAGCAGTCGTCTCACAGGCGCTGCCGAGGCTCTCCGCCTCCCGGGCGGCCGCGTCGCGCTTGTCACGCGCTGTCTGAGCAGCCTTTTTCGCCTCCTCCAGTTCCCTGTCAGAAGGTACTGTCACCTGTTTCACGGCGGGGTGCGGATGCTCCGTCGATCCGCAGACCGGGCAGGGGCTGCCGGGCGCAAGGCGCTCCGCGAGGATCCCCGCCTGCCCGTCACGGTAGGCCTGCTCCATACTCTCGTAGCGCACGTTCTTTTCCTGAAATGCCGCGTTCTTCTCCCGGTAGGCCTCCCTCGCTGTCTGCAGCTCCCCGTCTTTTTTTCGGTACTGTGCAAGCGATGCCGCGAGATCAGCGAGATCCGTCTCCGCTTCGGCGATCCTGTCCGCCTGGCTCTTAAGCTTTTCCAGCTCGGCGCCGGCCCCCAGAAGGGATGCGCGCTCCTCCGAAAAGCCCGCCAGCTCGTCTTTTTTCAGGCGGTCTGTCTCCTCTTCCTCACGCAGAAGCGCTTCTTCCTCTGCACGTTTTTCCGCGGCGTCCCAGATCCGGGCGCGCAGGGTATCCGCTTCATCATAGCGGGGGAGCAGCGCTTTGATCCGCGCCTGCTCCTCATCCAGCGCCGCCCTGCCCTCCAGGGCCTTCTTCGCCTGTTCCAGATTTTCAGCGAAAACCGCAAGGCACGGTCTCTCCGTCTCCAGCTGCTCCTGCGCCCGGGACAGCTCCTGTCTGGTCTTTTCCAGAACCTCCCCGGCACCGATGACGGAAGTCACCTCCTCCAGTGCCTCCGTGACCTTCTCAAGATCTTTATCCAGCGTCTCTTTTCCGGCGCGATCCGCGTCCAGAAGGCGGTCCAGCATGGTGATGACTTCCTCGGTCAACAGTTCTCCACGGGCCGCTTTTTCCGCTTCCTCCGCAAGCGGATGATCCTCTCCCGCCCGGATCGCCGCCTCGTCCTGACGGATACTCCTCAGAACCTCGTCCGCCTGCGAGGCGATCTCTTTTCTCTTCTCTTCGAGGCGCGTCTGCAGCGTCTGAAACCGCTGTGTCTTGAACAGCTTCCGGAAGATCGCCATCCGGTCCCTGGTGTCCGCCACCAGAAGCTTCAGAAAGTCCCCCTGGGCGAGCATGACGATCCGGGAAAACTGGTCCCGGTCGATGCCCAGCAGCTCCTCCACGGCCTGTGTGACCTCTTTTGTCTTTGTGATCACCTGCCCGTCCGGGATGGTAAGCTCCGCGTCCGCTGGCTGTTTCGTCATCCCCGATCCGCGCTTTGCGGGCCTGAGGTATTCGGGATTCCGACGGATCCGGTAGTTTTTTCCGCCGTGTGTAAATTCCATCTCCACTTCCGTCGGCGTCAGCGGATCCGCGTATTTGGAACGCAGCATGCCCGCGTCGCGTTCCGTCCCGCTGGCCTCCCCGTACAGAGCAAAGCAGATCGCGTCAAAGATCGTCGTCTTCCCTGCGCCGGTATCTCCTGTGATCAGATACAGGCCCCTTGTCCCCAGCTGTTCCATTTCGATCGCGGTCCGCCCCGCATAGGGGCCGAAGGCGGAAACCACGAGACGCAGCGGCCTCATCCCTGTTCCTCCCAGATCTCGGCGATGCACGAGCGAACAAGCTTTCTCTGCTCCTCATGCATCGGCATGTTGTTCTGTTTCTCATAGAATTCTTCGAAAAGTTCCATCGGTGATCTGCTCTCCACGCGTGTTGCGCCTTCAATATCCTGCTGCTCTCTGGTGCGGTGATTGTCATAGGACAGCTTCATCAGATTCGGATAAAGGTGGCGGAGTCTCGCCATCGCCTCGGGCACATCATCCTCGTCTGTCAGGATCACATGCAGATAATCCTCTGCCTGCTTTCCGGCGGCTCTTTCGATTCCCGTGATCTCCTCAAAACTGCCGCGTATCTCCCGCAGATCGCGCAGCGGCGTGAGAGGCAGCGTGCGGATCCGGATGTCTCCTTTGCCTGAAAGCTCCACAACCGTGACGGATTTCGTCTGATCCTTTTCGGAAAAGGAGTATTTGAGAGGCGTCCCGCAGTACCTGACCGTCTCCCTGCCGATACTCTGCGCCCCGTGAAGGTGTCCCAGCGCCGCGTAGTCAAACGCGTCAAAGACCGACGCGTCCACGTTATCAAGTCCCCCGACAACGACCTCCTCGGATTCGCAGCGGACAGCCCCTGTCACAAACTGGTGGGCGACCAGGATATTCCGGGCCGACGGATCCACGCCCATGTGTTCCACAGCTGTGCGGCATGCATCCGTATACGTCTCGATCTCCGCGTCCGGAAACAGCGGCCTGACCGTCGCCGGCTTGATGAACGGAAGCAGATAGATATGCACCTCCCCATAGGCGTCCGAAAGGGAAAACCTGCTGACCGTGCCGTCATAGACCGGTGCCAGGTGAATGCCGGTGCTCTCCATAAGGCGTCCGTGATCCGAAAAACGGATTGCGGAATCATGGTTGCCGCTGATCGCGAATACCGGCAGGTGTCTGTCGGCCAGTCCCTTGAGGAAGTCATCCCAGAGCCGCATCGCTTCTTCCGCCGGCACGCTCCTGTCATAAATATCCCCGGCGATCAGTATGCCGTCCGGCTGTTCGGCATCCGCCGCGCGCAGGATCTGACGCAGGATGTGCCGCTGGTCCTCGATCAGTGAGAATTCATTCAGACGTTTTCCGAGATGCAGATCAGACAGATGAAACAGTTTCATGGCTTATCTTTTCATAAAGGCGGGCGAAACCTCGTCAGAGACTTCGCCCGCGTGGTCAGTTACATGTTATAACCCCCGGCAGATGCCGGTGCTCAGCTTTGGATCAGCGCAACGGAAACATCGTTGACATTGGTCCCGGTCGGGCCGGTGATGATCAGCCCGTCTGTTTCTTTGAGTGCGTTGTACGCGTCGTTGTCACTCAGGACCGTACGTACATCAATTCCTTTGGCTTTCAGTTCGGTGCAGGTATCCTCGTCGACATAACCGCCGGCAGCATCCGTTGGGCCGTCCGTTCCGTCGCTCCCGAGGGAAAAGACAGCGGTTCCGGGGATCCCGGAGATCCCGATGGACGCGGCCAGCGCCAGCTCCTGATTCCTGCCGCCCTTGCCTTTCCCGGTCAGATGAACGACCGTCTCGCCTCCGGCGATGTATGCCAGCTTTTTCCCGCCGCCCGCGTGGCTGCGCGCGATGCTCGCAAGGAAGGAGCCTGCCTCCCGCGCCTCCGAGCAGAGCTCGTCGGTGAGCAGGACCGGCTCATATCCGAGACTTTCACATACGCCTGCCGCCGCTCTGCACAGTTCCCTGACCGAGCCGGTGATCTGCGTTGTGACATTGTCAAGCTCCTTGGGAGTCTCCCCCGCAAGGAGAGCCCTTGCCTCGCCCGAAAGCTTCAGGCCGTACCTCTGCGCGATCTCCAGCGCCTGCGCGCTCGTCGAAGAATCGGGATAGGTCGGACCGCTCGCGATCATGTCGAGCGGATCGCCCAGGACATCGCTCAGCACGATGCTGAACACCTGTGCCGGCGCCGCTGCCTGGGCAAAACGGCCTCCCTTGACCCCGCTGAGGCGCTTGCGGATCGTGTTCATCTCAACGATATCCGCGCCGCAGGAAAGAAGCTGTCTCGTGATGTCCTGCAGCTCCTCCCCCGGGATCAGCGGATGCTCAAAGAGTGCGCTTCCGCCGCCGGACAGCAGGAACAGGACTGTGTCATCTTTTCCCAGAGGCTTTACCAGCTCCAATGCCTCCGCGGTCGCCGAAAAGCTGTTCTCATCCGGTACCGGATGCCCCGCTTCCCGGCAGGTGATTCGCGGGATCTCTCCTTTTACATGGTCGTATTTGGTGACAACAATACCGCCGTCGATCCTGTCTCCCAGCGCCTCTGCCGCCGCTTTGGCCATCTGCCAGGCGGCCTTGCCCGCGGCGACCAGGATGAGTTTCCCGCTTCCGGGCTGAAAATCCCTGAGCGCTCTCGCGACCGCTTCATCCGGAAGCACTGCCCTGACGGATTTCTCGACGATCGTATCGGCATCTTTTCGCAATGCTCTGTTCATGCATGCCTCCTGTCGTAAAGACGGTCAGTGATCAGTGAAGGAACAGGCTGAGGATCGCGATCTCCGCGATAGCCGCAATGCCCATCACGAGGGAAGCGACCGTCCAGGTCTTGTAGCCGCGTTCAGGCGACATGGAGCCGAAATTGGTGACGACCCAGTAGTAGGAGTCGTTCGCATGCGATACGGTCATCGCACCGGCACCAATCGCCATGCAGACCAGCGTGATCTGGACGGGGGTTGTGAAACCGAGCGTCGGCAGAAGCGGCGCAACAATGCCAGCCGTCGTGGTCAGCGCGACAGTAGAGGAGCCCTGCGCGGACTTGAGGATCGCGGAGAGCAGGAACGGGAACAGAATTCCCATCGCCTGCAGCACATCGGCATGCTCCGAGATGTAATTGACCATATCCGAGGACGCGATCACCTTGCCCAGAACGCCGCCCGCTGCCGTCACAAAGAGGATCGGGCCGACGGTCTTTAATGTCTCGTTGCAGATATTGTAGAAATCCTTCATCTTGCCCGCACCGGCCAGCTGGATCGCGGCAAACACAGTACCGACAGCCAGAGCGATGATCGGCGTGCCGAGGAACGTCAGGATGTCCGCAAACATGCCGGTCATCTTGGCCATGGAGACGATCGAAGACAGTGCCATCAGGATGATCGGGACAATGATCGGAGCAAGGGCGGAGAAACCGTTCGGAAGCTTGCCGTAGGCTGCCACCAGCTCCTCATAGCTCTTGGCGACCTCGCCGCTGTCCGCTTCATCGTCGGCCTTGACCTTTTTGCTGATAAACTGCGCGTAGAAATAAGCAGCCGCAAGCGGCAGGATCGAGCAGAGAACGCCGATGCCCATGACCATCAGAAGATTGTCGCCGATGCCCAGCGTATTGGCGGCCGCGATCGGTCCGGGGGTCGGCGGGATGAAGACGTGGGAAGCAAAAAGACCGGAGGCGAGGCCCACCGTCATGGCGACGGAGGACACCCCTGTCCTGCTCACAAGAGCTTTGCGGATCGGATTCAGGATAACAAAGCCGGAATCACAGAAAACGGGGATGGAGACAACCCAGCCCATGAGTTCCATCGCCAGGACCGGATGCTTTTTCCCGACCAGTTTGATGACCATGTCCGCAAGCTTTAAGGCGGCGCCGGTCTGTTCGAGGATGCTGCCGATCAGTGCGCCGAGGATGATGACGATGCCGATCGAGGTGAATGTTCCTGAAAAGCCCTGGCCGATGACCGTGGCAATGCCGGATCTGGGTTCATCGCCTTTGATGTCGACGATCGGGATCCCGGCGATCAACCCCAGGAGCAGCGATATGCACATGATCGATACAAAAGGATGGATCTTGAACTTGGAGATCATGATGATCATCAGGATGATCGAGAGAACAAAGACAATGATGAGTGGAAATCCGGTCATAATGCACCTCCTTTTCAAGCAGTTGCCCGGGATCTGTCCACGAGGCTCATACTGCCCGGCCCATTTGTGAAAACAGTTCCCAGGAGTTACAAATACCTACACCCATCATAGCGCAGAAAGACGATGATTTCAATTTGAATTTACGCCGTCATGCTGGTACACCCACAGGAACTGGTTTTTTACAAGTCAGCTCCGCCACCGGACGAAATCAACCTGGGCGTATTCTCGGTATCACCCTCGTTTTAGCCCAAATCCGCTATCTCCTCTCCGAAGACTTGGGCGGATTTGCGCTTTTTTCCTCGTTTTCGCCCAGGCTCCTCCTCTCCGCATTGATGATTTGGGCGTATTTCGAATTTTCCACGCATTTTCACCCGAATTTCTCGTCTCCTCTCTGAAATTCTGGGCTAATATTCGACTTTTCCCCCGTTTTCGCCCAAATCCACCTTCTCCTCTCTGAAGACTTGGGCGCATTCCCGCAGTTACCCTCGTTTTCGCCCAAATCGTCACTCTTCTCTCTGAAGACTCGGGCGTATTTATGCTGTTACCTTCGTTTTTACCCAAATGCTTTGCCAGCGTAACCTGAAAGGAGCCAGCGCGAAGGCCTTTGCCGTTTCTGGCTCTTCGCACTGAAGAAATGCAGAAGAAAAAGGAGCCAGCGCGGCGGCCTTTGACGGATCGGCTCCTCGCGCTGAAGATCCGCCGATAGAAAAGGAGCCAGCGCGGCGGTCTTTGCCGGATCTGGCTCCTTGTACTGAAAAAGTGACAAAATATTGATTGTACTGTTTTGTAAAGATTCAGTGCACGATAACGACTGTGCCGACTTCTACCATATCGTAGAGCTGCATTGCCGCCGAATGCGAGATGTTCACACAGCCGTGCGATCCGTTCTTCTTGTAGATCTCGCCCCCGAAAGAGGCTCGCCAGGTGGCGTCATGAATACCGATTCCCTTGCTGATGAAGCGCATCCAGCGATCGACCCAGCATTTCCAGGTACGACCCGTCAGATACTTGCCGGGGCATTTGTAATCAATGGAATAGGTGCCGACAGGCGTATCATTTCTGCCGGAAGTACCTGTCACGCAGGCTGTCTGCAGTCTGATCTCACCGTTGTCATACAGTGTCAGCGTCTGATTTGCGATGTCGATATCGACATACTTGGTGACGTTCTGCGTGGCGTTTGATACCGCAAGGGCGTCCGCCTCCTCCTGAGCATTCTGGAAGCGATGCTCGTTGATACCAAAGGTCATGTAATGATCATAGAGAGCCTTGGGGTCGGTTCCCAGTTCCGCGACGACATCCGGATAGCGCCTGGCGTAGTAGGCGGCGTCAAAGGTGCCTGCGGCCTCAGATACGCTACCGATCATGGAGAAAAGCAGCACACACATGGAAATGGTCAGGATGATCCTTTTCATTGTTTTTCCTCCCCAAGGGAAAAAACCAAGGATCCTCTGTGGATCCCGGATTTCCTGAATAGAGGTGCGGGACGGATTTGAACCGACGCATCAGGGAGTTGCAGTCCCACGCCTTACCACTTGGCTACCGCACCATTCGTCATAAGGAGGGACCCGCGAAGCGGGAGGATGCCTTATGACCTTCGTCGTGAGGAGGGGCCCACGCGAAGCGTGGGAGGAGTCCTGACGACCTTCGTAGTTTTCTAAAGAAAAAACTCCCCGAGTAGGGCTCGAACCTACAACCCCTCGGTTAACAGCCGAGTGCTCTACCATTGAGCTATCGAGGAATAGTAAAACATATATGACCTTGAGAACTGAATAATGAACATCCGAAATCTTAACATCTCCCTTTTAAGGACAAGCCCTCGATCTATTAGTACACATCAGCTGAACATGTTACCATGCTTACACCTTGTGCCTATCTACCTCGTACTCTCCAAGGGATCTTACTCCTTACGGATGGGATATCTCATCTTGAGGG
>JAILFA010000061.1 GCA_024687125.1 Lachnospiraceae bacterium
CTGAAACCTCACCTGCTAACCTTTTGCATTACTCATAAATAATGCTCATTTATCAAGTGTTATCATTTTGTTATCAAATCACTTTTCAAAATCCTTAGAACCCGCATAAATACTGCATTCTTCAGACTTCGTTAATTATTCTAATTCTATCGTCCCCGGGGGTTTGCTGGTGAGGTCGTAGAGCACCCGGTTAACGCCCTTCACTTCGTTGATGATGCGATTCATGCAGGTCTGCTGAACGCTCCAGGGGAGTTCGGCGGCCTCGGCGGTCATGAAGTCGCTGGTGAGGACACCGCGGAGTACGACGGCGTAGTCGTAGGTGCGGCCATCGCCCATGACGCCGACACTGCGCATGTTGGTCAGCGCCGCAAAGAACTGGCCGGCGCCCATGTCGATGCCGGCGCGGTCAAGTTCCTCGCGGTAGATCGCGTCTGCCTCCTGCACGATGCGGACCTTGTCCGCCGTGACGTCGCCGACGATACGGACACCCAGTCCGGGACCCGGGAAAGGCTGCCGGTAGACGAGCGCTTCCGGAAGACCCAGCTCCAGGCCGACCTTTCGCACTTCATCCTTGAAAAGAGAACGCAAGGGTTCCACGATCTCCTTGAAATCCACATGCTCCGGCAGTCCGCCCACATTGTGGTGGGATTTGATCACTGCCCCTCCGCTGCCGGTGCCGCTCTCGACGACATCCGGGTAGATCGTGCCCTGGGCGAGGAAGTCGACCCTGCCGATCTTCTTTGCCTCCTCTTCAAAGACATTGATGAACTCCGCGCCGATGATCTTGCGCTTCATCTCCGGATCCGACACGCCCGCGAGCTTGAGATAAAACCGCTCCGCGGCATTCACCCGGACAAAGTTCAGTTCAAAATCTCCCTTGGGGCCAAAGACCTCCTCAACCTCATCTCCCTCGTTCTTACGAAGCAGACCGTGGTCGACGAACACACAGGTGAGCTGTTTTCCGACCGCTTTGGCGAGCAATGCAGCCGCCACCGAGGAATCCACTCCGCCGGAGAGGCCCAGAAGCACGCGGCCGTTTCCGATGCGTTCCCCGAGCTCCGTGATCGTCCTTTCGGCAAAGCTCTTCATCTCCCATTCGCATCGGCAGCCGCAGACTTTTCTGATGAAATTCGAGAGGATCTTTGTCCCCTCGACCGAGTGCACGACCTCCGGGTGAAACTGGACGGCATAGATCTTTCTGGCGGGATCCTCCATCGCAGCCACCGGGCAGTCCGCTGTGTGCGCCGTAACAGAAAACCCTGCGGGCGGCACGGCGATATAATCCGTGTGGCTCATCCAGCAGGCGCTCGTTGCGGCGACACCGCTCATAAGCAGAGAATCCGCGGCAGCGGCGCTCTTTTCGTCCCCTACGATCAGCTCCGCGTGGCCGTATTCCGACACCGGCGCAGTCCTGACCTCTCCCCCGCAGCGAAAAGCGACGAGCTGTGCTCCGTAGCAGATCCCGAGGATCGGGATCCCTGTCTCAAACAGCGCCGCTTCATAACTGGGCGACTCTTCAAGAAAAACGCTCGCCGGACCGCCGGTGAGGATGATCCCGTCAGGCGCCATCTCTTTGAGTTTATCCAGCGGTGTCGTATAGGGATGGATCTCGCAGTAAACGCCGATTTCACGCACTCTGCGGGCGATCAGCTGCTTGTATTGACCGCCAAAGTCAAGGACAATGATCTTTTCCATAAACCTGCTCCCTCTCCTGCTGCCCTCTGCAACATCTTGTTTTGACTCAACAAGTCAACTGCAAAAGATTGGGGCTTTCCCCTGTTCTTCCTTATATCAGCGATAGTCCGTTCATCTCCTGATACAGTCTGCTGGCATAGGCGTCCGTCATCCCGCAGACATAGTCCGTCACGAGCAGCAGACGCAGATAGAGACGTCCCGCCTCATCGGCTTCCTGCGCGTACCTCTGATAGATCGCCATATAGTTGTCCGAGATAAAGGGGATCAGCTTCTCGCCGATCACATCCGGTCCCCGATCGGTATCGTAATACAGTACTGCTCCCACAAACTTGTCGAGCAGGAACGAAAGCACCTGGTTCGCCGCGATCTCGATCTTGAGGATCGGCTTGGAGCGAAAGGCATAGCGGTAGGCGATATCCCCAAGCACATCGGCGATGACCATGCCCCCGGTCCCGGCCAGGAGCTCCGTGGAAAAACTGCCGTCCATGATCTCATGGTAATGCGTGCCAAAGGAATCCGTCGCATCCGCGATCAGCTTGCCCTGGACACCGACGATCCAGTTCTGGATCGCGAATCCGCCGGGATCCCTGCGCCCGAGCTTTTCCCCTTTGTCATAGCGGCTCTCAAGCCTTGTGATCATACTCTTCAGATCATCCGCGGCGGATTCCGGTACAGCCCCCGTATGATCGTCACGGATGCGGGCCTCCGCGGTCTTCAGCTCCTCGACGAGCTTCTGATAGCTGATCAGCCCCTTCTTGTATGCGTCCTCGATATCCGCGGTCCGGTAAGCGATATCATCTGCCGCCTCCAGCACATAGGTAAGCGGATGGCGACGCCCCTCCGGGATCCCGCAGCTTCGCACGACATCCCTGAAGTTCTCCTCATCCGCGGAAAAATACCCCATCTTGTGACAGCAGATGTCGGGGCTGTGCTTATCGACGTTAAGCGAAGAAACCGGATACTTGATGATCGTCGCGAGCAGACCCTTGGTGAGGTTCATTCCGTGCTCATCGACGAGATAATGGAGCTTTGTCACCACCCGGAATGCCTGTGTATTGCCTTCAAAATGATAGAAATCCTGCCGCATCTGCGGTGTGAGCCACGCGGACAGAGGTTTTTCGATCACGTCAGCACTGCGCCACAGGATCTTTTCCATATGTTCCTTGAACCAGCTGCGGATCACGGTCTCCCCGAAATGTCCGAACGGCGGATTGCCGATGTCATGCAGCAGTCCGGCGCACTGCAGGATATCGCAGACATCCTCCTGATACTCCGGCAGAAACGCCGGATCCTTGATCTCCCTGAGGATCTTGCGTGAAATGTTCTGTCCGAGGGATTTGGCAAAAGAACTGACTTCAAGGCTGTGAGTCAGCCTCGTGCGGACAAAATCGGACTGATCGAGCGGAAAGACCTGCGTCTTGTCCTGCAGTCTCCGAAAGGATGCGCTGCCGATGATGCGGTGATAGTCCTTTTCAAACTCCGAGCGAAGATCCCTGCCGGTTTCTCTGGACTTCACCTCGCGGATACGCTCCTCGCAGAGCAGCTGTTTCCACTCCATGCCGTAAATTTCCTCCTGAATCAGACGATCCGCCGGATCGTGATGATCGTCTTGTAATCAACTTTGCCGTATTTGATCCCGGTCTTCTGGGTCGAAGCGTGCACGATCCTGCCGTCGCCCAGATAGATTCCCACATGACCCGCGTAGCAGACAATGTCCCCGGCCTGCGCCTCATCGATCGACACCTCCCTGCCGGCACGCTGCTGGCTCCAGGAGGTTCGCGGGATCGATATGCCGAAGGCCGCGTATACCGACATGGTAAATCCGGAGCAGTCACAGCCGTCCGTCAGCGATGTGCCGCCCGGGACATAGGGATTGCCGACAAACTGACACGCAAAGGCGGCGATGTTATCGCCCGTCGCAGCGCCCGGCGGATTATAGCTCTTATTGGACGAGCTGCTTGACGAAGATCCGCCCGATGATGACGAGCTGTCAGAGGATTTGCTGCTGCCGGAAGAAGAGGTACTGACTTCCTCGCCGCGCTCCGCGGCAGCGGCTCGTTCCGCTTCCAGACGGGCCGCTTCCTCGGCCTTGCGCTTTTCCTCGTCCTCCCTGGCCTTGGCCTCATCAGCGGCCTTCTTGACCTTGGCCTCCTCTTCCGCCTTGGCCTGAATCTGGGAGGCCAGCTGGTTGATCTCAGTCGACTGCTGCTTGATCTTCAGTTCATAGGCGGCTGCGTCCTGTCTGGCATGAGCGAGCATGACATTGTAATTGTCCACCTCGCCCTTCAGTTCCTCGAGGATCGACTCCATATCCGCCTGGCTCTGCTCGAGTTCAAAGTGGTCCGCTTCCAGCTCCGACTTTTCCTCTTCCAGCTGCTCGCCCAGCGCCCAGGCTCTGTCCCTGGTCGCGATGTAGGTCTCCAGCTCCCTGCGGTCATATGCCGCGACCTGCTCGATATACTCCGCCTTGTTCAGGAAATCCGATACGCTCTCCGACTGGAGCAGCAGAAAGAACATATTCTGCTCGCCTTTTTCATACATATATTTGGCGCGGGCCTTCATCGCGGCATACTGCTCTTCCTCCTGCCGCTTTGCCTCCTCGTATTCCTCCTGCGTCGCGGCGATCTGCTCCTCGAGATCGGCGATCTGCTCCTCGATCATATTGATCGTGGCGAGCAGGCTCACCAGGTCGTCATTGAGGTCGCTGATGGCATCCGTCACCATTTCGCGCTCCCCGGTGATCTCCCGGATGCTGTCCTGCGTACTTTCCAGGTTCTGCTGCGCCTCCTGCTGCTCCTGCTGGGCCTCTTTTTTCTCCTGCTCGAGCTTCTGCCCCTGCTCATGGAGCTCCTGCTGCTGCTTGCGCAGCTCCTCCGAGGTCTGCTCAGCAAGAACCGGCCGTGCGAACAACAGCACGGCTGCAAGCAGCAGGGAAATTGATGAAAGCGCGCGCTTCTTCATGCTCTCCGTCAGCAGATGCCGCCCACTGTGCGGGGAAACGCCTCAACATCGCGGATGTTGGACATGCCGGTGAGATACATGATCAGACGCTCAAAGCCCAGGCCGAAGCCTGCGTGCCTCACACTGCCGTAGCGCCTGAGATCCAGATAAAACTTGTACTGTTCCTTATCCATGCCAAGCTCGTCCATCCGGGCGGTGAGGATCTCCAGATCGTCCTCGCGCTGGCTGCCTCCGATGATCTCGCCGATGCCCGGAACCAGGCAGTCCGCGGCCGCGACCGTCTTTTTATCCTCGTTGAGTTTCATGTAGAACGCCTTGATCTCACGCGGATAATCCGTCACAAAGACGGGGCGCTTGAACACCTCCTCCGTCAGATACCGCTCATGCTCGGTCTGCAGATCGGTTCCCCAGTTTACCTTGTACTGGAAGCGGTCGTTCTGCTCCTCAAGGAGCTTTACGGCCTCCGTGTAGGAGATCCGTCCGAAATCACTGTCCGCGACATGCCTGAGTCTCTCCAACAGTCCCTTGTCCACAAAGGTATTGAAGAACGCCATCTCCTCTGGGGCGTTTTCGAGGACATAGCGGATGATGTACTTGAGCATCTCCTCGGCCACGCGGCAGTCATCCTCCAGATCCGCAAAGCACATCTCGGGCTCGATCATCCAGAACTCCGCGGCATGTCTTGCCGTGTTGGAGTTTTCCGCGCGGAACGTGGGTCCAAAGGTATAGACGTTGCGGAATGCGAACGCAAAGTTTTCAACATCCAGCTGACCGCTGACCGTCAGGTTCACGGCTTTCCCGAAGAAATCCTGACTGTAGTCCACCTTGCCGTCCTCTCCCCTGGGCGTGTTCTCAAGGTCAAGCGTCGTCACCTGGAACATCTCTCCCGCGCCCTCTGCGTCGCTGGCCGTGATGATCGGCGTGTGGACGTAGACAAAGCCCTTCTCCTGGAAGAACCGATGGATCGCATACGCCGCGAGCGAACGGATGCGGAAGACCGCGGAAAAAGTGTTTGTCCGCGGGCGCAGATGCGGCATGGTCCTGAGGAACTCCATCGTGTGACGCTTGTTCTGGATCGGATAGTCGGCCGTCGAAGGGCCCTCGATCTCGATCTCCTTAGCCTGCAGTTCAAGCGGCTGCTTTGCCTCGGGCGTGAGCACGATCGTGCCCCTGACGATCAGCGCCGCGCCGATGTTGCACTTGCTGATCTCAGCAAAGTTCGGCAGTGCGTCCGTATAAACGACCTGCAAAGGTGTAAAGCATGAACCGTCATTGAAGGAGATGAAGCCCAGCGCCTTGGAATCGCGGATGTTCCGGATCCAGCCGCCGACGCGCACCTCCTTTCCGGCAAACGCCTCCTTATCCTTAAATATCTCTCTGATCTCCTGTAATTCCATTGTTTTATCCTCCCGACCAAATACGGTCTGAATCCTGTTTCTTCTGTTTGCTCTGTATCGTCTTTACTCCACGATGTGGTTGTTTGCGATGAGATAGTCCATCACCTCATCATAGAGCATCTGTTCCCTGAGGTCCTCGATGTCCTCGTTCTTCTTATACTCCTCTATGGTCGCGTAGCCAGAGCTCTCCAGTTCCTCCTCC
>JAILFA010000099.1 GCA_024687125.1 Lachnospiraceae bacterium
CTCTGTCCTCGCAGATAGAGCATGGTGGCGCCGATCGCCGCAAACAGGATCGCCAGCAGCCAGCCGTAGCGTACATTCCAGTTCAGGATCCTGCTGAGGATGAAAAGAAGGATTACTACCGCGACCAGCAGGACCGCGACAAAGATCATCAGTGCGTGCACGGAGCTGATGGTGCGCTCCAGCTCGTCCAGGCGATAATCATACGAATTCCGCTCGTTATCCAGCCGGCGAAGATCGTTTTTGACTTTTTTCTGGTAATCCTCTGCCTGTGACAGACGTTGGATGGTTTCCTGCGTCTTGGACCCCAGAGCCTGTATCCGCTCAAAGTCGCTTTCCGACATTTTCTCCTCGCGGTTGAAAAACTGCTCCCGTCCGCGTCCGGCATCCAGAATGCGCTGTGCGAGTCTGGCGACCTCCTGCCGCTGTCCCTTCGGAAGCGCGTCGATCTCCTCCAGATCGCGCAGATAAGCGGTCACGGTGCGATATTCATACTCGAGATTGTCCATCTCGAGCTGTGCCTCGGTAATCTGCTGCAGACAGGCACTTACGAACTCCCGCCGATCCGCGGGATCATCCATGTTCATGGACTCCCGGTGGTATACGACCTCGTTCCAGCTGCCCTCCGGCTCAGGGGAGGGACGGGGACGTCTGCGCGTCAGACCGCGCTTCACGCTGCGTGGTCTGACCGTTGCGCCGGATCCCGGCGAACTGCCTGCCTCCCGTGGCTTACCGGCTTGTCCGTTGTCCTTTCTGACGGAGCGCCTGCGCGGGATCCTGCGCATCCTTTTTGCGCTCACGCCGTTGCTCTCCGGAAGCGCATGAGCATCTCTTCCTCCGCCGATGCGGTCGCTTCGTCAAATTCCCTGAGCTTTCCCGTATCCAGATACACCCGAAGAGTGTTGACCAGATGATTATCCGCACTGGCGGCGAAGAGATCCAGTGTCTCGCCGAGTCTGGTTTCCAGTGTGAGGGACTCGGGTGACAGCTCAGGCCGCGTGCCGATCGCCTGAATATACTCCTCCTCACTCATGGAAAGGCGCAGCGCGGCGAGATAGGCCTCCTTGACCTGCGCATCCCCTGACAGTGTGTAAGCCTGTTCCATGCAGGATGCCGCAGCGCGGTAGTGAAAGAGCCGCGCGTAAATGACACCTTCGTCATAAAATAGCCTTGCGAGCACCACGGGATGGCGGTCACTTCGGTCAAATTCACGGATCAGCCTGTGCGCTTCGGCCAGACGGTGCTCTCTGATGAGATACTCGATGATCTTCAGCTTTTTTTCTGCGCCGTCCTTGGCGTCGCCCGTTCTGAGAACCTCACGGATCCGTGAAACCTCTTCCTCCGGATAGAGCCGCACATAATCCAAAATGGTTCCCGCGAACGCGACAAGGGAGCATTTCCTTCGAAGAAGCTCGCGCAGCTCATCTGCCAGAGGCTTCAGCAGGCATTCGCCCGCAAGCCAGTCGCAGAAAGATTCCGGGAAGTTTTCCGTGGTAAGGAGGTAGTCGTTTTTGGCGATGAAATAGCAGAGCTCCTCCACCGAGCTGACGCGGACCTCCAGAAACGGAAACACATACGGATTCCTGGCACGTCTGCCGGTGCACAGGATCGGCTCCGTGATAACACCGCGCTCCAGCGGACGCGCGCCCGCCTCTGAACCGGGGGTGAGTACGATGAATTTCTCCCAGTGCTCCCCGGAGGAGGGATAGAACTCTCCGAAGCCGAGATCGACGACGGACAGCCGCACGCGGTCTACCGAAAACATGGTAAGCTCCAGTGACAGCCTTGTCGTTCTCCGTTCTCTGGATGACAGATGAGGCAGTCCGTCAAGCTCCAGGATCTCCGTTCGCGTGCCGTTACCGGACAGCGGCATGATCTCGAGAGCGATCCGCGCATCCTTGTCGAGGAGAACATCGATCGATGCCCGCGCGTCATACCAGCTTGTGCCGGCGTCAATAAGCGCGTGATAATGCGTCTCTCCGCCCATTTTGACATAGATGCCGACATTGGCCAGGATCTTATCCGGTCCAAGAAAAACGGTGTTTTCATCCTCCACCGGGTAGAGCTTCTCGCGCATGCCCAGTACGGCGCCCCTGCTGAAGAGATTGTTTCCCAGGAAGACACGTCGTCCGTGACAGATAAGGTCGAGGGATTTGGAGAGCCAGGACTCACTGAAGCCATCCCCCAACAGAAAGACAGAGGTGACCGTGCGATTCGCGAGACGTTCTCCCGCAATTCTAAGAAACGCTTCGTCCCTGGCTTTGGCGGAGCCCGTTGGAAGAGGGGGCTCCTCTGTGCGGACGACACTGGCGACAAAGGGGCTGGTATTGTAGTTCAGTTCATGACGGAAGCTGACAAGCTTGTCATCTCTGGCCCAGAAAGCAAGCACTTCAAAAGAGCGGATCTCGGCGGGCTGAAACTGCAGATACCGAAACATACTCTCAGCATGTGTGCAGCATGCAATATGTCTGATCTGCGGCACACTCTTATTGAGCTCTTCCTTAAGCTCCCGAAGCATCCGCATGGTGTGTACATCCGGCTCATCCGTTGTGATCTGCAGAGCTTCGATACACTCTATTCCGACGCCTGCACCGGCGGTCTGCTGGATCAGATAGTAGAGAAGCTTCTTCAGGTATAGAACGAGCAGGGGAACACCGGGCAGCCGCTCGTTGTCAAGAGTCACGCTGCGGTTCTCACGGGCGGCTGCAAAAAGCGCATCGATCTTCTCCGCCTCTCCTCCGGCGGCTGCGAGCTCCGCCTCTCTGCCGAAGACCCATTGTCCTCCCAGCTTCCGCCGCGCCAGGACCAGCGGGAAATCATAGAGCTCGGCACCTTCAACGGTTGACAGTGTTTCCGCCTCGGCGGCAAAGGGCGCCCAGTAGCTCGCCTGCGCCGTTTTTTCGTCAAGCTCGATCCCGACGATATAACCGCTTTTTTGCTTGTCCTCCAGCAGCTGTGCCATTACGTATCCTCCGGCAGCGGAAACAGCTTCTCACTCAGAAATTCGTTTTTATACAGAAGCCCCAGTGTTTCCCGTATCGTATCCCGATCATTTTGTGTCTTCGCTCGGATCAGACGGCTTGTGAGGGCATAGCGGCTCTCACCCTCCGTCGGATCCTCCGCGAGATCACAGGCGAGAGTACCGCTGGTACATAGTTTTTCGATCTCATTTTCCCGCACGGTGATATAGTAGCACAGACTTTCACCGGGAAAGAGGATCTCGCCGTGTGTATAGATCCCCGGATAGGGCTCCTTCATGCGCTTCTGCTGATATTCTGTGCGGCGTTTCAGCCAGATCGTGACGACAGAACCCGGCGCCGCGCTTGTCTGCACATAGCGCATACCGTCGGCGAGCGCCAGTGCAGGGAAATGATCGCGATATGCATACAGGAACGGCATTCCCGTCTCTGCATCCGTGAGTGAGCCAAGGAAGCGGTCTG
>JAILFA010000077.1 GCA_024687125.1 Lachnospiraceae bacterium
GCTTTTTGAGCGCATGATCGATTCGATGACAGACCCTGAGCATTTCAGCAGGGCGGCGTTTGTCCGTATTCTCACGGAAATCTGCGAACTGTTCCATATCGCCAAGGGCGTCACGGAATTCTACAAAACCCCCAGTCACGAGCGTGAACATGACGGCGAAGTCCTCATGGACTATGATAACGGCAGAGGGACAAAGGTCCTGCTGCGCAAGCGCATTATCACCCGTTCCATGGCGGTCATCATCGGCACACTCTACACGGCTGAAGATGAGGAGCCGCTGACGGAGGAGGAACTGCAGAAAGTCGACCTGATCCTCAGGGCGATGCTGAGCTTTGTCAGCCGCAACCGCCTGCAGAATGCCGTTGAACAGCTCGGATTCTGTGATGAGAACGGATACCCCAATGTGCGGTCGTTCTCCCGTTATCTGGAGCGCCGGAAGATGGAGAACAGACTCGGCGGCAGCATTGCCATCTGCTTTAATCTGCGGCATTTTTCCCTGATCAATCAGAAGATCGGCCATGAGAAGGGCGACATCGTCATGCACAGCTACTATGACCTGCTGTCCATGGCGATCGGTCAGGAGGGCATCGTCTGCCGTCTCGGCGGCGACAATTTTGTGATGATGATCCTGCCCGAGATGCTCGAAGGAGTACTGGAGATCCTCAAGGGCGCACCTGTCGTCTATGATGATGAAAACGAAAAGCGTGTTGTAGTCTCTGCCAGTGCGGGAGTTTTCAGATTGCCCGAGCAGTTTGATCCGAACGTAAAGCCCATCGCGATCGTTATGGACAGGATCTATACGGCACTGGGGGTCGCCAAAAACGGTCAGGGGGATTCGATCGTTTTTTATGATGAGAAGCTCCTTGCCATGAAGGACAGGAGTGCACTGATACAGAGCCGTTTCCCGGAAGCACTGAAAAACGGAGAATTCAGGGTGTTTTACCAGCCCAAGGTGGATGTGGAAACCGGAAAGATCGAGGGGGCAGAGGCGCTCTGCCGCTGGATCCGTGAAGGCAGGATCGTGCCGCCGGGTGAGTTCATACCGATCCTGGAGCAGAGCACGGATATCTGTCAGCTGGATTATTATATGCTCGACTGTGCCTGCAGGGATATCAACCGGTGGATCCGGGACGGGATGGGCGCGGTCCGCGTCTCCGTCAACTTTTCCAGAAAGCATCTGGTCGACGCCAATCTGCTGGAACACATCATGCGGGTCATCGATCAGAACGAAACGCCGCATGAGTACATCGAGATCGAACTCACCGAGACGACGACCGACGTCGAATTCCGCGACCTGAAGCGCGTGGTCGGCGGCCTCCAGCAGGAGGGAGTCTGGACGGCGGTGGATGACTTCGGCATGGGCTATTCCTCCCTGAACCTGATCCGGGAGATCCCGTGGAATGTGCTCAAGATCGACAAGTGCTTTCTGCCGACGGAACAGGATGGGGAAAACAGTGTTACCAGCAGGATGTACAGGCATGTTATCGCGATGGGCCGTGACCTGGGACTGGAATGCGTGACAGAGGGGGTTGAGACGGAGAAACAGCTGGAGATCCTTAAGAACAACGGATGCCAGATCGCGCAGGGATTCTTCTTTGACAAGCCGCTCCCGGTGGAGGAGTTCGAGGAGCGGCTCAAAAAGGGAGGTTACTGAGCAGGACATACGAAAATATGAAATAAAAAAGCGGATCCCGAAGGATCCGCTTTTTCTATGCCTTTACAAGAATGATTTATTTCTTGTTGACAGCATCCTTGAGAGCCTTGCCGGCCTTGAACTTCGGAACAACCGCTGCAGGGATCTTGATGTCCTTGCCGGTCTGAGGGTTGCGGCCCGTGCGGGCAGCTCTCTTCGCGGTCTCAAAGGTACCGAAGCCGATCAGCTGGACCTTGCCCTTTTTCTTGAGCTCCTTGGAAACGGTCTCCGTGAAAGCCTTGAGAGCCTTCTCGGAATCCTTCTGGGAAAGACCGGAAGCCTTAGCCATCGCTGCAACAAGTTCTGCTTTGTTCATGATAATATCCTCCTTTTTTATCTTATGCGCTATCTTGCGCTTTCAGTGGTATTATACTACAATATCTTGCTAAGGCAAGTACTTTTTTGAATTTTCTTCGGTTCCGGTTTGAATATTCTTCGGTTCCGGGTATCCGGAGAGGGAAAAACTCTGGAAATATGGACCTTTACGGACTGCAAAAGCTCACACTTCTTGACTATCCCGGCAGGACAGCCTGCACGGTTTTTCTCGCCGGCTGCAATCTGCGCTGTCCCTTCTGCCACAACTTCGAGATGACGCCGGCGGACGCTGCTTCGCAGATTCCCGGGGAGACGTTCTTTTCTTTCCTGAATAAAAGGAAGGGACTGCTTGACGGTGTGGTAGTCACCGGCGGAGAACCCTGTATGCGTCCTGATCTTGCTGATTTCCTTAAGGAAGTCAAAGATCTGGGCTTTCAGGTCAAACTGGATACCAACGGCTTTTTCCCGGCACGTCTGCGGGAGGTGCTTCAGAAGGGCCTTGCGGACTATGTCGCGATGGATATCAAAAACTCCCCGGAGAAATATGCCGCCACGGTGGGACTGCCGGATGCGGAGCTGCGCCTGGACGCGGTAAAAGAGAGCATTTCCGTGATCATGAACAGCTCCGCCGACTATGAATTCCGCACGACGGTCATCCGTGAATATCACGACGAAAGTGATATCCGTGCGATCGGAGAGATGATCCGCGGTGCGAAAAGGTATTGCCTGCAGGCTTTTGTCGATCGGGAGACCGTTCCGGACCACGCGCTTCATGCGCCCGGAGACGATGAGATCCGCGCATACGCCGAGATCATGCGGCCTTTCGTGTCTGAAGTTTCTGTCCGCGGCGTGGATCTTGCGATCTGAAGCAAAATACACCATATTTAGTATTTCTTCAAAATTTAATACTAGATATTGACATTCGACGCCCTTCGTGATATCTTTATGACATGCGCCGTTCGGCGCTGGAAACACGCAGAAACAAAGTTTTTGGGGGAGGAGAAAGGATGTATCGGGTAGTAAAGAGAGACGGGTCGATCACGGATTTTGACATCAGCAAGATCAGTGCGGCTATGACCAAGGCATTTGAGGCGCTGGACAAGAACACTCATCCGGGTGTGGTCGATCTGATCGCGCTTCGTGTGACTTCGGATTTCCAGAACAAGATCAGGGAGGACCTGATCACCGTCGAGGATATCCAGGACAGTGTCGAAAAAGTTCTCTCCGAATGCGGCTATGTCGATGTCGCCAAGGCTTACATCCTGTATCGTAAACAACATGAAAAGATCCGTAACGTTCAGGCGACTCTCCTCGATTATAAAGATCTGGTCAATAACTATCTCAAGATCAATGACTGGCGCGTCAAGGAAAACTCCACGGTGACGTATTCCGTCGGCGGCCTGATCCTTTCCAATTCCGGCGCGATCACAGCCAATTACTGGCTCAGCGAAGTATATGACAATGAGATCGCGGAGGCGCACCGCAGTGCCGCGATCCATCTCCACGACCTCTCCATGCTGACCGGCTACTGCGCCGGCTGGAGCCTCAAGCAGCTCATCCAGGAGGGCCTCGGCGGCGTCCCGGGCAAGATCACGTCTTCTCCTGCCGGACATCTGTCCACGCTCTGCAACCAGATGGTCAATTTCCTGGGCATCATGCAGAATGAATGGGCGGGCGCGCAGGCGTTCTCCTCGTTTGATACCTATCTTGCCCCCTTTGTCAAAAAGGACAATCTCTCTCAGGAGGAGGTCAAACAGTGCATCCAGTCCTTTATCTACGGTGTGAACACGCCGAGCCGCTGGGGCACGCAGGCTCCGTTCACGAACATCACTCTTGATTGGACGGTGCCGAATGATCTGAAGAATCTTCCTGCCATCGTGGGCGGCAAGGAACTTGACTTCACCTATGGCGACTGCCAGCACGAGATGGACATGGTCAACAAGGCATTCATCGAGATCATGATCGAGGGTGATGCCAACGGACGCGGATTCCAGTATCCGATCCCGACCTATTCGATCACGCGCGACTTTGACTGGTCCGAAACAGAAAACAACAAGCTGCTGTTTGAGATGACCGCAAAGTACGGCACGCCGTATTTCTCCAACTACATCAACTCTGACATGGAGCCCAGCGATGTCCGTTCCATGTGCTGCCGTCTGCGTCTGGATCTGCGCGAACTGCGCAAAAAGTCCGGCGGATACTTCGGATCCGGTGAATCCACGGGGTCGATCGGCGTTGTTACGATCAATCTGCCGCGTATCGCCTATCTCGCGGAGGACGAGCAGGATTTCTACAGAAGACTCGACAAGCTCATGGATATCTCCGCGCGGAGTCTTCACACGAAGCGTACCGTCATCACAAAGCTGATGGAGCAGGGCCTGTATCCGTATACCAGACGGTATCTCGGCACCTTTGCGAACCACTTCTCCACGATCGGTCTGGTCGGGATGAATGAAGTGGGGCTGAACGCCAGATGGCTGCGCGCTGATCTTACGCAGGAAAAGACCCAGCAGTTTGCCAAGGATGTTCTTAATCACATGCGTGAGCGCCTCTCCGACTATCAGGAACAGTACGGAGATCTCTACAATCTGGAGGCTACGCCGGCCGAGTCCACGACCTACCGCTTTGCCAAACATGACAAGGCGCAGTTCCCGGATATCATTACCGCCAACATGGAGGGTACGCCGTATTACACCAATTCTTCGCACCTGCCGGTAGGCTTTACCGAGGATATCTTCACAGCGCTGGATGTCCAGGATGAGCTGCAGACCCTCTACACCTCCGGCACCGTGTTCCACGCCTTCCTCGGCGAGAAACTGCCTGACTGGAAAGCCGCGGCAAACCTGGTCCGCAAGATCGCGGAGAACTATAAGCTGCCGTATTACACGATGTCACCTACCTATTCCGTCTGCCGCGAGCATGGTTATCTTTCCGGCGAACAGAAGGTCTGCCCGCACTGCGGTCAGAAGACGGAGATCTACAGCCGTATCACCGGTTACTATCGCCCGGTCGCGAATTGGAACGACGGTAAGGTCCAGGAATATCAGGATCGCAAGAACTACGATATCGGCCGTTCTGTTCTGAAGCACACAGGTCCTGTCGAGGCCGCGGCGGCTTCAACGACGGTATCCGCGGTAGCAGCTGTGGCGGAGCCGGAGATCATGCTGTTCAAGACAGCGACCTGCCCGAACTGCAAGATCGCGAGCACGCTGCTTGACAACGCGGGTGTCAACTATGTTGTGATCGACGCCGAGGAAAAGCCGGAGCTGACGCGTAAGTTCAGTGTCATGCAGGCGCCCACGCTGATCCTGCAGGATGCGGACGGGTTTACCGCGTATCCGGGTGTCTCCGATATCCGCGGCTGGCTGAAACAGAGAACAGCGTAACTTCCTGAAACAGGAGATCTGGAGAGGCTTTCGGGCCTCTCCTTTTTTCTTTTTCAGAATTTTTTAAATTCCCTATTGACACGTGAAAACTCTTCCTGTATTATTACCTTGTCACGCGTAGTATGTCAGACAAAGCAACGAGCAGCGTAGCAACGAACATCGTAGCAACGGCTGTCGTTGCTACGTGAAGAGGAGGATGAACCGCAATGAGCACGATCAGCAGCGACGTCATCCGGGGATATATCGATACGATGATCCTGTTCCTGCTTCTCAAGGAACCATCCTATGGATACGAGATATCGAAACAGATCCGGCGACTGTCCAATGAAAAGTATCTAATCAAGGAGACAACACTATACTCCGCGTTCACCCGGATGGAAAAGAACGGCTATGTGAAATCGTACGCGGAGAACGCCGACAACGGAAAGCGACGGACCTATTACGTAGTCACCGATGAAGGCAAGGATTATTACCACGATAAATGTGAAGAGTGGACACTGACGAAGGAAGTCATTGAGAATTTTGTGGAGGGAAGATAAGATGGAAACACTGCGCAACTATCTTGATTCGATGTTCAGCCGTTATCCAGAGACAGAGGAATCCCAGCGCGCAAAGCAGGAACTCTGGTCGATGATGGAGGACAAGTACAACGAGCTGATCTCTGACGGCAAAAAGGAAAATGAGGCGGTCGGGATCGTGATCGCGGAGTTCGGTGATCTCGAGGAGGTCGCGGACAGCATCGGCATCTCCACGATGCTCGCCAAGGTGGAGAATAAAGCCGATACTTCCTCCGAAAATGCACAGGCTGAGCAGCCGGCATCCGGCCCGAAGCTGGTCTTTGAGGAAGCATGCACGCGCTTCAAGGAAGGCGCGGAGCAGATCTGGGAGGAGGCCACGGGCAGCTTTTCGAGAAATGCAGACAGCGACGCGACGGTGGACAGTGATCAGGCGACAGAGGAACGCACCGGTGCCTGGTGGACCTGGGACCGCGCTTCCGGCGGCAGAACGGTCAATGCATCGGACAGCGGAGAGACGATCTATCGCGTAGTGAACGGGATCCTTTCGGTTTACTGGCAGACGGTCACCTGCATCTATCTGTGCTGGAGCTTCCTGACCTTCCGCTGGTGGATCACCTGGATCATCTGGCCGCTCGCCAGCATCCTTCACTCCGTGCTCAAGAGACTGATCCTCGGGGATATGAGTGCGAGTAACGGAAGGACCTACCGCAACCGTCTGATCGCGGCGGTGTTGGAATCCTACTGGCCCTGTGTCGTGTTTGTCTACTTTGCGGTGAGCTTTCTTCTGCACGCCTGGGCGATCAGCTGGCTGATCTTTGTGATCGCACCGTTCTTCCGGAATGTGCTCAAGAGAATGGCGATGAGTGAGGAGATGGCGGTATGAGAAAGGTATATCTGATCATTCTGTACTGTGTGACCGTTCTTTGTGTCATCGGCGGTCTTGTCTCACACGCGGTGGGCTTTGCGCTCCGCGCAGGCAAGGTGCTGAACCTGAATGTTTTTTCAAAGGCGGGTTCAGCGGCCGAGCGGGTAAGCACGGAGCTGTCGGAGGACCGCTTTGCTTCCCTTGAACTGGACATCGACGCGGCCAATGTGACGATCGAAAAGGGCGATGCCTTCGGCGTGAACTGGGAGGGGGACTCCGGCAGGAAGCCCGAGGTGCAGCTCAAGGGCAGCACCCTGCACGTCAAGCAGAGCAGCGGTTTTCACATTTTACCGTCCTTTACCGGACAGGATACGCTGACGGTCACGATCCCGGACTCACAGGAATTACAGAGTCTGACAGTGGATCTCGATATGGGCAATCTCACTGTCAGAGAGATTCAGGCGGGAAAGACAGATCTGGATCTCGATATGGGCAATGTACAGCTCACAGACGCTGCCTTCACAAGCCTGGAAGTCGACGCGGCGATGGGCAATATCTCCTTCAGTGAACTGACGGTCGAAAAAGGCAGCATGGATGCCGATATGGGCAATATCGAAGGAAGCGGACTGAACGATTTTTCAAGCTTTGAGATGGACGCGGATCTGGGAAATATCGAGGTGGATCTGCATCAGGAGGAAGCAGAACTGACTCTTAAGGTCTCGACGGATCTGGGCAATGCCAAGGTCAACGGGGAAAAGACAGGGTCCGGTGCAAGAGGCAGCGGAAGCGCCAGACTGACGGCCTCCGCCGACCTCGGCAACGTGAAGATCAATACATCAAAGTAACGGCTGTACCTTTTCCCGATAGAGTCTGCGGTACAGGACAAAAGAGAGTGAAAAGGAGGCGATCTCGGCGGCCGGGAAAGCCCACCAGACATAGGTGAGGACGCCGGTCTGCGCGAGGAGCCAGGCGACCGGGATCAGCACAACGAGCTGCCTGCCGATGGAGACGATCAGGGAGTTGACGCTTTTGGCAAAGGCCTGAAAGATCGATCCCAGCGCTATGCAGATCGCCGCGACCGGGAAGCTTAAGGCGATGATCCGCAGGGAGGGGCGGCCGATCTCCTTCATTTCGTCGGATGCGGAAAAGAGTGTGAGCAGCTGATCCGGGAACAGCTCAAAGACGAGAGCCCCGGCGGTCATAATGGAAAGAGCGAGGATCAGGGAGAAGCGAAGAGCTTCCCTGATCCTTTTTCCGTCACCCGCACCGTAGTTGTAGGCGAGGACGGGGATCAGACCGTTGTTCAGACCGAACACCGGCATGAACACAAAGCTCTGCAGCTTGAAATACGCGCCGAAGACAGCGGTTGCCGTGGAAGAAAAGACGATCAGGATGCGGTTGATCAGGTAGGTCATGACCGAGCCGATCGACATCATCAGGACCGACGGAATGCCCACGGCGTAGATCTGCTGTACGGTGTCCTTTTCGGGATGCAGGATGCGCTTCCAGGAAAGCGTGATGTCGCTGTTCTTTTTCAGGTTGAGCCAGACGCACAGGGCGGAGGCGATCACCTGGCCGAAGATCGTCGCATACGCGGCGCCCGCGACGCCCAGCTTCGGGAAGGGACCGACGCCGAAGATCAGCATGGGATCCAGTACGATATTGATCAGCGCACCGGTCATCTGTGAGATCATACTGTAAAGGGTGCGGCCCGTGGACTGCAGGAGGCGCTCCATGGTGATCTGGAAAAAGACACCGATCGAGAGCACGCAGATGATCGAGAGATAAGTGGTGCCGTAGGCGATGATCTCCGGATCGTCCGTCTGCGAACGGATGAAGGGGCCGGCGATGGTCAGACCGATGAACAGGAAGATCAGGTAGTGCAGGATATTGAGCAGGATGCCGGTGCAGGCGGCCTGATCCGCCGCCGCGAAATTCTTTTCCCCAAGCGAGCGCGACAGCAGCGCGTTGATACCGACACCCGTGCCGCCGGCCAGCGCGATCATCAGGTTCTGCATCGGAAAGGCCAGTGTCACGGCAGTCAGCGCGTTCTCGCTGATCTGTGCGACAAAGATGGAATCGACGATATTGTAGAGCGCCTGCACCAGCATGGAGAGCATCATGGGCAGGGACATCGATATGATCAGTCGTTTTACGGGCATCACGCCCATCTTGTTTTCAGTGCGTTCTGTACTCATTCCTTTATCCTTTTGTGTTATGGCATGGGGTCAGGGCTCTGATTCAGAATATTTCATCCAGCCGGTCATAGAACCATTCATACTTTTCCAGGACAGCAGGCGTGTCCTGTCTGATCCGGTCGATGCCGGACTCTCTGCCGGCTTCCTCAAGCTCACGCGCTTTCTCGGAAAGCTCTGTCGCACCGATCAGCCGGGCGGCGTTTTTCAGTGCCTGGACCTGAATCGTATAGTCCTCATAGTTTTCTTTTTCAAAGGCTTCCCGGATCATTCCGATCTGTGTCTTTGCAGTGTCGCGAAAATTCCGGCAGAACAGGAGATAAGCGTCTTCGCCTCCGGCGATCTCGACACCGCCCGCGGTGTCGATCCCATCGATCCGCGAGAGACGAGAGATCATGCTGTCTGTTCCGGCCGCCTCATCCGTGCGGGCAGCTGCGGGATGACCGTCCGTGTCCTCCTGCTCTTCGTCTGCCGGCAGGATCTTTTCGTCGGGCAGATAGCTCTGGATCATCGCTTCCAGTTTCGAACCGTCAAGCGGCTTTGCGAGATAGTTCGTATAACCGAGACGCAGATACTCCTCTCTGGCGCCATCGACAGCGTGCGCGGTGAGGACGATCACCGGTGTCTCCGCGTTCAGCGGGCACTTTTTCCTGATCTCGAGCATGGTCTCTTCGCCGTTCATACCGGGCAGCATGGATTCCATGAGGATGATGTCATAGGGCGTTCCGGACGCATGCTCTACCGCGTCCCGGCCGCTTTGGACCGCATCGATCTGTACTCTGGTCCGCCTGAGCAGGTTCTTTGCGACAATGAGGTTCGTTTCGACATCATCAACGATCAGAAGCCTTGCATCGGGCGCGTGAAAGTGCTCTTTTTCACTCAGTGCCGCGTCTGTTTCGACCGCTTTTTCGTGATCATCTTCGGACTTTGAATAATTCAGGAGTTCATTGATCAGAGTAAGCAGGGTTTTCCCGGCATTGTGGATATCAAGCGCATAGCTCCTGATCTGTTCCTCGCCGGATTCCCTGAGGATCATCGTATCCATTCCGATGATCGCGTTGATGGGCGTGCGGATCTCGTGCGACATATTGGCGAGGAAGGCGGATTTTGTTCTGTTGGCGTCCTCCTCCATATGAAGGGCGCGCTCGAGAGCTTCGGCTTTTTCGCGTTCAAGCTGTTTGACGACAAGCTCATGCCGCCCCTTTTCCTTTTTCTGCTGTGACATGAGGGCTCCCTGCACGATCGAGATGACGATGAACACAATGAACAGCAGCAGGAAAATGTAGAAATACAGGATGAATCCCATCGTCTCGTAGAGCTCTTTTTCCTTGGTGAAGACATAGGTCTGACCGGACAGTTCCCGGCCGTTTTCATCGAGGACGCTGATGATGAAATCATGATTTCCGTAGGGAATATCATGGTAGATCACACTGCTCAGTTTGCTGGCAAGAACGGTGGTCTTTTCCTCATCTACACCGCTGAGATAGTAGCTCACATAGGGGTCCGCGGACGTGTAGTTGTTGATCTCGAGGTTCAGTTCAATGCGGTCGGTCCCTTTGGGAATCTCTATCGTACCGATCTGGGTGACATCTTCATAGACGCCGTCGATGATGACAGCGGTGATCTTGGTCCGGAAGTCACTGATCTGCATTTCGTAGTTGTTAAGATCCAGGAGATAGATGCCCGTGGTTCCGCAGATGTAGATCTGTTCGTCATCCGTGACAAGATTCCACGCGTTGCTCGTGATGCTTCCGGGAAGCCCCGCTTTGGCATCCAGCAGGGTGTAGGACTCCATCGCTCCCCGGTTCATCAGCGCGTCGTATTCGCTGATGTAGATCCCGGCTCCTCCCAGAACGAAGATCTCACCACTGCTGTTCATCGCGATATCGAAATTGTTGTAATAGGGCATGGCAAGCTCTGAGATCACGAAGTCTCTGTTCATATAACACAGACCGCTCCCCGTCAGGACAAAATACCCGTCGGACCTGCTGTCTTTCACGATACGCAGGACAACCCCGGAGGAAAGACTGTCCTCACGGGAGAGATATTTTTGGAGCTTTCCGTCTCTGATGACTGCGATCCCGTCTCCGTCTGTCCCGCAGAGCAGGGTGTGATCATCTGTTTCAAGGATATTGAGGACCGTTCCGCCGGCGAGCTCTTTTCCGGTCTGAAGACGATGCAGCACCTTTTTGTCCTTTAAAAACGTCATCCCTCCATCGCCGGAGGCGATCACGGTTCCGTCGGAGAGAATGCTGACGACCCGGATCGATCTGCCGGTTTCCTGCGTCGGCACATAGGCAGAGACTTTTCCGGCCGGTGTGATCTCCATCAGTCCCTTGTCATAGGTGGCGACCAGCAGATTTCCCGCGCTGTCGGTCTCCATGCATCGTATCCGGATATCTTCAAACTCGGCGGTCACATCGTCTTTGATGCTTTTTCCGGCATCTACATCCAGGATCTTCAGACCGCTGTTGGTTCCCACGTAAAGGTGACCGTTCCACTGCCGGATCGTGTTGCAGACGATGTTGTTTTCTTCACACAGCCGGAATACATCGGTAAAGCTGGATTTTCCGAGGCAGAGAAGGCCGCATCTTGAGGAGGTGAACCAGATGTTTCCCTGATAATCCTTGAATATGTGATCGATGGAATTGTTGAACTCACCGCTTTCGATCATCGTAAGACGGCCGGAACTGTCAATATATCCGATGCCGTTGTCCGACGCGACATAAATGATCCCGTTGTCGTCAAAGTAGAGGTCCTTGATGGTCTTCATGCCCTCGGCGATGATATGGCCCTTGACACGAAAACCGTCCGGAGAAAACGCATAGATCGCGATCGTCCCCTCATCGGTACCGATATAGAGGTCTCCGTTGTCGGCGTGGCTGATGCCGCGCGGAATGGCGCTTCCCATGTAAAGGCTGAGGATGGATTCTCCGTTTTCGAAACATCGGATATCACCGAGATTGTTCATGACGATCATATGTCCCTCATGATCGGGGGAAAGATCTCTGATGTTTCCGACCTCGGTATCGGTCTTGACAATGCGGATCTCGCCGTTGTCATATTCCGCGACGGCGAGCCCGGCGGTGGTCCCGATATAATACAGACCGCTGCTGTCCCTGGAGATGCATTTTACGGAATTGGAGGGAAGTCCTGAGGATGTATCCAGCGTGCACCAGGTCATATCGATGTTCAGCAGCGTAATGCCCGCGTCCTGTGTGCCGGCCCAGAGACGGTCCTCCTCATCGACAAAAAGGCACTGTACAGAGCGTACGCTTTTCAGATTGTCGATCAGAACAAATTTTGATCCGTTAAAGCGGAACAGACCGCCGTAGGTGGCGATCCACATCGAGCCGTCCCGGGTCATCGCAATGTCGTTGAGGCAGCCGCCGACAAGACCGTTTTCGCTGTTGTACAGCTTTTCGATGAAACTGACGGATTCCTCGGCATACGCGCGCTGTGATCCGAAAGATGCGGTCAGGAAAAACGCGGCGACCAGTCCGAGATAGACCTTCCCGCCGAGCTGCTTTCTGAGCTCGGCAGCTCTTTTCTTCTTTCCGAATCTTTTGAAGATATACATGCCCGAAAAGATCAGGAGCATGGCCACGAGAGCATCCGCAAAACTGATGTACAGTGCTGCGGCCGCGTATTGAAGCCATGCGGGTACGGATACGCTGGCCAGATAATCGATGATCGCGTCGGCGATATAGAGGCCGATCCTTCCGCCGCGGAGATGCAGGTTCACCGGTATCAGGAACAGCGCCTTGACAACGGCGAAAAAGGTGGTGGCGCTGATGATCATGATGAATCTTTCAAAGTACCGGTTTTTCGGAGCGATCAGGCCGGCAGCGATCGCGACAGCGACATCCGCGATAAGATAATACCAGTCGCCCGGGGAAAAGAAGGAAGAAAAGAGGCAGCCGAGCACTGCCGCCGCAGCGCCGGCGATCGGCCCTTCGACATAGGCCGCGAGGATCGTTCCGCACAGATTCAGATATGCCGGGAGCTCAAAATAAAATGCCGGATAACGGCCCAGAACATTCAGAACCGATGCGATGAGTATGATCAGAATGCGTTTCTTCCATCTGTTCATGATCAAAGATTCCTCTCACCCATAATATCCAGAAAGGCCGTAACGATCGAGGGGTCAAATTGCGTGCCTCTGTTTTTGATGAATTCCTCCCGGATCTGCTCGTGCATGAGTTTGCTTCGGAAGGGCCGGTCGTTATTCATGGCGTCATAGGCATCCGCGACCGCGATGATCCTGGCGATCAGAGGGATCTCGTCCTCCTTCTTTCCGTGGGGATATCCGGTTCCGTCGAACCGCTCATGGTGATACAGAGCAGCCTCCCGGACATACGGGATACTTGTGACATCCTTGAGGAGCTCGGAGCCCCTGACGGTGTGCTTTTTGACCTCGGCGTACTCTTCGCGTGTGAGCTTGCTGTTTTTTCTGAGGATATGCTCACTGACGAAGGCGTTGCCGATATTGTGGAGAAGCGCTGCGTTGTAGACATCATCGCAGTCATTTTTCTCCAGGCCCAGTTTTTCGGCAATGATCCTGGAGTACTCCGCGACTCTCTGGGAGTGCTCTTTGGAGTAATAATCTCTGGAATCCGCGATACTGCAGCAGATCCTGAACGTGTCCCTGAGTTTGTTGCCCTGGTTCCGGAACCGTCCCTCAAAACGTACGGATACCAGGAAGATCGTGCCGAGGATGAGGAGTGAGAGAGCGATCACGAAGAATGAGATGGTAAAGAACATTCCCTCGCTGCCTTCCCAGATCGTCTTGTGCAGCCGGTAGGAGAGTTCGTAATCCGACAGGTTCACGTCGCCGGAGATGCTGTACATGATGACGCCGCAGTTGGCACATCCGGACAGTTCCTGTGTACCTTTGATCGGGACCTCTCCGGAGACATCCGAGGTATCCGGATGATAGATGAAGTAGTCCCCGGGAACAAGGGGGAGCAGAAGATCCTGGCCCGCCTGATGATAGCCGATCGTAATGTCACTGTAGCTGAAATTGCGCAGATCGAGTGTCTGGGAGACTTCATTTTTGCTCTCGTCAAACTGATGTACTTCAAAAGTACCGCACCATCCGTTGTTGAGGTAGCAGGATTCACTGATATTGACGCGCAGATACCAGTCATCCACATACGTGTGCGCGTTGTTGGTCACGACCATTTCATAGATCTTGGCATTGAGGGCTGTGTCGAGCCCGGTGTCCACCTTTTCCCAGGAGTCCGTGACGCCGCCGCGCGGATGGATATCCACGATCACCTGCGTCGCGCTCGAATGCGGCGTGATCACTCGCCATTCTTCGTTGTATTTTCCAACATTGATGATATGGATGATGAACAGGACAAAGATGACTGCTGTGACTGCGAGTACCGCGTAGGTACAGTTTCTGATGATCTTTTTGAGATGCTCAACGCTGTTCAACCTGATACCTCCTGCTGATGATCCTTCGTTCAAAATTATCCCTGGGAAGCGGTCTGTCGAAATAGTATCCCTGGATGACCTCACAGCCGAGAGAGAGCAGGGTGTCGACCTGTTCCTTCTGTTCGACACCCTCAGCGAGCGTTTCGACGCCGATCGCTTTCGCGAGTTTTATCATATAGCTCAGGATCGCGAGATCCTTGGCGTATGCTCTGTCCACAAAGCCCTTATCGATCTTGAGTGTATCAAAGGTGACCTCCCGCAGAAGACTGAGCGAGGAGCTGCCGCTTCCGAAATCGTCGACGGCAACCTTGTATCCCAGTCTGTGAAGGTCATCCACAAAATCCTTTAATACGCTGATCGGGAACTCGTCGATGGTCTCCGTGATCTCGATCTCGATCATCTTTTTCGGAACGTGGTATTCTTTCACAACGGCATCGATATCCGCCGCGAGATTTTTATTGGAAAGGTTTCTCCTGGAGAAGTTGACGGATATGGTGGGAGGGACCAGACCCTGTTCGATCCATTTCGCGATATCGGCGCACACATGTCTGAGCATGTAGAAATCCATGTCGCACATGAGGTCCTTGGTCTCCATGATGGGGATGAATTTTCCCGGGGGGATCAGCGCGCCGTTCCGCATCCAGCGGACCAGTGCTTCCGCGCCGCAGAGAGTATTTGTTCTGCTGTTGACCTTGGGCTGGTAATACGCGACAAATTCCTCATCAGCCATGGCAACCGGGATATCCGACGCGAACTGTTTTTCGTCCCTGAGCATGGCCCTGAGGTCCGGTGTCATATAGGTCACATTGTTCCCGGCCGACTTGCCGTAGCTGAGAGCGGCGTGGGCTTCCGCGATGACGGCTTCACCGCTGGTATCGGCTTTTTCAATCCGGTAGACGCCCACATGAGCACTGATGGTGACATCGTAATCCTGACCGTCCTGAGCGAACCGCACTCTTGTGGAAGCAATCTGAGCGAGAAAGACATCGAGGTTCCTCTGGAGTACGACGGTGATAAAACGGTCGCTGCCCTGTCTGGCGAGGATCTCGTCCTGTCGGATGCTCCCGCCGAGGACCTGCGCGTATTCCGTAAGGATCCTGTTTCCGATATCGATGCCGTATCTGTCGTTGATGAGACCGAAGCGCACGAGATCAAAGAACACGACGGCGTAGGCATCCTGACCGGGCTGACTGAGAAGCTCATTGAGCCGATCGGTACAGGCGTTCTCATTGAGAAGACCCGTCTTCTGCTCGGTCGTCTCCAGGAGTTTTCTCTCCTGCTGATCCGTCACGTTCTTGAAATGGATGGCATAGATGAGGATGGCGAGCATTGTCGCGTTTTCGGAATTTCCGCTGATGAAACCGTGCCTCTCGCCGATGATGTTCAAAACGATGAAGGCGATGCCGATGCAGATGGGCAGCAGTTCACCGATCCCGATACGGAAATCTGTTTTTGCGAAAGACAGTATAAGGATGAGTGCAAGATAGAAAAAGAGGATCAGATAGGTGATCGGAAAGAGACCACCGGTCTGAAACGTGTTTTCTTCGCTATAGGAAAAAACGAGATTATAGGTGTAGGGAATGTCGGCGAGCAGGGTCACCGAAAACGCGAACAGGGGGATGGCGCAGAACAGCTTCGTCCTCCGGCTGTCATTCCTGAGGATGATCAGAAGCAGGGTATACATGATCGCAGGCCGGAGGATATAGCAGAAAGTAGAGGAGATGCTCCGCCAGATGCTTCTGAATTCCTGTGCGCTGTACCAGGCCTCTATAGCCGAAAAGACGGCCTCCGCCGCCACGAGCAGCAGCAGTGTCAGGAACAGCTTCCTGACATTGCGGTACATGGTCCTGTTATAGATGATGGTGTAAAGCAGGATGACGATGCTGAAGATCAGAACATAATACCTGCCCAGTAATTCCAAAAATGTCATATTGCGAAACCTCGATGCAATGTATTTAAAACCATCCTTATATTATGCAAAATCAAGTTGGTAAAGTCAAATAGCAGACAATGGAGGGGATTCGAAGTCTCCGAATAACAGAAAAGAGAGTCCACAGGACTCTCTTTTCTGTCATAGCGAGGGGGGACTCGAAGTCTCCGCTTCGCTCCGGTCGGCGCAGGTCCGAGGTCCCCCGGACCTCGTGCGCCCTCTCCACCGCTCCGCGGTGTCTCGGGTTCGAGTCTGTTTTCTGTCATGAGAAAAACCCCGTGGGTTCTCACCCACGGGGTTTTCTCATAGCGAGGGGGGGACTCGAACCCTCGACACCGCGGGTATGAACCGCGTGCTCTAGCCAGCTGAGCTACCTCGCCATATGTCTTTACTTTGTGCGTCCCGAACAGACGCACGATATAGTATATCGCAGGGGATTCGGTCTGTCAACAGAGTTTTTCCCGCATGGCGCGGAGTGCTTTGCCGCGGTGGCTGATGGCATTTTTTTCCTCTGGAGAGATCTCCGCGGAGGTCTTGCCGTACTGCGGCAGATAGAAGATCGGATCGTAGCCGAAGCCGTTCTCACCGGCGATCTCATAGGCGATACGGCCCTCCATGGTCTCCTGGGTCACCAGGGTTTCGGGAGAGGCATTCCCGCCGCGCATCACGACCGCGGCAACGGCGCAGACAAAGCGGGCCGTTCTCTTTTCCTCGGGGATATCCGCAAGACGCTCGAGAATCCTGCGGTTTTTTTCCGGGTACGGCGTATCGTGCCCGAGATATCTTGCGGAGTAGATGCCGGGCTCGCCGCCCAGAGCGTCGATCACCAGGCCGGAATCATCCGCCATGACGATGATATCCTGACCGGGGAATTTTTGCCGTACCAGATCGGCACAGGCCTGTGCTTTGATCTGCGCGTTCTCCGCAAAGGTACTCCCTGTTTCGTCGGCATCGACATAGACGCCGGCTTCCTTCATCGAGATGACTTCCTCTGCGAGATCCCCCATGATCTCGCGGATCTCGCGGAGCTTGTTTTCATTGCCTGTCGCAAAGATGATCTTCATGGCTTCTCCTTTGAATCTTCCCGGACGGTGCGGCTTTCCATGGTATCGGATGCAAGCGTCAGTGCCCTGGCGATCCCGGCGGCGATCTTGGCGGGCGCCTTTTTGTCAGTCAGCCAGGAGGCGCTGTTCTGCGTATTTCCTGTCATAAGGACTGTGGCTGCGGGGATCTCGGCGGCGTTAAGCAGTATATCACCGTCCGGAGAGGCATCCAGGTCCGTGAACATGCGGCCGCTGTCCGCTGCGATCCCCGATGCGAGGTCACGGGCAAGCTCGGCGTTGGTGTATCTGCGCAGATACCGGCTGCCGTTGTAGATCACCCGGAAACTGTCCTGTTCGGACGCGGACTGCGTTTCCAGGCGAACGAGGAAATCCGCTCCCGTCTCCTGAAGGAGGCGCAGGGCTGTCTCATCCTGGCGATCCGCTCCCGTTCGGGTCAGGTAGACATGGATCCTGGGATCCGTCTGATAAAGGTTTTCGAGTGCCTGCGCCGTTTCCAGGGTCATGTCGGCTCCTGCGGAGGGCACGGGGTCGATGAGTACGATATGCTCATAGAGCTCCGCGGGGCTCTGCAGACGGATGTGCAGAACGCCGTCGGAGAGACTCATCTGCGGCTCATAGACGCCGGTCAGGGCAAAGCGCAGGCTGCAGGAATTCTCGGAGACTTCGCAGGTACATTCACTGACTCTGGAACTGCGGGCCAGAATACCGGGATCTTCCTGCTCATAGCGGCTGCCGTCCGCAAGGATGTTGATCAGCAGCTCGCCGGTGAGATACAGGTTTTCGGTACGGATACTCTCCGAGGCAACCCCGGAAGGGAGAGGGATATCAATGTCATCCCCGTCGCCGGCTGCTTCCGATAATGACAGTCTGATAAGCCTGGAACCATCCGTACTGTCAGTGATGGAGACGGACTCCTCCGCCGCGGTCTGCGCCTGTACGGCAATCGCGATCGGTTTGTTCGCTGAGTGCCACAGACAGACGGCGATGCAGATCACGGAAAGGACCGCGGTGCAGATACAGGCGGTTTTCAGCTGGTCGTTCTTCAATGGACAGACTCCTGTTCGCGCGGCCGTTTCGGCGGCTTTGCACCGTAATACTGATAAAAGCGGGTCTCGATCATGCCGTTATAGAGCTTGCGGTTTTTATCCGCCTTTTTTCCGATGGCCTTTTCCGCGTCGGGATATGAGGTGATCACATACATGGACCAGCTGTCGAGCGCCGCGTAGCGCTCGCCGAGTGTCCGATACAGGGAAAAGAGATCCTCCCCGGAACCGATCCGCTCACCGTAAGGCGGATTGGTGACCAGAAACCCGTATTTCTTGCGGTGGCTGAGCTGACTGACATCCCGCGTCTGAAAGTGCACAAGCTCTTCCACACCTGCTTCGCGGGCAGCGGCCTTGGCGGTTTCGATCGCCTGCGGATCGATATCATATCCCTGCAGGTCTGTTGCGGGATCCGGCCGGATCGCGGCATAGGCTTCCCGGTGAGCCTCCTTCCAGAGGGCGGCAGGGGTCAGGTTTTCCCACTGCTGCGCCGTAAAGGATCGGTGGATCCCCGGTGCGATCCCGGCGGCGATCAGCGCTGCCTCAATGAGAAACGTTCCGCTCCCGCAGAAGGGATCCACGAGGATGCGGTCGGGCTGCCAGGGGGTCAGCATCAAAAGTGCCGCTGCGAGATTTTCGGCGATCGGCGCCGCGACCTGCGCCTTGCGGTATCCCCGTTTGTGGAGGGAAACGCCGGTGGTGTCCAGGCAGATACTTGCTTCGTCGTTGATCAGAAATACCCGGAGAGGGTATTCTGCGCCGTCCTCCGGGAAGCGCTCCAGGTGGTATCGCTGTTTCATACGCTCCACCATGGCTTTTTTTACGATCCGCTGGATGTCGGAGGGGGAAAAGAGAGCGCTGCGGACGCTGGTCGCCTTGGTGACCCAGAATTTCGCGTTCTTCGGAAGGTAATCCTCCCAGGGAAGGCTCCTGGTCCCTTCAAACAGCTCATCCCAGGTCTTCGCGGTGACGGTGCCGACCTGCAGCAGGATCCGTTCCGCCGTCCGCACATGGATGTTGGCGCGCACAATACCGGCTTCATCGGCCTGAAAAAAAACACGTCCGTCCCGGGTCTGCGTGACCGGAAAACCGAGCGCCTGGAGTTCTCTTTTTACAACGGCCTCCAGTCCGAAATGACAGGGAGCCACAAGATCATACAGTTTCATGATGCTCCATTGTACCCGAATCACCGCCTTCTGGCAAGGTGCTGGAAACGCGTGCTTTTCTGAATAACCTTGCGAAAAACGGCTTTGCAGAGTATAATATAAAAGTTTTTGGAACGATCCGAATGGGGTATGATCATCCCGCTGTGTCATGAGGAGCAACTGCCTATGCCGAGTCCTTTGATCATTATTGCTATTATTTCGGGAATCTTTGCGCTGGTCGTGGAGATCATCTGCAGCAAGCAGGAATCCAAGATCCTGTGGCTCGGTTCCGTATGCATGTTCTTTCTCATGAATACCCTGTACTACACGCTTTTCGCACCGGATCCATCGAAGCAGTCGATCGGTGACAGGATTCTGATCTTTGTCCTGGTCGGGATGACGTCGGCTTTGATCTCCATGGCGGTCGCTTCGATCATCCTGTCATTCGTTCCCCGGAAGAAGGAGGAAGAGGACAAGGAAAGTGTGATCAAGCTCGGCGACGATACGGAAAACGAGAAGGACAAGGAGGAGTAGCATGCACGAGATCACACTGTTCGTTCCGGGGCGTCTCTGCCTTTTCGGTGAACATACAGACTGGGCAGGCATGTACCGTACGGTCAATTCACAGCTGGAAAAGGGATACGCGGTTGTCTCCGGCATTGAGCAGGGAATCTACGCACGTGTGGAGAGATCCGCTGATTTTGAGGTATCCAGTGAACTTGAACTGTACGGACATGAGAGCCTGAAGTGCCCGATGGAAACAGAGCGGCTGCTGGAGGTTGCACGAGAGGGAGGATTCTTTTCCTATGTGGCGGGCGTGGCTTCGTATATCAATGACAACTACCATGTCGGCGGTGTGAAGATCACAGTGACGCGCATGGATCTGCCGATCAAGAGCGGCCTGTCCTCATCGGCGGCGATCTGCGTACTGGTAGCACGTGCGTTCAACCGGCTGTACAAGCTTAAGATGAATACCAAGGGGGAGATGCAGGCCGCCTTTCGGGGCGAGCAGCGTACACCTTCCCGCTGCGGGCGCCTTGATCAGGCCTGCGCATACGGTGTAAAGCCTGTTCTGATGGAATTTGACGGGATGGAGATGGAACCCTCGGAGCTCCGGCCCGGTGCTTCCTTTACCTGGGTGATCGCCAATCTTATGGCGGGCAAGGACACGATACGGATCCTGGGTGATCTGAACAAGTGCTTCCCCTTTGCCGAAACGGAACTGGATAAAAGAGTACAGGAGGCGCTTGGCCGGGACAACAAGGAACTGATCGGTCGGGTCGTCGACCGGATAACGGCAGGGGATGCTCCGGGACTCGGCATGCTGATGGATGAGGCGCAGCGCCTTTTTGACACCAAGGTGGCACCCGCGAGTGCGGAACTGGAGGCGCCGGTACTGCATCGCGTTCTGCAGGACAAGGGGGTGCGCGGGTATGTGTACGGAGCCAAGGGCGTCGGATCACAGGGCGACGGGACCGTACAGTTTCTGGCAAAATCTCCGGCGGATGCGGCAGGACTGGTTGCTTATCTGGACAAAACCTTTGGTATGCCTGCTTTCACGCTCACACTCAAACCCGGACAGGCTGTCAAGCGCGCGATCATTCCGCTCGCCGGATTCGGTACAAGGCTCTTTCCCGCGACAAAAGGAGTGCGCAAGGGATTTCTGCCGCTGCTCGACAGGGACGGGCTGCTCAAGCCTTCGCTTCTGATCCTGCTGGAGCAGCTGGACGAGGCCGGGATCGATGAGATACGGCTGGTGATCGGCGAGGATGATGAAGCGGAGTACGAGCGGCTTTTCGGGGAACTGCCGCTGGAATATGAGGAAAAGCTTCCCGAGGAAAAGCGCAGCTATGAACGGCTGATGGAGCGGATCCATGACAAGATCAGCTATCAGGTACAGCGTGAGCGCCTGGGCTTCGGGCATGCGGTGTACCAGTGCCGCGATTTCGTGCAGAACGAGGCGGTTCTGCTGCTGCTCGGCGACATGGTCTATCAGACGCAGGCGGATCGGAACTGCTGCAGGCAGATCATGGACGAGTATACGGAGTGCGGCAGGACCACGATCGGGATCCAGGAGATCCCGCTGGAGCGGGTTCCGCATTACGGTATCCTGCACGGCCAGTGGGAGGATGCGCGTTCCAGACGAATGCATGTGGACAGGATGGTCGAAAAACCGACCGATGATTATGCCGCGGAGTATCTGGGGGTTCCGGATCAGGCGGGAGAAAAGCACTACTACGCGACCTTTGGACAGTATGTGCTGACACCCCGTGTGTTCACGGAGCTTGGCCGGCTGATCGAAAACGGCAGGATGAGCGGCGGGGAATTTCAGCTGACGGACGCGCTGATCGCCGTCTGTGAGACCGAGGGGATGGCGGCCTATCTTCCGGACGGAGAATCCTTTGACATCGGCCTGCCGGAAAACTATCGCATCGCGATGGCGAGGTTCGGCAGGGAGTAGCGCGGGCGCGTGGGATTGTTTTTGCTGTCGCGGATGGCGCCATTTTGTGATATAATAGAAATGTTGTGTATTCAGGCAGAATAAAGAAAGGACAAGGACATGAGCAGAAATTTCGATGAGTTGCTCTCAACAGTAAAGAGCTGCGGGAGGAAGAAGCTTTCCGTAGCTGTTGCGCAGGACGCACCTGTGCTGGAGGCGGTGGAACTGGCCAGAAAGGAAGGGATCGCGGCGCCGATCCTTGTCGGCGACAAAGCGGAGATCGAAAAGATCGCGGGCGGGCTTTCCATTGACCTGACGAACGGCTATGAGATCATTGATATCACTGATGTTGAAGAGGCCGCGACGGCGGCGGTTAAGCTTGTCCATGACGGCGATGCCGACATGTATATGAAGGGCTGCCTTGAGACCAAACAGTTCCTGAAGAGTGTTCTCAATAAGGAGGTTGGACTCAGAACCGGCAGACCGCTTTCCCATGTCTGCGTATTTGAGATCCCCGGGATCGATCGTCTGCTGTTCCTGACCGATGTTGCGTTCATGCCGTATCCGACGCTGGAGGATAAAAAGGTCATCATCGAGTATACGGTCAATGTTGCAAAGGCTTGCGGCATCGAGATGCCCAAGGTGGCACCGCTCGCGGCTGTAGAAGTAGTCAATGAAAAGATGCCTGTCACAGTGGAGGCGGCGGAGCTTACAAGGCTCAATGAGGCTGGCGAGATCACGGGCTGCATTGTTGACGGACCGCTTTCCATGGACCTTGCGATCGACCCGGCGGCCGCCGAACATAAGGCCGGCGCCAAGGACCGCAAGATCGTCGGCGACGCGGATATCCTGCTCTTCCCGGACATTCATGCCGGCAACCTCGTCTACAAGACGATCGTGCGGATGGGTCAGGTCAGAAACGGAAACATCCTGACCGGTACAAAATCACCGGTGATCCTGACCTCACGTTCCGATACCAAAGACGTTAAACTCAACTCCATCGCGCTCGCAGCGGTGGTGGCGTCCTAAAGGAGGGATTCAGCATATGGCAATCAGAAGTCTGATCATCAACCCCGGTTCCACATCGACCAAGCTCGGCATTTTTACGGATGAAACGCTGGAGATGGACGAGACCCTCCGCCATTCCACGGAGGAGATCGCAAAGTACGAATCCATCATCGCGCAGAAGGATTTCAGGAAAAAGATCATCCTGGAGTTTCTGGCGGGCCGTGATATCGACGTGCACAGCTTTAACGTGATCGTCGGCCGCGGCGGGATGCTCAAGCCCATGCCGGGCGGCACCTATGCCGTGACGGATATGCTCAGAAAGGACCTCGAGGTCGGTGTGCAGGGACAGCACGCCTCCAATCTCGGCGGGATCCTTGCGAGAGAGATCGGAGACGAGATCGGTGTCCCCTCCTATATCGTCGATCCGGTTGTTGTCGATGAACTCTGCGACGCGGCGCGTCTCTCGGGACTCCCGGAGATCCCGCGCGTATCCGTTTTTCACGCGCTCAATCAGAAGGCTGTCTGCCGCAGATACGCTGCCGAGATCGGCAGAAAGTATGAGGATCTCAACCTGATCGGCATCCATCTGGGCGGCGGCGTCTCGGTCGCGGCCCACGAAAAAGGGCGTGTTATCGACGTATTTAACGCGCTTGACGGCGACGGCGCATTTTCGCCCGAGAGATGCGGCGCTCTTCCGGTCGGCGGACTGATCCGTCTGTGCTATTCCGGCAAGTACACGCGTGAACAGATGATGAAACGGGCTGTCGGCGGCGGCGGCTTCAACGCCTATGTCGGAACCAACGATGCCCGTCAGGTCATGGAGATGATCAACGGCGGCAACACGGACGCGAAGCTGATGATGGATGCCTTTGTCCTGCAGCTTTCCAAGAACGCCGGAGCGATGGCGGCGGTGCTCTCCGGACACGTGGACAGGATCATCATCACCGGCGGGATCGCGCATAATAAGTGGGTGACGGATGAGATCGAAAAGCGTGTCTCCTTTATCGCTCCCGTGACCGTGTATCCCGGTGAGGACGAACTGCTTGCCCTCGCGCAGGGAGCGCTCCGTGTGATGAGAGGCGAAGAAAAGGCCAAAGTATACGAGGAAGTATAAGTTATGGGAAGTATTCTGGATAGGATCATAGGCACGCACAGCGAGCGGGAGCTGCGCAAGATCGAGGGTCAGGTGGCCGCGATCGAGGCACTCAGGCCCGAGATGCAGAAGCTCACCGACGAGGAGCTCCGCGCGAGAACGGATATGTTCAAGAAGCGTCTGGCTGCCGGGGAGACACTGGATGATATTCTGGTGGAAGCCTTTGCGACTGTGCGGGAGGCGGCAAAGCGCGCGATCGGGATCGAGCACTTCCGGGTACAGCTGATCGGCGGCATCATCCTGCATCAGGGCCGTATCGCCGAGATGAAGACCGGTGAAGGTAAGACCCTTGTATCCACGCTGCCGGCGTATCTGAACGCCCTGACCGGAAAAGGCGTCCATGTTGTAACGGTCAATGATTATCTGGCCAACCGCGACGCGGAGTGGATGGGCAAGGTCCATGAGTTTCTGGGACTCACGGTCGGCTGCGTGCTCAATTCCATGAAGCCCCCGGAAAGACAGGAAGCCTATGGGTGCGATATCACCTATGTGACAAACAATGAACTGGGATTTGACTATCTGCGCGACAACATGGCGATCTACAAGGAACAGCTGGTTCTCAGAAGTCTTAATTACTGCATCATCGACGAGATCGACTCGATCCTCATCGACGAGGCCCGTACGCCGCTCATCATCTCCGGTCAGAGCGGAAAATCCACCAAGCTTTACGAGGCCTGTGATATCCTGGCCAAGCAGATGACGCGCGGTGAGGACATGGAGGAGCTCACCAAGATGGATGCCATCATGGGCATTGAACGCGAGGAGACCGGCGACTTCATCGTCAACGAAAAGGACAAGGTCGTCAACCTCACGGCGCAGGGTGTAGAAAAAGTAGAAAAATTCTTCCATATCGAGAATCTGGCGGACGCGGAAAACCTGGAGATCCAGCATAACATCATTCTGGCTCTGCGTGCCAACAATCTGATGCACCGCGATCATGACTACATCGTACAGAACGACGAGGTCCTGATCGTTGATGAGTTCACGGGACGTGTGATGCCCGGCCGCCGCTACTCCGACGGCCTGCACCAGGCTATCGAGGCCAAGGAGCATGTCAAGGTCAAGCGGGAGTCCAAGACGCTCGCGACGATCACCTTCCAGAACTTCTTCAACAAGTTTGAAAAGAAGTGCGGCATGACCGGAACGGCACAGACCGAGGAACGTGAGTTCCGCGATATCTACGGGATGGATGTCATCGTGATCCCGACCAATGAACCGGTGATCCGTAAGGATCTGCAGGATGCCGTCTACAAGACCAAGGCGGAGAAGTATCAGGCGGTCATCGAGTCGGTCAGGCAATCGCATGAAAAGGGACAGCCGGTGCTGGTCGGTACGATCACGATCGAGACAAGTGAACTGCTTTCCCGGATGCTGAAAAAAGAGAACATCCCGCATAACGTTCTGAATGCCAAGTTCCATGAGATGGAGGCGCAGATCGTCGCGGATGCCGGCGTGCACGGCGCGGTCACGATCGCGACCAACATGGCCGGCCGTGGTACGGATATCAAGCTCGACGATGAAGCGCGCGCTGCCGGAGGACTCAAGATCATCGGCACGGAACGGCATGAGTCGAGACGTATCGACAACCAGCTGCGCGGCCGAAGCGGACGTCAGGGAGACCCGGGTGAATCAAAATTCTACATCGCCCTCGAGGATGATCTGATGCGCCTGTTCGGTTCCGACCGCCTGATCGGCATGTTCAACGCGCTGGGAATCCCCCAGGGACAGGAGATCGAACACCGCATGCTCACCCGGGCGATCGAGAACGCGCAGAAGAAGATCGAGGACAACAACTTCGGCATCCGTAAGAATCTGCTGCAGTACGATCAGGTGATGAACGAGCAGCGCGAAAAGATCTACGGCGAGCGGCTGCGTGTTCTGAACGGTGAGAGCCGCAGAGAAGAGATCTACAAGTGGATCGCCGATATCGTGGAAAGTGATGTGGAGACAGCCATCGGCGTCAATAATAATTCCGACGACTGGGATCTGACAGAGCTTAATGAGCTGCTTATCCCGGTGATCCCCTTAAAGCCGATCACCAGAGGACGCATCGAGACACTGCAGAAGGACGCGCTGATCCAGCAGCTCAAGGAAGAAGCCGTCAAACTTTATGAGGAAAAAGAGATGGAGTTCCCCGACGCGGAGGCGATCCGTGAGGTGGAGCGCGTGATCCTGCTGCGTGTCATCGACCGCAAATGGATGGATCACATCGACGATATGGATCAGCTGCGGCAGGGGATCGGTCTGGCCGCTTACGGACAGAAGGATCCGCTGCTCGAGTATGAACGCATCGGGTATGAGATGTTCTCCGAGATGATGCGGAATATCAAAGAGGATACGATCCGCTTCCTGTATCATGTCCAGGTCAAGGAAAAGGTCGAGCGTGAGCAGGTGGCCAAGGTCACGGGCACGAACAAGGACGATTCCCTTGCCAAGGCACCCGTTAAACGCGCACAGGTTAAGGTCTATCCGAACGATCCCTGCCCGTGCGGGAGCGGGAAAAAGTTTAAAAACTGTCACGGCAGACCCGGCGCCGGGGCGTTGGAGGCGTAATTTATGGTAATACTGGATCAAATGAAAGTGGAGCTGCAGAACCAGCGCGGCACGCTCGATGAGGTCACTGCGGCACTGGGACTCGATGGCCGGAAAAAGCGGATCGAGGAGCTTTCGCGCGCGATGGAGGAGCCCGGTTTCTGGGATGACGCCGACCGGGCGAATAAGCAGACCAGAGAACTCAAGCAGAATCAGGACATGGTGGCGAAGATGGATTCGCTGCATCGTCAGTACGACGATATCATTGACCTGATCGATCTGCAGAACGCCGAGGGAACCGATGACGAGGAAATGGCAGCGGAGATACGCTCCGACCTCGATGAGTTCGAAGCAACCCTGGAGGAGATCAGGATCTCCAATCTGCTGAACGGTCCCTATGACAAGAATAATGCGATCCTTCGTCTCGGAGCCGGTGCCGGCGGTACGGAGAGCTGCGACTGGTGCTCGATGCTCTATCGGATGTACACCCGGTGGGCGGAGCGCAAGGGCTTTTCGATCGATCTGCTGGATTATCAGGACGGTGACGAGGCCGGAATCAAATCGGTCTCTTTCCAGATCAACGGTGAAAACGCCTACGGTCTGTTGAAATCGGAGCATGGCGTACACCGGCTGGTTCGGATCAGTCCGTTCAACGCGCAGGGAAAACGCCAGACATCCTTTGTTTCCTGTGATGTCATGCCCGATATCGAGGAGGATCTGGACATCCAGATCAATGATGACGATATCCGCATCGACACCTATCGTTCCAGCGGTGCCGGCGGACAGCACATCAACAAGACGAGCAGCGCGATCCGGATCACGCATTTCCCGACCGGGATCGTTGTGACCTGCCAGAATGAGCGCTCTCAGTTCCAGAATAAGGACAAGGCCATGCAGATGCTCAAGGCCAAGCTGTACATGCTGCGTCAGGAAGAGAATGAGCAGAAGCTCGGGGGGATCCGCGGAGAGGTCAAGAAGACCGATTTCGGCAGTCAGATCCGATCCTATTTCCTGCAGCCGTACACGATGGTGAGCGATCTGCGTACCGGGAAAAAGATCTCCAACGCTGACGGTGTGCTTGACGGTGATCTGGATCCGTTCATCAACGCCTATCTGCAGTGGCTGGCAGGCGGCGGTGAACCGGTCGGCGCGGAGGAAGAGATCTGAGGGAAGGAACAGACTGAGCGGTCAGAACAGGGTCACGACATTGGTGATCGATCCGTTCTCGTCGAGTTCAAAGCGCCAGATGAAATGGTCTTCGAGGCGATGCTCTGTAAGGTAGAAATACCCGTCCACCTCTGAGATGTAATACGGCGTCCCGCCGCCCTGAAAGTATTCGGCATAGATGTCTTCATAGTTGCCGGTCTCCAGATCCGAGGGATCATTGATCTTAAGAAGAGCTGCGGCATCCTGGTTTCCGTTGATATCGGTGGATACGCTGACCAGCCAGAAGTCCTTGCGCAGGTGGAACATCTGCGTCATGCCTGCGATCGAATCCGGAACCGGATATTCCTTGATGACTTCCAGAGTCTTCAGATCACAGCAGAGAACGGACGGCTGATAAGAGGGAGTCTCGTCGGTGGGTGTACCGGAAACGAACCAGATCTTTCCGTCATCGATCGTAAAGGAACGGATATAGACGCCGCGAAGCCGTTCTATGGAACGGACCTCCGTCATGTAGACATCGCCCGTATCCTCGGCTCTGCGGAAGAGAAAGAGCTCGCCGGAGAGGGAACTCCATACATAAAAGGTATCGGTGTCCTTGTCATAGACGGTGTAATGCGGCCGGTTCCCGATATTCCAGAAGTTCTGGGTATTGATGAACTTATCTCCGGCGCGGCGGAAGACCTGAACACGGTTGTTTTCCGTATCATCAACGAGAAGAACCTTGCCGTCACCGGCGATCGTGTGCGGCTGTGTGGCTTCCGAGTTCATAACCTGCCAGTTGTTGAGACTGATATACTGTGCATCCGGTGCGTCGTTAAAGATGATCAGGTTATGATAGCAGTCAACGAGATACCAGGTCTCGTCGATGCAGGTCATCAGGGTCGGGATACTCGGCGTTGTCCAGATATTAAAGCGCCGCTCTGTGGACGCTGCGATGCGCGAAAGCTCATTGTCGTCGTAGGAGTGTTCGGGAGCAACCAGATAGTTGGAACCGTCTGCGGCAGGATGAAAGGGCTCGGTACCTCCGCAGCCTGTAACGAACATGCAGAACATGACGAGGAGCAGAGTCGGGATCCCAAAACGTCTGTAATTATCCTTAAAAGAAACCATAGGTGCAGTATACCACAGTTTTTCTTCGGAGGAAACAGGAAGTGACCATCAGCTGCTGTATGATCGTTAAAAATGAAGAGAAGATGCTTCCGGCGTGTCTTGCGTCTCTGCAGGGGATCGCGGACGAGTTCATCATCGTTGATACGGGATCGGAGGATCGTACGCGGGAGATCGCGACGTCTTTTGGCGCCAGAGTGTTGGAATTCACATGGATCGATGATTTCGCTGCCGCCAGAAACTACGCTTTCTCTCTGGCAACGGGTGATTATATCTACAGCGCGGACGCGGATGAGGTCATCGATGAGGAGAACCGCGCGCGTTTTCTTGAGCTGAAAAAGGCTCTGGCGGAGGGGAGTATCGAGGCGGACATCGTCCAGATGTATTACTGCGGGCAATTGAAGCAGCGTACCGTCTATAATTTCGACAGGGAGCTCAGACCCAAACTGTTCCGGCGCCTCAGACCCTTTATCTGGGAGGATCCGGTTCATGAACAGGTGCGTCTGATGCCCGTGGTCTATGACAGTGAGATTGAGATCGGACATTTTCCGCAGGGGGAGCCGGGCGATCATGCCGCGCGGGATCTGGCGATCTTTTCGCGGATGCTCCGGGAGGATCGGCCGCTGTCTTCACGCCTGCAGGGAATGTACGCGAGGGAACTCTGGATGGCCGGTACGGCGGAGGATCTCGCCGCGGCGAAACCGTATTTCACGCTTCTCGCGGAGACATCGGACAACGGGGACAGGGTTATGGAAGCGCTGCTCCTCTGTGCGCGGGCAGCGAGGCTCGCGGGCGATCATGAGCGTTTTCTGGAGACAGCCGTACGGATTCTGGAACAGGGAAAAAACAGCGAGATCTGCTGTGAGATGGCTGCCTATTATGAGGCCAGGGGTGATGCCGTGGAGGCATGCGTATGGAATGCGATGGCCGGGGAGTGCGAGGCGGTGATCGATATCCGCTGCAGCATGCAGGCCGGACAGCAGGAACATGAAGAACAGGAGAAGGAAACTTTATGACATTACAGGACAGGATCCGTAAGATCGCGCCCTATGTGCCGGGGGAACAGCCCCAGGACAGGGACATCATCAAACTGAATACCAACGAGTGCCCCTACCCGCCGTCACCGCGGTTCGCCGAGGCGTATTCTTCACTGTCTCCCGCGGATTTCCGGAGATATCCGGACACCGAGGCACATGAACTGGTGCAGGCCATCTCTGATATCTATGGGATCCCTGTCGAGCAGATCTTTGTCGGTGTGGGGAGCGACGAGGTCCTGGCGTTCGCTTTTCAGGCGTTTTTCACGGGGGGAGGGCGGCTTCTGTTTCCGGATATCACCTATTCCTTTTACCCGGTCTGGGCGGAGCTCTATCACATCCCGTTCACGGCGGTTCCGACGGATCAGGATTTCCGGATCCGCGCGGAGGATTATCTGGGCGTTGATGATGCCTGCGGTGTGATCTTTCCCAATCCCAACGCGCCGACAGGGATCGCGGAGCCTCGTTCCTTTGTGGAGAGGATCCTTGCGGGGAATCCTGACAAGGTAGTGATCGTCGATGAAGCCTATGTGGACTTCGGCGGCGAGACGGCGCTGCCGCTCCTTGAGAAATACGAGAACCTGATGGTGATCCGGACGTGCTCCAAGTCCCGGGCGATGGCGGGACTCAGGATCGGCTATGCCTTCGGTTCCCGGCAGCTCATTGACGCGGTCAAGGCGATCAAGTTTTCCTTTAATTCCTATACGCTTAATCACGCGTCGATCATTCCGGGCGCGGCTGCGATCCGTGACACGGTCTATTTTGATGAGATCTGTTCGAGGATCATAAAGACACGGGAGAGGATGGCGCAGGGACTTAAGAAACTCGGCTTTGTCTTCCCGCCGTCCAGCGCGAATTTCATCTTCGCAAAGCATGAGCGGATCCCCGGAAGGGAGATCCAGGAAAAACTGCGTGAGAAAAAAATCTATGTGCGCCGCTGGGATGCACCGCGGATCTCCGATTATATGCGCATCACGGTGGGAACAGATGAGGAAACGGACAGACTGCTTGAAGAGCTGGGGAGGATAACAGCATGCTGAAACACTATATCTACATTTTTCTGATCTCCATGGTGCCGCTCGTGGAACTGCGCGGAGCGATCCCGTTTGCCTACGCGTTCAACGCCCAGGATCCGGAGTTCAACCTCGTTCTCGCCTATGTCATCATTGCCGTCGGCAATATGCTGCCGGTGCCGATCATCTTTTTCTTTGCGCGCAAGGTCCTGGAATGGGGGAAGGACAAAAAAGTGATCGGCGGATTCTTCACCTTCTGCCTGGAAAAGGGGCATAAGGGAGGGGAGAAGCTGCAGCAGAAAGCCGGCAGGGGTCTGCCGTTCGCGCTGCTTCTGTTTGTGGGTATTCCGATCCCCGGAACGGGAGCCTGGACAGGAACACTGGCGGCCAGTATCCTTGATATGGACTTTAAGAAGAGTGTTCTCGCCGTCATCGGCGGCGTTGTTCTCGCGAGCATCATCGTCGGCGTACTCTGCCACGTAGGCTTCGGCGCGTGGTTTGGGATCACACAGGCGGGATAAAACCCGGGGATCCGCGGAGATACCGGTCATGTATGAGTCATTCGCACAGGTCTATGATCTTCTGATGCGGGATGTTCCTTACGGGGAATGGGCCGACAGGATCGACGGCTGGATCCGGGAATACGGTATCAGCAGACCGTCCCGTGATGCGGCGGGTAAAGGACGCGCGAAAAAAGCGAAGGCTCTGGAGGATAGACTCGCGGAGGAACGGGATCTCGTAGTCGATCTGGGCTGCGGCACGGGCAGACTGACCGCGATGCTCGCGGACCGCGGATACGATGTGGCGGGGGTTGACCTTTCACCGGAAATGCTCGCTGCCGCGCAGGAGACGAATCGCGCACGCAGAAAGCCGATCCCTTATCTCTGTCAGGACATGCGCAGACTGGACCTGTACTGTACGGCCGGCACGTTCGTCTGTGTCTGTGACAGTATCAATTATCTGCTGACGGACAGGGATCTTCACGGCACCTTTCAGCGTGTGAGGAACTTTCTTTTCCCGGGAGGGGTCTTCATCTTTGATTTCAATACGGTGCACAAGTACCGCGATGTGATCGGGACGCGGACGATCACCGAGGACAGCGAAGACGTGTCCTTTATCTGGGAGAACACGTTCCGCGCGGCACGGTCCCGCAACGAGGCGGCGATCACCTTCTTTGCCAGGGAGGCGGACGGGCGCTACCGCAGATTTGAGGAAACACATGTCCAACGCGGCTTTACGATGGGAGAGATGCGCCGGCTGCTGAACGGAGCGGGTCTTAAGGTTCTTGCCGCGTTTGACGAGAGAAACGGAAAAGATCCGAACGCGCGCAGCGAACGGATCTTTGTGATCGCAGGTGATGTCCGTGCTTTTTGAGCCGGTCAGAGTTCCATACTTCCTTCAAAAACGGTTTCGGCGGGTCCTGTCATAAAGACCCGCTTTTTTTCGCGGTCATAGCGGCAGCAGACTTCACCGCCGAGTACATGCACGGTCACTTCATCGCCGGTCAGGCCGTTCAGCGCGCAGGCGACCGTGGTGGCACAGCACCCGGTACCGCAGGCGAGCGTCTCGCCGGTCCCGCGTTCCCAGACGCGCATATGAACGTTCCTGCTGTCATCGATGTGGACGAATTCCGTATTGGTACGGCGAGGGAATACCGGATGCGTCTCGAACACCGGTCCGATCCTGTCGAGCGGGAAGGAGGCCAGGTCGACGTCATCCGTTAAAATGACAACTGCGTGCGGATTGCCCATGGAGACACAGGAAGCGTGCCAGTCCATGCCGCCGGCCTTGATCGTCACCTGCGGCGGAAGGAGCGGATCGGGGGAGGACACCTCTCCTGCGGCGGAAGCCGGGAGAGCAACAGGGATCTCGTCGGGGACGAGGATCGGCGCGCCCATATCGACGGAAACACTCTCTGTGCTGCGCTTTCCACCCTGTTCCGATGCGCTCAGCGTCAGATATTTTCTGGCGCCGGCGCTGTTGATCGTCAGTTCCTTCTTATCTGTCAGGTGATGCTCCCAGACATAGGCGCCGACGCAGCGGATCCCGTTGCCGCACATCTCGGAGCGCGAACCGTCCGCGTTGTACATCTCCATTTCGAAGTCCACATCAGACTCTCCCGCGGGCGCGGGATTGATGAAGATCACACCGTCACCGCCGATCCCGAAATGGCGGTCGGAGAAGCGCCTTACGAACGCCGGTTTATCCTCCTGCGGAATGCGGTTTACGGCGCCGTCGATGTAGATATAGTCGTTGCCGCAGCCGTGCATTTTTGTAAAGGTGACCGTCTGTCTTCCGTCCATGTCATATCCCCCTGTTTTCATGGCCCTGGATACCTTAGAACATCCTTATCATAGAAAAAGACCGCAGATCCGTCAAGGTTTGACTTATGCGGTGAGAATTAATACAATAGCATGTGTATTTTCCATTCAGATTGCAGGACAAAAAAGGAAAGAAAGCGGTATGAACGTCAGCATTTTCGGACTGGGATATGTGGGCTGCGTGGGCGCGGCCTGTGCGGCCAGACTCGGCCACCATGTCATCGGCAATGATATCTCGGAAAACAAGGTCAGACTGATCAGTGAAGGCAAGCCCACGATCATCGAGAAAGAGATCGACGAACTGATGCGGGAGGGCCATGAAAAGGGACTGATCGAGGCGACGACAGACAGCCGGTACGCGGTTCTCCATTCTGATCTTTCTTTTATCGTCGTGGGAACCCCCAGCACCAAAGAGGGACATCTTAACCTCACCTATGTCCATAATGTGGCCAGAGAGATCGGTGAGGCCCTCAGGGACAAGGATACGTTCCATGCGGTGGCGATCCGCTCCACCGTACTGCCGGGGACAAACCGCGAGGTCGGCAGGATCATCGCCGAGGCGTCCGGCAAGACCGTCGGCAGAGATTTCGCCGTAGTCTCCAACCCGGAGTTCCTCAGGGAGGGGACGGCGGTACAGGACTATCTGCATCCCCCGCTGACACTGATCGGTACGGACAGCGAGCAGGCGGAGGCCATGTTCCGTGAATTCTATAAAGATATCCCCGGCGAGTTCATTTCTACAGATATCGATGTCGCCGAGATCATGAAGTATGTGAACAACACCTATCACGCACTCAAGATCGTTTTCGGCAATGAGATCGGCAATATCTGCAAGGCACTGGATATCGACAGCCACAAGGTCATGGAGATCTTCTGCAAGGATACGCAGCTCAATATCTCGCCCTATTATTTCAAGCCGGGCTTTGCATACGGCGGTTCCTGTCTGCCTAAGGATTCCAAGGCTCTGCGGACACTTGCGCATGACTGCTACATCGATGCGCCGGTCATACAGGCGATCGATCAGTCCAACCAGATCCAGAAGAAAAACGCGCTGGAGATCATCGAGAGCAAGGGCTGCAGCAGGATCGGCATTCTGGGACTCGCCTTCAAGGCGGGGACGGATGATCTGCGCTGCTCACCGATCGTCGATGTCGCGGAGGAACTGCTTGGCAAGGGCTACGACCTGAAGATCTATGACCGGAACGTGCATATTTCCCAGCTGACCGGAACGAATGCCGATTTTATCACAGCAAAGCTCCCGCATCTTCATGAGATCATTACGGACGACCTCGACGCGGTCGCAGGAGCCAGTGATGTCCTCGTGATCGCGAACCGGGAAAAGGAATTCGAGGAGCTGCCCGAAAAGTATCCGCACAAGGTGATCATCGATCTGGTGCGCCAGTACGCGTCGCTGGATTACGAGGGACACTACGAAGGGATCAGCTGGAAGAATATCAACCAGAATCCGGCGCAGGAGACGGAGATCTCCATGGACCGCCGAAGAACGGATTTCTGATGAGAAAGATCCTGATCATTGTAGAAAATCTTCCGGTACCGTTTGACACGCGTGTGTGGCAGGAGGCGACAACGCTTGCGGCAAACGGATATACCGTTTCCGTCATCTGCCCCAAGGGCAAGAATTATACTGCCGCGGAGGAGACGCTGGAGGGCGTTCATATCTTCCGGCATGACCTGCCGGAGGCCGGAGGCGGTGCGTTCGCCTATTTCCGCGAATACGCCAGGGCACTGAAGGAGGAAAAACGCCTGGCGAAACGGATCTATAAAGAGATCGGGTTTGATGTGATCCACGGGTGCAACCCGCCGGATGATATCTACATGGTCGCCAGGGGCTTCCGAAAATACGACGTCCGCTATGTCTTTGATCATCACGACATCTGTCCGGAGCTGTTCGAAGCAAAATTCGGCAGGGCTTCCGGCCTTTTCTACAAAAGCCAGATCTATCTTGAGCGGCAGACATACCGGCACTGCACCTTTGCCTTTGTGACCAACGAGAGTTATAAAAAGATCGCGGTCGAGCGCGGCGGCATGAAGCCGGAGCGTGTGATCGTACTGCGAAGCGGTCCCAGGCTTGAACGCATGCAGATCAGGGAAGCGGATGCCTCGCTGAGGAAAGGCCATCAGTATATGGTCGGGTATCTCGGCGTGATCGGCAAGCAGGAGGGGATCGATTATCTGCTTGAGGCCGCGCGGATCCTCCGGGAAAAAGGCGAATCCGTGCAGTGGGGCATCGTCGGCGGAGGGCCTTATCTGGAGACCGCAAAAATACATGCGCACGAGATGGGGCTTGATGACTGCGTGACCTTTACCGGGCGTGCCCCGGACGATGAGATGCTGGCCATGCTCAATACGGCCGATGTCTGCGTCAACAGCGATGAGTACAATGCGATGAACGACAAGAGCACCATGAACAAGGTCATGGAGTACATGGCACTCGGCAAGCCGATCGTGCAGTTCGATCTGACGGAGGGACGCTATTCCGCACAGGAGGCATCTCTTTACGCCGTCCGAAATGACGCGGCCGATATGGCGGACAAGATCCTCATGCTTCTGCATGACCCGGAGCTCAGAGCGCGCATGGGACAGTACGGCAGAGAGCGTGTCACCTCCGAACTTTCCTGGGAGCATACGAGCAGGGCGCTGCTCGACGGGTACGAAAAATTCTTTACCGGAGTCTTTGATGGCTGATCTTAAATGGTTCGCAAGAAGACTTTCTGCGATGGGCCCGCGGGAGATCCTGTGGCGCGTGCAGCAGAAGATCCTCCATTCCTCAGAGAACAGAAAATACCGTACAAAACGCCCGGTGACAGACGGACCGTCCTGCCCGGGACATGCGGAAAAACTGTTCCTCAATACCGGCAATCGGGTATATACACTGCATACGGCGATCCCGCTGCTTGCTCCCTATAACTACAGCGAATATAAGACGGCCTGGCATGCCGGTTTCCAGACGGATAACGAATGGCCGCTCGTCCCCTCCACAAAGCTGGATTTCCGCGGAATGGACGCGGTCGGGGATGCGCGCACGAACTGGGAACTGAACAAGCATTTCCAGTTCGCGCTCCTCGCGAAAAACTATCGTGCCAGTGGCGACAGGCGTTATCTCGAGGAACTGCTCGGGCTGTTTCATGACTGGAACGAAAAAAATCCGTTCCTGTGGGGGATCTCCTGGACGAGCGGCATAGAGATCGCCGAGCGCACCATGAACTGGTGCTATATGCTGGGCTTCCTTGAAGGGGCGCCGAATGTACCCGGGGAGTTCATCGCGGAGGTCACGGCGGGGATCGCGAATATGGGGGCATATCTGCTGCGTCATTACTCCCGGTATTCCTCCGCCAACAATCATCTGATCATCGAGATATCGGCTGTCCTGCACGCGGGGATCATCCTGGGACGCGGGGAATGGACGGATAAGGCCGTAAAGATCCTCGACCGCGAACTTTTCCTGCAGGATCATGAGGACGGCGTCAACAAAGAGGAGGCGCTGTACTATCAGGTGTTTATGATGGAAGCGTACGCAATGGATCTGCGGCTGCTTTTGAAAAACGCTCCGGCACCCGCATGCTGTGAGTGCTGGATACCGATGCTGACCAGGATGTCCCGCTATGTACGGGACTGTATCGGCAGATACGGGGAGATCGTCGAGTTCGGCGACAATGATGACGGCAAGCTGCTGGATCTCGAGGGCTGTGCGGACGGAAGCATGGATCCGGAAGCCGGCAGAAGGCACTATGCGTATCTGCTGCAGTTCATGAGCCTGCTCCTGCCGGAGAGATATGTTTCGGAAGAGGATGCCTGGAGCCTGCCCTTTGCTGAAACGATCCGCTGGCTGTTTTCGGATGAAGAGCTCGCGGAGGCGCTGCGAAAGCCCCTGTATTCCGTGAAGGGCAGTGTCGATTACGCCGTCGGTGGAAACGCGGTCTTAAGGAGCGCTGATGAGGAGGTGGTCATCGGGATCGACCACGCGCCGCTCGGCTACGGCGCGCTCTGTGCGCACGGCCACGCGGACGCTCTGAGCTTTATCGCTTTTGAGCGCGGCAGAGCGGTCCTTTGCGATCCGGGGACCTATATCTACCATACGGACGAGGAGGCGCGCAACGATTTTCGAAGGACATCGCGCCACAATACGGTCTGCGTCGGCGGCAGAGATCAGTCGGAGATGCTGGGGGCCTTTCTGTGGGGGAAAAAGGCGGCGTGCCGTCTGATCGCGGCGGACCTTGGGGAGGAGCGTGATGAGATCGTCGCGGAGCATGACGGCTACCGGCCGGTCATGCATCGCAGGAGATTTCTGTTTGATCGGCGGGAGAAGCGTCTTACCATCGAGGATACCGTTCGAGGCGCGGAGGATGCGGTGTTTTCCCTGCTCCTCGCACCGGATATCCGGGCGGAGCGCGTACAGCCCGCGCAGGACAGAGAGGAAGCGGACGGGGCCGTATGGCGGTGCACGGATCGTGAGAGCGGCGTCCCTGTGATGACGATCGCGTTTCAAAACGGCTTCGGAGAGTCTGCTCTGACGGATCGCGAGATCTCTCCGGTATACGGCGTCAAAACGAAAACGACCGGTCTCTCGGCGGCGATCCGGCAGGATCAGGCCGTCTGTGAGATCTCTTTCTGCGGATAGAGGAGGCTGTCATGTGCGGGATCTGCGGGATCTATGACAATCAGCATATTGCCGGGGACCCCCGGGAACTGATCGGACGGATGAACCGGACGCAGAAGCACCGCGGCCCGGATGATGAGGGCTTCTTTGCCGCCGGCAGCGCCGCCCTCGGACATGTGCGCCTGTCGATCCAGGACCTTTCCCCCGCGGGACATCAGCCGATGTCGCGGGGCTCTCGCTATACGATCGTCTTTAACGGGGAGATCTACAATTTCATCGAGCTGAGAGAGGAACTGAAGCAGGCGGGGTACAGCTTTGCGACCAGATCCGATACCGAGGTGCTGCTCGCGGCCTATGACCTGTGGGGAGAGGACTGCCAGACGCGATTCAATGGCTTCTGGGCGTTCGCGATCTATGACGCGGATACGGATTCTCTGTTCCTGTCCCGCGACCGTTACGGGGTCAAGCCGCTGTACTACACAACGCAGCCGGGATACCTGCTTTTTGCGTCCGAGATCAAGACGCTCCTCGCGGATGAGCGCGTTATCCGCACGGTCAATGACCAGGCGGTCGTCAACTATCTTGTGAACGGTTTCGTCGACTGCGAGGAGGAGACCTTTTTCAAAGGGATCTTCCGCCTGCCGGCGGGAGCGCAGATGAAGATCCGGGGGAACGGCGGGCCCGAGATCAGGACCTGGTACACATTGCCCTACCGGGAAAGCGTCTATGAAAAACTGCCGGCCGGGACCGACGAGCAGTTTAAAGCGCTGTTTGAGGATGCCGTCCGGGTACGTCTGAGGTCCGATGTTCCGGTGGGAAGCTGCCTGTCGGGAGGACTTGACTCCTCGAGCATCGTCACCGAGTCCAGCCGGCAGCTCGCTGAGAGAACGACCGCAGAAAACGGCGCCGGACCGGTGCAGGTCGAACAGCACACCTATTCCGCGGTCTATCCCGGGAGCCCCGATGATGAGAAACGTTATATTGACGATGTCGTGGCTTCGAGCGGCGTGAACGGCCATTATGTGGAGCCGACCGGCGACATGCTCGCGGAGGATCTGGAGCATCTGATCTACACGCAGGATGAGCCCTTTGTGTCGACCAGCATGTACGCTTCTTACTGCGTGATGCGCCTCGCGTCGGAGAATCACGCCAAGGTTCTGCTTGACGGGCAGGGAGCCGATGAGATCCTGTGCGGCTACCGCAAGGCGAGGGTGTACTACATCAAAAAGCTGTTCTCCTCGGGACACCCGTTCAGGGCTGTCAGGGAGGCGTTTCTTTATCTCCCCTACATGCGCAAGAACAATTCCACGCTGCTCGCGGATCTCTCCATGCTGCGGCAGTTCCTGGGAAAAGAAAAAAAGGATGATGTCCGCAGGAAGTATCTGGGGGAGGCTGTCCGGAACGCGAAACTTACCCGGAGCTACCGGAACCGCGAGGGCTTCATCCTCGATGATTTTTCGTCCATCGTCCTGCCTGCGCTCCTTCGCTATGTGGACCGCAATTCAATGGCTTTTTCCATAGAGGACAGACTCCCGTTCCTGGATATGAGGCTGGTGGAGTTCTGCATGCAGCTGCCCATGAACGCCAAGATCCATAAGGGCTGGTCCAAGGCCATCATGCGGCGCACGCTCCGCATGCCCGAGTCTGTCCGGAAGCGCCGGGACAAGATCGGTTTCTACACGCCGGAAAGCGCGTGGCTCACCTCTCATGCGGACGAGTATCGGGCGGTCTTTGAGCAGAAGGATTTCCGGGCATCAGCTTATATCGACCGGGAAAAGCTCCTTGCGGACTGGGATGAGATCCTGCACAGGGACAGTATCGGTCTGTTCCGTTATCTGTGCCTGGAAAAGTGGATGGAGATCTTTGATGTGCAAAGCTCCTGACGACGGTTATCCTGCCAGCTCCCGGTAGATATCCAGAATCTGTTTCATGCCTCCGGCGGCATGAAAGCGTTCGCGGACAGTGGACGCCCCTGCCGTGCCGATCCTTTTTTTCAGGTCCCTGTCGGACAGAAGATGCAGCAGAGCGCACGAGATGGCGGCCGGATCCTCAGGCGGGATCAGTAGGCCGTTTTTTTCATTCGTGATGATCTGCGGGATGCCGCCGACGGAGGTGGCAACAGACGCAAGCCCGTTTCCCATGGCCTCCAGTAGGGACATTGGCATACCCTCGATGTGGGAGGGCAGGATAAAGGTGCTGCAGACGGAAAACAGTTTTTCGCGTTCCGATGCGTCGATCCAGCCGGGGAATCGGATATGCTCCGCCACTCCCAATTCCTCTGCGCGGCGGCGGTAGGAATCCAGATTCCCGCTGCCGCATAAATGAAAGACAGCGTCCGGGATTTCTTTTACTACCGAGGGGACGGCCTCCAGAAGCTCGTCTGTTCCCTTCATCTTATTCAGCAGACCGAGATACAGGACCTGATGGTCTTCATAGTCTGTTTTGCTCTCTTCCGGCGGAATGACGCCGTTATGGATCACTGTGATGCGGCCGGGATCACAGACGCCGTTCGCGAAGAATTTCTGCCATTCTTCGGATAAAACGATCACATGATCCGCCATATGAAAAATCCTGCGGATGTGTTCCTGTTTTTTCGGAGAGGATTCTCTGTAGTAGAAATCATGAAAATTGCCGCCGTGCTGGTGAATGATGATCTTTTTCCCCATTCGGTGCGCACGTTCAACGAACACGGCTTTCCGTGCAAAACTGGCGCGGGGCGAAAGATGAACATGCAGGATGTCCGCCTGCTTCATCAGTCCGTTGAAACGCAGACAGGCCTGTGCAAAGACGAGTGCTTTGCGGAGCTTGCTCCCGTTCTTCATGGAGGTCAGATAGGTGAGATCGATCTGCCGGTCAAGACCAAGGGCGTAATAGTTGTTCACAACGGTCGAAACACCGCCGCGGACATCTCTGCCGGGACCGACCATCAGTACGCGGGGCAGGTTCCCGGATAAAGAAACGGTAGGCTGCATCTGTGTCTTCTCCTTGATCATCGAAGCTTTTCATAGAGCAAAAAAACGCTGCGGATCATGCGGATACGCAGAGCGGACGGTTTCCTGCAGATAAAGACCAGCAGGCGGTTGGCGGGATCTGTGACGGACTCACTGATCATGCTGAGAAGCCGGTGGCTGTTTTCCGCTCTGCAGAGAGTCTGAACACCCCGGACCGCTTTTTTAGCGGCTCCGGGTCCGTCTGTTCTGCGAAGCTGGGTCTTCAGTATCTGAAGAAGCAGGAAGAAGAACTCCCGGTCCGCCGCATCCGTGTTCCCGTTTTCTTCCGCAGGAGAAGCTTTGCTGCGCAGGATCGTCCGCAGTGCCTTGCGAAGCCTGACGCAGTCCTCATATAACCGGGGATCATAGCGATGAGCCATGGATCCTGCAACGAAGGTGTAATGATAGTAAGGAGTATTCAGCAGGACAACCCGCTCTGCATCCAGCAGAGCAGGGACGGTGATATTGACATCTTCCCCCAGCCGGATCGAGAAGTCCAGATACCGGGTGTTTTCCAGGATCAGCTCCCGTGAGATCAGCTTCATACACCGGCTCAGGATCACGCGGCGCTGTTCGTGGCCCAGAAGCTCGTTCTTGAGTTCCTTCCTGAGACGATCACCCTCATAAACACCTTCCGGAAGAGCATGTCCGACAGCTTTCTGCTTTCCGCCGGGATATTCGATCACATAACCGCAGCACACGATCTGGCCGGGAGGACAGCTTCCGTCGCCGCTTCTTTTCAGGTGCTGCGCCATCACGGAGATCATTTCGGGGTCGATCCAGTCATCGCTGTCAACAAAGCAGAGGAACCGGCCGGTGCTGACTGACAGACCGTCCTGCCAGGCGCGCATCAGTCCGCCGTTTTCCTTGTGAAGGACGCGGATCTTTTCCGGATGCGCCGAAGCGTAGTCATCCACCATTGCAGGGCTTTCATCCGTTGAACCGTCATCGACAAGGATCAGCTCAATATTCCCGTATGTCTGTGCCAGAACACTGTCAGCGGCTCTGCGAAGGGTGGCGTGTGCATTGTACACCGGTATGATGACGCTGATCAGCGGCAGGTTTGCTGTTTTGCTGTTGCTCATAAAAAACATTGTAGACGAAACGGGAGAACCTGACAAGTCGTGGAGAGGGTGTCCGGCGAACCTCCTGCTGCTGCAGCCTGCCCTAAAGATAACACATGATATTGTATATGTGACTTGCATAATACACTATATATTGTATAATGAGAGCAGTAATAACGATGAAGCCTTACGAGGTATCACTGACAGGACAGCAGGGAGCAGATGATCCATGATCCGCAGGAACAGATGGCATTTCAATAAGAAAAAGAGACCCCAGCGGCTGCTTGTGCAGCTGATCGGGCTGGCGATCCTGGCCATGGCACTGATGGGAGTGCTGATGACATGGTCCGGAAACCGTTTTCTGCGGGAATCCGGGCGGCAGTCATCCGAGGAAGTGCTCCGGACGGCTGCAGAGCAGCTCGACAGCCAGCTGCTGCGCACGATGCCGCAGGGCGACTGGGTGATCGATGACAAGGGCCGCCTGCAGAAGGCCGGCACAGCCGTTGATCTGGCTGCCTCCGGACTGTGGGAACTTAAGGAACGTACGGGGCTTGAGTATTCCCTCTCCTTCGGCAGACAGCGCATCCTGACGACGATGGATGTCGCCGGGACGGCCGATCCGGTGGCCGGAGCGATCCCGCAGGAGGTCTATGCCGAGGTTGTGACGGCCGGCGGCAGCACCTTTGCTGAGGAGCAGCTTTACGGAGATAAGGCTGTCTGGGACAGTTATTTTATACCGCTCGTCAATTCCGACGGCACTGTGGTCGGCACGGTTTCGGCATCGCGTCTGCAGTCGGCGTCCGGCGGGAATGTACTTCGCGGGACGCTTCTGATGGCGCTCATCGCCGCCGGTTTTCTGGCACTTCTGGCTGTTCTTCTGATCCTGACGTCCGGCCGCGCGAGTGCGCAGATCGGCGGCATCGCGCAGCTCCTCGGAGGTCTGTCCGAGGGCTCCCTCAGAAATCGCTATGACCGGCACATCGCCGACAGAAACGACGAGATCGGTGAGATCGCTGCCCGAGCCGGTGAACTGGACGACAAACTGACACGTGTGATCCATACGACGCGCGAGGTATCGCAGAGTCTTTATACATCCGGCTATGATCTGGCGGATTCCGCTGTATTCGCGGCAGACGCGTCGGAGCAGATCGCGGATCGGATCAGCGAGGTCGTCCGCGTCGCGGCGTCCCAGGCGGAGAGTATCCGCAGTGCGGCGGGCAATGCCAGCGGTATCGGTCATGAAGCCGATGCGATCGCCGAGGAGCTCGAGGGCTTTGCCGGATACGCCGAGGAGATGCGCGTCTGTCTGGAGCGGTGCATGGAGACGATCCGCACGCTCGCCGATCACGCCGATGAGATGGCAACCGCCGCTCTCGAGGCGGACGATACGACACGCGCCGTTCATGAGGCGTCTGCCAGGATCACGGAGTTTTCGCAGGCGATCGCCGGGATCGCGGCACAGACCAATCTGCTCTCCCTCAATGCTTCGATCGAGGCGTCCAGGGCGGGGGATTCCGGACGCGGTTTTGCTGTCGTCGCGGAGGAGATCCGTTCGCTGGCCGAGGAGTCGCGCAGGAGCGCCGATGAGATCCGCCAGCTGGTGGAGCGTCTCTCCGGTGATTCCGAAGCGAGTGTCAGATGCCTTGACCGATTGAACAGACACGCGGCCGAGCAGGCCGGGCATCTGTCCGAGGCCCGCGCGGATATGGAATTCATTGCGGATGATGTCCGGATGATGCGCGAGAGCGTCCAGCGGATCGGTGAGCGCCTGACGGATCTCTCGATGGAACAGGATTCACTGACGGATACGATGCAGGATCTTTCGGTGATCTCCGAGCAGAACGCTTCGTTCACCGAGGAGACAACAGCCTCGATGCAGGAGCTGCATACCACTTTTACGGTCATCAGCGAATCCGCGGAGCAGCTGCAGGTACTCGCGGATGACCTCCGTGAGACCATGGCCTTTTTCAGGGAATAAAGACAGATATATTGCAACAGCCTCCTTTTATTGCTATAATATACAACCGCCCGCTTCTACGGGCGGTTGACTATTTCTGCGGAATGCGAGGTAAAATGCCATGATTTCGATAGCCATTCTGGGATACGGTACGGTCGGCAGCGGTGTTGCGCATGTACTCGATGAGAATATCGAGGAAGTCAGGAACAGCGCCGGCGAGGAGGTCTGCCTGAAGGCGATCCTTGATCTCAGGGATTTCCCGGGGGACCCCCACGAAGCACAGGTGACCCATGACTACGAGACGATCTTAAACGACCCGGAGATCCGTGTGATCTGTGAGACCATGGGCGGTGAGAATCCGGCGTATGAGTTCACGAAGAAAGCACTGCAAGCCGGCAAGAGCGTTTGCACCTCCAACAAGGAGCTTGTGGCGCTCCACGGTCCGGAGCTCGTACGGATCGCGAGCGAGCATGGCGTGAGTTATCTGTTCGAGGCGAGTGTCGGCGGCGGTATACCGATCCTGCGGACTCTCGCGGGTGCGCTGGCCAGCGAAAAGATCGATCATATCACCGGTATTCTGAACGGGACGACAAACTATATCCTGACACGCATGGAAGAGGGCATCTCTTTTGATGATGCGCTTGCCGACGCGCAGGAAAAAGGCTATGCCGAGCGCGATCCCTCCGCGGATATCGAAGGGCATGACGCCTGCCGCAAGATCGCGATCCTTGGATCCCTGATGACCGGCGGCTACGTGGACGCGGCACAGGTGCCCACGGAAGGCATCACGCGCATCACGGCGGATGACCTGAAAGGCGCATCGCAGTTTGGATACGCGGTCAAGCTCCTGGGCAGCAGCCGCAGGACACCGCAGGGACTGGAGATCTCCGTGGCACCGTTCCTGATCCCCGAGGATCACCCGCTCGCGTCGGTACGAGGGGTGTTCAACGCGATCGCCGTGCACGGCAACATGCTGGGCACATCGATGTATTACGGGCAGGGTGCGGGCCGTGACGCGACCGCCAGCGCTGTTGTGGCCGATGTCTGTGAGATCGTAAAAAACGGCTGCGGCAATGTACCGGTGGCCATGACCGGTATGCGCGTGGAACCCGCTGCTGAGGAGGATGCCGCCTGGCCGTTCTTTGTCCGGGTACCCCGTGTGAACAAAGCGGCACTGTTCTCGACGTTCATCGACGCGAAGGGGCAGGAGACGGACACAGCCGCTTTTATCATCACAGCACCGATGAAGGAGAGTGTCTTAAAGGAAAAACTCGCGCGTATCAGTAACGAGGCGGGCTGGATAAGGGTAATGGACGAATGAAAAAGGTAGTGAAATTCGGCGGAAGCTCTCTGGCGGATGCCGAGCAGTTTTCCAAGGTAGGCGATATCATCAGGAGCGACTCGGACCGCTGTTATGTCGTGCCGTCGGCTCCTGGCAAGAGAAATACATCGGACACCAAGGTGACGGATCTCCTCTATCGCTGTGAAGAGCAGTTTTCGGCGGGTGAGGATTTTTCCGCGACGCTTAAGCAGATCCGGGCACGCTACGACGAGATCATCGACGGTCTGCAGCTTTCGCTGAACCTGGACGAGGAGTTCAGGCGGATTGAAAAGAACATCAAGGCCGGCGAGGGACGGGACTATGCGGCTTCCCGCGGGGAATACCTCAACGGCATCGTGATGGCGGCCTATCTGGAGTATGAGTTTATTGACGCGGCGGAGGTTGTCCTTTTTGATGAGAACGGCGAGTTTGACGCGGACAGGACCAACGAGGTTCTGGGGACGCGTCTCGCGAAGACACCGCGCGCCGTGATCCCCGGTTTTTATGGTGCGCTGCCGGACGGCTGCGTGCATACCTTCTCCCGCGGGGGGAGCGATATCACCGGCGCCATTGTCGCGCGCGCCGCGCACGCGGATGTATATGAGAACTGGACCGATGTTTCCGGATTCCTGGTAGCGGATCCGCGGATCATCGACCACCCGAAAAAGATCGAGACCATCACCTATCTGGAACTGCGCGAGCTTGCCTATATGGGTGCGTCCGTGCTGCACGAGGATTCCATCTTCCCGGTCCGCAAGGAGGGGATTCCGATCAATATCCGCAACACGAACGATCCGGAGGACGAGGGCACCTGGATCGTGGAGTCCACCGCGAAGAAGTCACGCTATACGATCACCGGCATTGCCGGCAAAAAGGGCTTCTGCAGCGTCAACATCGCCAAGGATATGATGAACGCCGAGGTGGGATTCGTCCGCAAGGTGCTGCAGGCGTTTGAAGACCAGAATATCTCTATTGAGCACGTTCCTTCCGGGATCGATACCATGACGGTCTTTGTCCATGAGGACGAGTTCATCTCCAAGGAGCAGGCCGTGGTCTCCGGGATCTACCGGCTGGCCAGACCCGATGTGCTGGAGATCGAATCCGGACTGGCACTGATCGCTGTCGTGGGACGCGGCATGAAATCGATGCGGGGCACGGCGGGACGGATCTTTTCCGCGCTCGCGCACGCGCGCATCAATGTGCGCATGATCGATCAGGGATCGAGCGAGCTGAATGTCATCATCGGCGTGGACAACGACGATTTTGAACGGGCGATCCAGGCGGTCTATCAGATCTTTGTCGAGACACAATTATAGGGCGCAGCGAGGCGGAATTTCCTTATTACCTCTGTTGCCTCCCGAAGAGAAAGTTGAGAAACGCGACCGCGCGGTCCGTGTGCTCTTTGGTGCCGACGATCCCCAGGATCGCGCCGCCGCCCGGATACATGGCCATTTCATCGACGACGGGCGCGTCATCCAGACGGACGCCCACAGGCAGCGGATCCAGCAGATTGCCGTCGAAGTCTTCCGCCTGAACCCAGACATATCTTGATTCGTAAAAGGCCTGTTCCTCCGGGGACAGGACCGTGCGCAGATCGACAAGCGCGGCTTCCACCCGCGCATAGTGCTCAAAAGCCTCCTGCCGGCCTACGATCACGTTGAGCTCACCGGCCGCAAGCCGCGTCAGGATCTTCTGCATCGTGTACATGCTCGTCGTGTCACTTGCATCCGTGCTGAACAGCAGATCGATACTGATCTGGCAGTCTTCTTTCCCCAGATCCATCCCGAGTGCTTCCGCGACCTGATCCCGAAATTCTTCCGTCTCATAGAGCTGTGCGCTGAAGAGCTCCGCTTCAAAGCCAATGGGACGGTTGTTCAGGATGTCCCGGGTGACGGCAAAGATGATCACGCCGATCACGAGGATCACGAGGGCGGGGATCCTGTAGTACTCCCAGTAGTAGGCGAGCCTTTCCCGCTTTGTCATCCCCTCAACGCGTTTTCTCCGGGCGATCTCCTCGCCGGAAAGATCCCTGTCCCGACTCAGCGAAGCTTCTGTACTGCCTTCTTCAGCGGGTACGGAGTCCTGTTTTTTTTCGTTTTCGATATCCTCGAGCGTGATCTTCATTCCTGTATCGATACTCCTTGCCAAACGGATGCTTGTCCTGTAAAATATAAGGAAAATTTTTACGATTCGTAGTATATCATGGGAGGCAGGAAAATGGAATCTACCACCTATATCGAGTGTCTGACGAGAGCCAGCAATGTCACACTGATGCGCTTTTTGAAGATTCTCTGCATCTTCCTGGTGGCCGGATTTCTCATCCTTTCCATTCCGTTTCCGCTCGCTTTCTTTGTGGTAGTTGCCGCAGGGATCGGCGTCTGGTTCTTCGGCCTCAGAGCCGTCGTGGAGTTCGAATACGCGTATATCGACAAGGAACTCACCGTTGACAAGATCTTCAACAAGAGCAGGCGCAAGCGCGTCGCGGTCTACGAGATCGACAAGATGGAGGTCTTCGCGCCGATCGGCTCCCACAGACTCGATGAATACAACGCAAGACAGCTGCAGACCATCAACTGCGCCCCGACTCCCGAGGAACCGGACAGGCGCTATGTGATGGTCCTGGAGGGCAACAAACGCCTGCTCCTGGAACCCAGTGAGGGACTTGTCACTGCGATCAGGAACGTGGCGCCGAGAAAAGTATTTACGGACTGATAACGGATTCGTCACGAAAGGAGAAAAACGCATGGGACAGATCATCGGAGAAGGCATCACATTTGACGACGTACTGCTGGTACCGGCCTATTCACAGGTGATACCGAACGAGGTGGACGTGACTACGAACCTCACCAAAACGATCCGACTCAATGTTCCCATGCTTTCCGCGGGAATGGATACCGTGACAGAGCACCGTATGGCTATCGCGATGGCCAGACAGGGCGGGATCGGCATCATCCATAAGAATATGTCGATCGAGGCACAGGCCGAGGAGGTTGACAAGGTCAAGCGTTCCGAGAACGGCGTCATCAGCGATCCGTTCTCCCTTTCTCCCGATCACACCCTGGCGGATGCCGATGACCTGATGGGCAAGTTCAGGATCTCGGGCGTGCCGATCACCGAAGGCAAGAAGCTTGTCGGTATCATCACCAACCGCGATCTTAAGTTTGAGACCGATTACTCGAAAAAGATCCGCGAGTGCATGACCTCGGAGAACCTGGTCACGGCAAAGCAGGGGATCACGCTCGACGAAGCCAAGAAGATCCTCGCGTCCTCGAAAAAGGAAAAACTCCCGATCGTGGATGACGACTACAACCTGGTGGGACTGATCACCATCAAGGACATTGAAAAGACGATCAAGTACCCGCTTTCCGCCAAGGATTCGCAGGGACGTCTTCTGTGCGGCGCCGGCGTCGGTATTTCCGCCAACGTGCTCGAACGCGTGGATGCGCTTGCCCGGGCCAAGGTGGATGTCGTCGTGCTCGATTCCGCGCACGGACACAGTGAGAATGTGCTCCGGTGCCTTAAGGAGATCAAGGGCGCCTACCCCGATCTTCAGGTCATCGCGGGCAACGTCGCGACGGGTGAGGCGACAAAAGCGCTGATCGAGGCGGGCGCTGACGCGGTCAAGGTTGGTATCGGACCGGGCTCCATCTGCACGACGCGCATCGTGGCGGGTATCGGCGTACCGCAGATCACGGCGATCATGGACTGCTACGCGGTCGCGCGAGAGTCGGGCATCCCGATCATTGCGGACGGCGGCATCAAGTATTCCGGCGACATCACCAAGGCGATCGCCGCCGGCGGCAGTTGTGTGATGATGGGCTCGATCTTCGCGGGCTGCGATGAGGCACCCGGTGACTACGAACTCTTTCAGGGGCGCAAATATAAGGTGTACCGCGGCATGGGCTCGATCTCCGCGATGGAAAACGGCAGTAAGGACCGGTATTTCCAGGAGAATGCCAAGAAGCTCGTCCCGGAGGGCGTGGAAGGCCGTGTCGCATACAAGGGCATGCTCGAGGATACCGTATTCCAGCTGCTCGGCGGCTTGAGAGCAGGCATGGGCTACTGCGGCTGCAGGACCATCGATGACCTCAAGGAAAAGGGCAGGTTCATCAAGATCTCCGCGGCAGCACTGCGCGAGAGTCATCCGCACGACATACAGATCACGAAGGAGGCACCGAATTATTCGGTGGATGAATAAACACACATGGAAGAAACGACAGAGATCGAAGAAAAGAGCGAAACCGGCGGTTCACGCAATTTTATCGAGATGGCCATCGACAAAGATCTGCGCGATGGTGTCTACGACGAGGTTGTGACGCGCTTTCCGCCGGAGCCCAACGGCTTTCTCCACATCGGCCATGCAAAGAGCATCCTGCTCAACTACGGGCTCGCGGAGGAGTACCACGGCCGCTTTAATCTGCGGTTTGACGACACGAACCCGGTCAAGGAACGCGCGGAGTATATGGAGGCCATTGAACGCGATGTGGCGTGGCTCGGCGCGGACTACCGCGGCGAGGTGCTGCATGCTTCTGATTATTTTGACAGGATGTATGACGCGGCGGTCCTGCTCATCAAAAAGGGGCTCGCCTATGTGTCGGAGCTCTCGGCGGATCAGATCAGGGAGTATCGCGGAACGCTCACCGAGCCCGGAAAGGATGATCCTTCCAGAAACAGGTCCACAGAGGAGAACCTCTCCCTGTTCGAAAAGATGCGCGCGGGGGAGATCCCGGACGGCGCGATGACGCTGCGCGCAAAGATCGATATGAGCTCACCGAACATCAATATGCGCGATCCGATCCTGTATCGCGTGGCGCACCTTTCCCATCCGCGCACGGGTGACAAATGGTGCATCTATCCGATGTATGATTTCGCGCATCCCCTGGAGGACGCGTTCGAAGGGGTCACACACTCCATCTGTACGCTGGAGTTTGAGGATCACCGGCCGTTGTATGACTGGGTCGTGCGTGAGTGCGAATTTGAGCGTCCGCCCAGACAGATCGAGTTTGCCAAGCTCTATCTCAACAATGTTGTTACCGGCAAGCGCTATATCAAAAAACTCGTGGATGACGGTATTGTGGACGGCTGGGATGATCCGAGGCTCGTTACGATCGCGGCGCTCCGCCGCAGGGGTTATACGCCTTCGTCGATCCGGCGCTTTGTTGAACTCTGCGGCGTCAGCAAGGCCAATTCCACGGCCGATGACGCGATGCTCGAGTACTGCATCCGCGAGGATCTTAAGGAAAAGGCCCCCAGGATGATGGCGGTGCTCAGGCCCCTCAGACTCGTGATCGACAATTATCCGGAGGGACAGACCGAAGAACTTGAGGTCGAGAACAATAAGGACGTGCCCGAAATGGGCCGCCGGGCGGTCACCTTCTCCCGCGAACTCTTTATCGAGCGCGATGACTTCATGGAGGAGCCGCCGAAGAAGTATTTCCGCCTCTTCCCCGGCAACGAGGTGCGCCTGATGAACGCGTATTATGTGCGCTGCATCGGTGTTGACAAGGACGACGCGGGCAATGTGACCTGTGTGCACTGCACCTACGATCCCGAGACGCGCGGCGGTGAGTCACCCGACGGCCGCAAGGTCAAGGGGACGATCCACTGGGTGAGCGCAGAGTCATCTGCGGCCTGCCGTGTGCGTCTTTACGAAAATATTATCGACGAGGAAAAAGGGGTGTATAATGAGGAGGACGGGTCTCTTAACCTGAACCCGAATTCTGTGGAAATACTCGATGACGCCAGAGTGGAAAAAGCACTGGCCGAGGCGGCGCCCGAGGACAAGTTCCAGTTTGTCAGAAACGGCTTTTTCTGCGCGGATCTGCATGATTCGAAGCCCGGTGCGCCGGTGTTCAACCGGATCGTGTCGCTCAAGAGTTCCTTTGTTCTGCCTGCGAACCCGCAGCAGGGCAAACAGTAAGAATAGATACAGTAAGGAGAGCAGTATGTCAGACATTTTTTCGGATTTCAGAAGTCTCGGTCTGGGAGACCTTTCAGGCGCGGATCTTTATGCCGAACCGGAGCGCCCGCAGGTCAAGCAGGCACCGCCGGTCGTCAAGGAGATGATCCCTGTCGGCGAAAAGGATCTGCTCTTTGACAAGAGCTATGACTGCCCGGTATGCGGTCAGAAATTCAAGAACAAGACGATCCGCACAGGGAAGAACCGCCTGATCCGGATCGAGCGTGACCTGCGCCAGGTGTATACGCCGGTGGATCAGGTCAAATACGATGTTGTCGCCTGCCCCAACTGCGGATACGCGGCGCTCACGCGGTATTTTGACAGCCCTACGCGCATGCAGGTTGAGGGAGTCCGCAAGAATATCTGCGTGAATTACCGGCCGCAGACCTGGGGCGAAGAGTATTACACCTACGAAGACGCCAGACTCCGCTTCCAGCTCGCGCTTGCCAACGCGATCGCCAAGATGTCCAAGAGCAGCGAAAAAGCGTATATCTGCCTGAAGACGGCCTTTGTCCTGCGCGGGGAGCGCGACGCGCTCGATCCGGCGGAGCCCGGCTACGAAGAGGTCAAAAAGCAGAATGAAGCCATGGAGATGGAGTATATCGAGCAGGCCTATGACGGTTTTGTACAGGCGAGATTGAAGGAGACCTATCCGATGTGCGGGATGGACGAGCCGACCACGGACTATCTGCTCGCCGCGCTCGCGTTTGAGGTCGGAAAGCTCGATGTCGCTTCCAAGATGGTGAGCACGGTCCTGGCATCACGCTCTGCGAGCAGCCATATCAAGGACAAGACCCGTGACCTCAAGGATGAGATCATTGAAGCTGTGAAGAAATCGGCCGGCAAGTGAGCGATTGTGACATACAGATGTAAAAAGCCGTCCGCGTAAGCGGACGGCTTTATTCATGCTTTGGCAAACTGCTGTCCAGCCTGGGATCAGCCGGCGTCTTCTACATGAAAGGTATCGTCATCGGAAGCGTCAGAGGTTTCTTCCTTGTCAAGGGAATTATCCTGCTCGAGATCGACATAATTGCGGGAATCTGACTTTTCATCATCGAGATCGTCAAAATCATCGAAATCATCGTCGAAATCGTCGATGAAATCCTCATCCTTGCGGCTGAGGTAATAATACACACCCGCTGCGGCGAGTCCCGTCACGGTACAGAATGCAAGAAACTTGCTGAAGCCTCCTTTTGCCATTTCTAAGTCCTCCTCCTCGAATCGAGTGTAATCAAAAGCAATACCATCATACTCTCATTTTCGGAAAAATAAAAGAGGAAACTGTCGAAAATGTCACAAAATGTTTGCAAGGCGCGAGAAATGTGATATAGTAAAGAAAATCCGACCGGATGGGTCAACAGGAGAAACCTTTTGAACGAAAAATTCTTTGATCTGAAAAAGGAAAAGCAGGACCGGATGATCAACGCGGCGCTCAAGATCTTTGCGTACGCCGGCTATGAACACGCGAGCACGGATGACATTGTCCGCGAGGCCAGGGTCAGCAAGGGACTGCTGTTCCACTACTTTATCTCCAAGCTCGGCCTCTATACCTTTCTCTATGACTACACGACCAAATACGAGCAGCTGGAGCTGTCCACCAATATCGGCAAGGACGAGACGGACTATTTCGCCCTCAGATCCAGGATCCTGCATGCGCAGGCTTCCTGCATGAGGAGCTATCCGTATCTGCCGCTGTTCATCGACCGTGCGGACCGCGAGGAAAACGAGGAGGCATCGCGCGCTGTCGGCTCCCAGGTCATCGCGCACGCGGAGCAGATGCGGACCATCTATGACAGGGCGGATCTTTCGCGCTTTAAGGAGGACGTTGATGTCGGCATGGTGGGCAAGATGCTCAGCGGCGCGTTTCGCGGGATCCTTACCGATGTACTCAGGCTTGAAGAAAACATACCGGAAACCTATGAGGAGGTTTGCGGCGGTTATCTAACGATGATGAAGAAGCTTTGTTACCGCGAAGAGGGTGACATCGCGGAGCAACCGGCAACGGACACCGACACCATGAAGGAGGGCGAGGAATGAACCGATTCTTACTGGCAGGGATCACGCAGATAGAGACCATCGTCAAGGTGAACAAAGTACCGGTCGAGTATGCGTCGCTTACCAACAAGCCGAACACGATCTTCACCGATGTCGGCGGCGATGCCTACAATGAGAGTCTTGCGTTCAAATGGCTCGGCGATGATGTCATGTTCCTCACATTCTTTGGCAAGAACCAGGACATTTCGATGATGAATCCGCCGCACCATGAGATCTCGGTGCCGACGAACTACGTGCAGCGCACCCACGGTGACACGCCGCTGGCGGTGATCATGGTGGATGAGGACCGCAAGGAGCAGATCTTTGAGGATATCAAGGACATCCGCGACTGCGTTTATGACCGCGAGACCATTACCAAGCTTGTGCCGCAGTGCGATTTCGCTGTCCTGGCCAACGCCAACTTCTGCCGGCCGATCCTCGAGGAGGCGGTTCGCAATCACAAAAAGATCGCGGTCAATATCCGCAATTTCTCCGAGCGCACTGAGCTCTACAGCGCGGATTTCCTCAAGGCCGCCAGTGTTCTGTACTTCAGTGACGATGATCTGGGCGGACAGGATCCGTTTGAATTCGTCGCAGGTATCGGTGAAAAGTACGGGACCGATGTCATCATCCTCGGCCAGGGCAGCAAGGGCCTGGTTCTCTATGACAAGAAGATGCGCCTGAACGCGCACTACAACACAGTCAAGATCAATGAAGTCGTCAACGCGGTCGGCGCCGGAAACGCGCTGTATTCCTGCTTCCTGCACTACTACGCGGAAGACGGGGATTCCGTCAACGCGATCAAGATGGCACTGTTGTTCGCGTCTTACAAGATCGGCTATATGGGGACATCCATGGGATTCATGACGACCGAGCAGCTGGATCAGTGGAAGGGCATCATATGGCGCGAGGATCGTCTCAACTGAATCGCGCAGCGGGCATCCTGCTTCCGGTCTTTTCCCTGCCGGGCAGATACGGGATCGGAAGTCTCGGACGCGAGGCAAGGCAGTTTATCGATTTTCTGAAGCAGGCGGGGCAGCAGTACTGGCAGATCCTGCCGCTGGGACCGACGAGCTACGGGGACAGCCCGTATCAGTCGTTTTCCACCTATGCCGGCAATCCGTATTTTATCGATATCGACGAACTGATCGCGGCGGGGCTTCTCACAAAGGAGGAGGCCGCGCCTTATGAAGTTGCGGATAAAACGGCCCCCATCGATTACAGCAGGATCTATGATACGCGTTTTGTTCTGCTCAGAAAGGCGTATGACCGCTTTACGGGCGGGGATGATGTCCCCGGGATCGCTTCTCTTCGCAAAGAATACGCTGTTTTCTGCGTGGAAAACGCGTCCTGGCTTGATGGCTTTTCCCTGTTTATCGCGATCAAAGCCGCCAACGACGGCAGGAGCTTTCTGGAATGGGACGCACCCCTGCGGCTCCGCGAGGAGGATGCGCTGGAAAAGGCGCGCACGGAGTATGCTGAGGAAGCGGATTTTCATTCGTTCCTGCAGTTCCTGTTTGCCGTGCAGTACGCGGCGCTTAAGGACTACGCGTCGAAAGCGGGGATCCGGATCATCGGTGATATCCCCATCTACGTGGCGCTGGATTCCTCTGATGTCTGGGCAAATCCCCATCTGTTCCAGCTGAACAGCGACAATGTTCCGACCGCGGTGGCCGGATGCCCTCCGGATGCTTTTTCGGCCACGGGCCAGCTGTGGGGAAATCCCCTGTACCGCTGGGACATCCATGAATCCACCGGATTTTCGTGGTGGATGGACAGGCTCGCGCATGCGTTTTCCATGTGCGATGTTCTCAGGATCGATCATTTCCGGGGGTTTGAATCCTACTATTCGATCCCGTACGGCCATGAGACCGCGGAATTCGGGCACTGGGAAAAGGGCCCCGGTTTCGCGTTCTTTAAGACGCTGCAGAAAAAGCTCGGCGATGTCCGGGTGATCGCGGAGGATCTCGGATTTTTGACGCCGGAGGTATTGAAGCTCGTGGCGGATACAGGGTATCCGGGCATGAAGGTGCTGCAGTTCGCTTTTGATTCCCGCGAGGACAGCGACTATCTGCCGCACAACTATCCCCGAAACTGTGTTGTGTATACCGGTACGCATGACAACGATACGACAGAGAGCTGGTACGACGAGATCCCCGCAACCGACCGCACCTTTGCGGCCGAGTACCTGGGGATGGACGAGGGCTCCAGTCCGGCGGAGTCGCTGACACGCGCGGCACTCTCGAGCGTTGCGGACACGGCGGTGATCCCGCTTCAGGACTGGCTGGGACTGGGACACGAGGCGCGTATCAATCATCCGTCCACGCTCGGCGGCAACTGGGAGTGGCGGCTGGATGCCGCGATGCTCACAGACGAGCTGGCGGCGCGCATGAAGCGTCTCACCGGCCTCTACGGACGAAAGGCCAAAGGCGGGGAGACCGCAGAGTTCGGCTGAGTTATCTTACGAAAGGACAAAGATATGGCGAAAACAGTTCTGTTTCTTGCGGAGGGCTTTGAAGAGATCGAGGCGCTGACAGTCGTCGATCTGCTGCGCCGGGCGGGGATCGAATGCGTCACGGCATCGATCAGCGGAGATGCCAGTGTGAAGGGCTCCCATGACATCACCGTCATGGCTGATACGACACTCGCCAAGGCACCCATTGACGAAGCGGATATGCTGATCCTGCCGGGCGGCGGTCTGGGCACGCAGAATCTCAAGGCCTGCGAGCCGCTTGCGGACAAGCTCAGCGCGTTTGACAGCGCGGGAAAACTGCTTTCCGCGATCTGCGCGGCACCGACGGTGCTGGGAGAGCTCGGGCTTCTTAAGGGCCGGCGCGCCTGCTGCTATCCGGGCTGCGAGGATGGTCTTGTCGGAGCGGAGGTGAGCACGGACGAGGTGACGGTCGACGGTCACATCACGACCAGCCGCGGCATGGGGACGGCGATCCCGTTCGGTCTTGCGATCATCGAGCGCTTTCAGGGCGCACAGGCGGCCGCGGATATGGCAAAGAAGATCGTTTACCGTGCGTGAGCGGAGCATTCCGGGAGATGTGAACTCAGATCATGGGCTGTGAGATCGAAAAAAAGTTTCTGGTGAAGGCGCTTCCGGAGGATCTGGAGCGCTTTCCCTTTCATGAGATCACGCAGGGGTATCTCTGCCGCCATCCCGCGGTCAGAGTGAGGCGCGAGGTCATCTGCAAAGGTGCGGGAGCTGCCCCGCGGGAACGCTATACGATGACCTACAAGGGCATCCGGCAGGAGGGGGTGCTCTCTCAGGAAGAGTATAACCTCGCTCTGACAAAGGAGGCCTATGAGCATCTGCTTGCCAAGGCCGACGGCGTTGTGATCGAAAAAAAGCGGGTGATCCTGCCGCTCAATGAGGACGCGTTCGATGAAGAGAGCTTCGGCGAGGATCCCGTTCTCGGCGCATGGTATTCGGCGAAAGGGGAGGAAGCGCCCCGGATCGAACTGGATATCTTCGGCGGCGTCCATCAGGGCCTGATGTTCGCCGAGGTTGAGTTTCCCTCGGAGGAGACCGCCGCGGCCTATCATGCCGCATCCTGGTTCGGCGAAGAGGTCACGGGCGACGAGCACTATTCCAACGCGTGGCTGGCTGAGAACGGGCCGGAAAAAGCCTGACGCAGGGCAGACAAATCTACTGAATACGCGCCGTTTCATCTTGCATTTTTCCCCGCAGTTGTGGTATAATTCTGCTTCGTGTATGCGTTATGTGCGTGTACACATAGTTTTGATGAACAGAAAGGATCAGGTAAGCACATGAACGTTCAGGTTGAAAAGCAGGAAAAAAGCATGGCGGTCCTCACCGTGGAAGTCGATGAGGCCACCTTTGAAAAGGCGATAGACAAGGTGTATCATGCCAGCAAGGGACGGATCAATGTCCCCGGATTCCGCAAAGGCAAGGCGCCCCGCAAGATGATCGAAAAGCTCTACGGACAGACCATCTTCTACGATGACGCGGCCAATGACGTTGTGGATGACACCTACAGCGAAGCGGCCGAGCAGAGCGGAGAGGACATCGTATCCCTGCCGGAGATCGAGATCGTTCAGAAGGAGAGCGGCAAGCCGCTGATCTACAAAGCGACCGTCGCCCTGCGCCCGCCGGTCAAGCTCGGCAAATACAAGGGCCTCAAGGCTGATAAGATCGACGATACGGTGACGGACGAGGAACTGGATGCCGAGATCGAGCGCGTCCGCAAGCTCAACGGCCGCAGCGTCGACGTGACCGACCGCCCCGTGGAAAACGGAGACACGGTTTCCCTGGACTATGAGGGCTTTGTCGACGGCGTGGCGTTCGAGGGAGGCAAGGGCGAGAACCACCCGCTGACCATCGGCTCCGGCGCGTTCATCCCCGGCTTCGAGGAGAAACTCATCGGCGCCGAGATCGAAAAGCCGCTGGATGTGGAGGTCACCTTCCCGGAGGAATACCACGAGAAATCCCTCGCAGGCAAGGCGGCGGTCTTCAAGTGCGTTGTGCATTCGATCCGTGAAAAGGAGCTGCCGGAGCTCAATGATGAGTATGCGTCCGATATCTCCGAGTTTGAGACCTTTGCGGAGTATAAGGAGGACGTGAAGAAAAAGCTCTCCGACAAAAAGCGCGAGGAGGAAGAGAAGAAGCGCGAGGATGCTCTTCTTGACGAGGTGGTCGCGGACAGCGAGGTTGAACTGCCGGATGCCATGGTCGATTCCAATATCGAGCTGATGCTCCGTGATTATGCGAGAAATCTGCGCTATCAGGGACTTTCCCTGGAACAGTACTTCCAGTACACCGGACAGACGCTCGACGGCATGAGGGAGCAGATGCGTCCGGATACGATCAAGCGTCTCAAGGGATCTCTGGTCCTTGAAGCGATCGCTGTGGAGGAAGGTCTTAAGACGACCGATGAGGAGTTCGCCGAGGAGATCAAAAAGCGCGCCGAGGAAGCGCATATGGAGGCTGACAAGTATGAAGGGATGCTCTCCAATGGTCAGAAGCGCGAGATGAAAGAGAACATGGAGATCGACAAGGCTATGAAGTTTATTGTTGCGCAGGCCAAGGAAAAGAAAGCCTGACAGAAAGAAAGGTGACGATCATGAGCTTGATCCCTTACGTTATTGAACAGACCAGCCGCGGCGAGAGGTCCTATGACATCTATTCGAGACTTCTCAAGGAGCGCATCATCTTCCTCGGCGAGGAAGTCGATGCCAGTTCCGCGAGTGTTGTCGTGGCACAGCTTCTTTTCCTTGAAGCGGAGGATCCGGAAAAGGATATCCACCTCTACATCAACAGCCCCGGCGGTGAGATCACCAGCGGCATGGCCATCTACGACACGATGAACTACATCAAGTGCGATGTCGCGACGATCTGTGTCGGTATGGCGGCGAGCATGGGCGCGTTCCTGCTGGCCGGCGGCGCCAAGGGCAAGAGGCAGGCTCTGCCCAACGCGGAGATCATGATCCACCAGCCCTCCGGCGGTTCCCGCGGACAGGCGACCGAGATCGAGATCGCGGCGAAGCACATTCTGCGCACGCGTGAAAAACTCAACACGATCCTCGCGGAGAATACCGGCAAGCCGATCGAAAAGATCGCCGAGGACACCGAGCGCGACAACTGGATGACAGCCGCGGAGGCCATGGAATACGGCATCATCGACTCCGTGATCACCAAGCGGCCGGATGAGAAAAAGGACAAGAAATCATGATGAAAAGCTTTCCTGGAGACGTCCGATGCAGTTTCTGCAATAAGACGCAGGATCAGGTCCGCAAGCTGATCGCGGGACCTGCAGGGGTCTATATCTGCGACGAGTGTGTGTCCATCTGCTCCAACATCATTGAGGAGGAGTTCGAGGAGGAGCGTGCAGGCGAGCAGGAGGAGGAAGTCGATACCGGCGATATCAACCTGTTAAAACCGGCCGAGATCAAGAGCTTTCTCGATGAATACGTGATCGGACAGGAGGAGGCAAAAAAGGTCTTCGCGGTTTCCGTCTACAATCACTACAAGCGTGTGCTCGCGCCGGAGGAAAACACCGGCGACGTCGAGCTTCAGAAGAGCAATATCCTGATGATCGGTCCCACCGGCTGCGGCAAGACGTACCTTGCGCAGACACTGGCCAGGATCATCAATGTGCCCTTTGCGATCGCGGATGCCACGACGCTGACCGAGGCGGGCTATGTCGGTGAGGATGTAGAAAATATCCTCCTCAAGCTCATTCAGGCAGCGGATTACGACATCGAGCGCGCGCAGGTCGGTATCGTCTACATCGATGAGATCGACAAGATCACCAAGAAGAGCGAAAATGTTTCGATCACGCGCGACGTTTCCGGCGAGGGTGTGCAGCAGGCGCTGCTCAAGATCATCGAGGGCACGGTCGCCAGCGTTCCCCCGCAGGGAGGGCGCAAGCACCCGCATCAGGAGCTGCTGCAGATCGACACGACCAATATCCTGTTCATCTGCGGAGGCGCGTTCGATTCCCTGGAAAAGATCGTCGAAGCGCGTCTGGACCGCAA